>JBAUZZ010000592.1:0-6267 GCA_049585495.1 Chthoniobacterales bacterium | reverse complement strand
TCGATAAATCGCGATGATCCAAATTGGTTTGCCAGCTCTTCCAGATTCGCTCTCCGTCGCGACCCTACCGAAAAATATGCTTCACTCCTTTTTAGATTGGTGGCGACAAGTTTTCCTACTTGTCCTGTTACACCCAACACGAGCAGGTTGCTTGAACTGTTCATTTGAATCTCCTTTGTACTGGTTTTCTCGTTGCCTTCTAATCTCGACACGGCTCGACCTCTTCTAAAGAATGTAGTTGCAGCGTTGAATAATTCACACATGAACCACGTGGCAAAAAAATTTTACTGGATGGCGTCCAGAGCGCGTTTCAGCTTTTGGGAATCAAGTGCGGCCAGCTTGTTAGCAACATCTTGGAGCACCGCGTTGACCACCGGGGTCCCGGCCGCCTGCCGTTTCCGTCCGAGCGCCGTCACTTCCGCGCGGACAGCCCTCCGGTCGAGTGGATCATCGGCTCGTTTCACCAGCCCCTCCGTTTCGAGACGGTCGACTAGCTGGGTGACGTTGGACCGGACGCAGACGAGCTTCGCGGCAAGCTCGCTGAGGCTTATAGGTCGGTCCTGGCTCACCAAGATAGACAGCGTCTCAAATTTCGCGATGGATAGGCCCACGCCCGCTAACGCCTCCTCCAGGTGCGCCTCGACGCGGTGAGCGGCTTGGACCATTGCGGAGGCGACAGCATTGTTCATATGTGAATGATGCAGCCATGTCCAATCATCGTCAAGCGCCAATTGGTCCTGCCCACGCGAACCGGCATCCCCGCTAGGGCGGCCCGACACCGATCGTTCCAGTGGATCGAATCGGCCAAGCGCGCGGAGGCCTGATCAACAAGTTGGCTGCAAATGGAGAGGACTGTGTTTGATCCTGCCCACCCCTGAAGATTGACTGACGAGTCGAGGGGCAATAGTCGACTCCCGAACTCTCGGCAAAAAATTTGTACCGATTTTGTACCAAATACCTGATTTTGATGCTTTTGACGGCTTCGTCGACTTTGTAGAATGCCGCACCCGTCTGGCCACCATCATATAGTCCCTCCAGGACAGCGAAGTCGGGAGAACGAAGCTCCTCGCTAGCGAAGTGGGACCAATATCTCCGTGGCTGCACGGGCACGAGCGACGATTTCTCGTTCGGTTGGCGCCTCGCGCACACGCATTAATAACCGGATCAAGAGATCTCCCCAGAGCGTAGTGATATAGCGAGCCGTCAGAAGAGCTGGGTCGCCGGCACCGATCAATCCGCGGGATTGAGCGTTTCTGATCAGTTCGGAGAGCGCTTTTTGGTTAGCCTCACGCCCACTGCTATCGAGGGCGCGAGCGACCTCGGGAGCACGATCGGATTCTGCGATCGCGAGCCGAAAAACGGTCAATGCATCCGGATGGCACACTGTCTTCAAGATGGATATGCCGATCTCGACAAGCAACTTGGTTAGAGCCTCCCTGGTCTGTGGCACCGGATTCGTCATAGCTAAGGTTCGTCGCATCTGTTCGGTGTGTTCGCTGATGCAGGCCGCTAATACTGCGTGCTTGTTCTTGAATAGGGCGTAGAGATCGCGCTTCGATATTCGGGCCCGGGTGACAATATCCAGCATGCTGGTGCTGGAGAAGCCGTGTTCACGAAACAGGGAAAACGCCGCATAGAGCACGCGGTCGCGGGTGGAGCTGGAGCCAGGCTTGGCCTGAACGCTAGGGGAGGGTGAGCGGCGCTTAGGTTTTTTGATTTCCGACATTTTCACTTGCAAACGGTACGGTATCGTACCAATAGTTCATCACGACGGGTACGGTATCGTACCGACAACAAAATGCTACTCCGCTTTTTCTTCTTATGACTAATCCAAGAATTCTCGTAACCGGTGCAGTCGGACGGACCGGTAGCGCGGTTGTTACTCAGCTGCTGGCCAAAGGGTGGCCAGTACGAGCCGCCGTCCGTGTCCGGGACGCGCGGAGCGATCTGCTCCAGAGTCGCGGCGCTGAGGTCGTGGTGGCGGATATCTTCGATCCCGGCCAGCTGACGGACGCGATGCGTGGCGTGCAGCGAGCTTACTTCTGCCCGCCATATCATCCCTTCGTGATCCAGAGTGCGGTGGCATTTGCAGACGCTGCGCGGGAGACGCGCCTCGAACAGATCGTCGGGCTTTCGCAATGGCTAGCTGGACCCAACCATCCGGCGTTGATGACGCGCCAACACTGGCTTATCGATCGGATGTTCGCCGCGCTTCCGGGCATCGCGTACACCGTTGTCAATCCCGGCTTTTTCGCTGAGAGCCCCTATTTAGAAATGATGCCGTTCGCGGCACATCTCGGGGTCCTTCCTTTGCCAATCGCGAGTGAAAGCCGCAACGCACCGCCGTCGGTCGATGACATCGCCCGAGTTGCAGTCGCTGCCCTGTCCGATCCAGCGCGCCACGCGGGCAAGAGTTATCGGCCGACTGGACCAAAGCTCCTCACCGTGACTGAAATGGCCGCGATCATTGGCCGAGTCGTCGGTCATAACGTGCGGCATGTAAAGAGTCCCCTGTGGATGTTCTACAAAGGCGCCAAAGCGATAGGCGCGGAGGCTTTTCTGCTCAGCGGCCTGAAGTATTGGTTCGAAGACAACGACCGTGGTGCGTTCGTGGTCGGCGCTCCCAATGATACGGTACTCGAGCTCACTGGAAAAGAGGCCGAGGACTTCGAAACGATCGCTCGGCGCCACGCCGCATTGCCACCGTCACGCCAGAGCTTCCGCACCCGACTGGCTGTCTTGGCGCGTTTCATGATACTGCCGATGCTACCGGGGTTCGATCCCGTGGCCTACGAGAGGACGCAAGAACACCCTGTGCCGCCGACGCCTCGTCCCGCGGTCGACGACGCCGGTTGGATGGCGAGCCATGGGGCTGAGCGTTTAGGAATGGCGGGTAGTGCACTGCAGCAAGCACTCGCATGATTTTCAAACCCAAAAACAACTATCCAGGAACAAAAAATGACATTTGACCTTCTCTCCACGGTCGGGATCACCGCAAGTGCGGCGGTAGTAGTCGCGACGTATGTCGCCTTGTTTGGCTCCTCACTAACTCAACGGGTAACAATTGGCGCTGCCATGGCGCTCTGGTTCATTGGAGTGCTTTGGATTGGCGTGCCGGGAAATATCAGTACGCCGCTGCTGGGCGCTGCCGTGCTGATTCCAGTTGCTGTTTTCAGTGTAATTGGATTCGGCTCGTTCGCCAGTCGAAGCTGGCTGCAATCGGCACCTTTACCTGCGTTGATCGCACTGCACGCCATCCGACTTCTTGGCGTTCTGTTTGTTCTGCTCTATGCCGCCAAACGGTTACCGGCGCCATTCGCGCCTGTCGCCGGCTGGGGTGATATTATCATTGGTGCAACAGCGCTCCCGATCGCGCTCTGGGTAGCCAGGCAACCGAACACTGCTCGCGGTGCGGTTCTCATTTGGAACAGTTTAGGTCTAGCTGACCTTGTGATCGCGGTCAGCCTAGGAGCGCTGTCTGCACCTGGCGACGCCATTCGCTTGTTCTTTGATGATCCGGGTAGCGCTTTAATCGCTAGCATACCGTGGATTCTGATTCCTTGTTTCCTTGTACCATCTCTTAGTTTTGTGCACCTAGTCGTCTTCTACCGCACGCTAAGGTCGAGGGCAGCGGCGGACTCGGCCGTTTTATCGAGCGCGTGCAGAAACTCGTAAATGTACAGTTGCTGAATACCTCGCACGGAGGATTGCAGAAATGGGGATTCGCCATCTGTTCGCGGTTCCTGGAAACTTTTGCGCAGATTTCCTGATGGCAACTGAGCGCCTTGGTGCAATCTCCGTAATCGGCACTACAAATGAACTGGAAGCTGGGTACGCTGCCGATGCGTATTCTAGACTCGCCGGATTTGGGGCCGCATGCGTCACACATGGTGTTGGTTCCCTGAGCCTGCTGAATGCCACTGCTGGTAGCTACGTCGAACGATGCCCTGTGGTGCTCATTAACGGCGGTCCCAGCCCGAGGGAATGGGCGGACGAGTTGGAAAAGGGGATCTTGTTCCTTCACTCAACCGGCCGTTTCCGTACCGACTTCGAATTGTTCGAGAAGGTGACGGAAGCTGCGGCAGTCATCGTTAGCGCGGACGATGCCCCGGCGGTAATCGATCATCTCCTCAGTGCATGCATGCTAAGCCGACGGCCAGTTTACATTGAGGTCAGTCTTGACCTTTGGAATGAGGAATGCTCATGGCCGGGGCGTCCCTTAAGCCCAACGGTGCCAGCTTCGCAACCGGAAGCTCTGAGAGAGGCTGTTTGCGAAGCACTAAGTAGAATTCAGAAGGCAAAGAACCCGATACTATGGGGTGGTGAAGAAATCCACAGATTTGGGTTGCAAGACGATTTCGAAAAGCTGATCTCGGTAACCGACCTTCCATACGCAACCACGTTGCTCAGGAAGTCCATTATCTCGGAGGATAATTCGAAATTTATCGGTGTTTATGATGGTAAGTTCGCTCCCAAGGAAACGCGACAAATCGTCGAAGCGTCGGACTGCATAATTGCGCTTGGTACAACCATCTCGGATTTTATTGGCGACGTTGTGGCTCGCGATTTCGCGAACATGATCCTTGCGGTGAAAAACGGCCTGCGGATTGGTTATCACACCTATCCAGAGATTGTTCTTGGCGATTTTGTCCGTGAGTTAACGACAGCTCTGGCCGAAGCAAATTTTACGGCGCCTCCGCGCTCAGAGTCGTTCGAGAACCGCCGACCAAAATTCCTTTCAGAGGCAGCTTTGGAAACCTCTAATTCGAAACAGGAAGAGGAACTAACGTTTGACTCATTCTTTCGGAGTATTGCGGGATACATTAATGAAAGCATGGTATTGATGGCTGACACCAGCATGTGTCTCTTCTCGTCCGCCGACCTATTGATTAAACGACGGTCGGGCTACATCGCGCAAGCGGTCTGGCTTTCGATCGGTTTTACGACAGGAGGAACGGTTGGAGCAAGCTTCGCCCACTCTGAAGGCCCCGTAGTCACGTTTGTCGGCGATGGAGGTTTCCAAATGATTCCGCAGATGCTGTCGACGCTCGCTCGCCACAAACGTTCTGCGGTTGTCTTTTTGTTTAATAATAAGATTTACGGATTTGAGCAATTCCTTGTGAATAGCGACTATTTCACGGATCCGTCCGCAAAGCCGGCGTTTTTTAATGACCTGCCAGACTGGGAATATAATCATTTGGCCAACGGACTTGGGGTCGAGACCTTCATGCGGGTGCGAACAAACCACGAGCTAGAAGCTGCTCTTGCCAAGCTTGGGAGCTGGTCCGCTGGTCCTGTTTTGATTGAAGTCGTGATACCTGCCAAAGACTTGCCCTCTGGACTCCGTCAAACTCTAGTCCGCCCTTCGACAGCTTAGCTCTCGAGCAAGGCAGAATTGCGGTCTGTTGCCGTCGCCGCACCAAGGTCAATGGCCCGCAGGGCGTAATAGCGTTTGACTGTTGGAAAGTAAGCGTCACGCAGCGATTGATTTCTGGGGGTCACCGTAATTGTGATATCTTCTTGAAGGTCGGCGCTTGATCACGCGTATGAGCTAAAAGCTCGCGAGGACTGCTATGTACGCGTCTTCCAGCCCAGCCTTTGTGTTACTAAAAACATAGCCGTCGAACGACCAAGTAGTATGCACATGCGTTTCTCCGAACGCCTCTTGTGAATCTGTATAAAGCAGACGAGACGAACCATGACCGCTTGCGCCGTGCGATCGAGTTACCTGCATTGCCCCCATTTTGGCGAGACTACTTTCGCGAACGCCTCTGGGATCCGGATAGTTTGAACTTCTTGCGGATCCCAGTCACATCAGCTCGTGTCTGCTGATTTTCTAGAGGATGACTTCGGATCATAGGGTTGCAGGTTCGAGCCCTGCCGGGTGCAAACCTCAGCGAGAACGACTTACGCCGATATTACACATTTGGCTAACATAGTGACTCGGCTACTTCTCAGGCATTTTTCGAACGAAGCAGCAATCGAAGATAACTAATTGCGAACGCGTATAGTCAGGAAAATGTCGTCTCCTACCGCTGGTGAGTCGCCCTTTATGCCGAACTCGCTCCGCTTGATGACGAGATAAATATCGGAACCGGTGTGCGATTCACCTTTCGAATCTTTACTCTGGCCAACTTGGTTGGACCGAAGCGTCAGTGGTTTCGTGACCCCATGGAACGTTAAGTTTCCAGTCAAGGTGTACTGTTGGTCGTTGACCCTTTGGGCCAACGTGTTCTTGAAAGTGATAAGCGGAAACTTTTCCACGTC
>JBAUZZ010000591.1:0-3726 GCA_049585495.1 Chthoniobacterales bacterium | reverse complement strand
ACTGTCAGATGCGAAAAAAGGGCGTAATCTTGGAAAAGAAAACCGATTCGACGCCGCTGCGGAGGAATAAATATTCCGTTTTTGGCGTCTACCCAGGTCTCACGGCCAAAGTGAATGGCACAGTTTGCGGAGCGTTCGAGCCCGGCGAGTGCGCGCAGGATCGTCGTCTTACCGGAGCCCGACGGACCAAATAGGACAGTAACGATCGGAGGATCGAGGCTGACCTGTAAGTAAGCATCGATCAGCGTACCTTTTGGAAATGTTCTCCGAAAACGCAAGGTCAACGCGTCGGCCATACCGCAATACCTCTCCGTTGCAGTCCGTAGGTGATCGCGAGTACCAGAAAAGAGAACAATAGCAGCGCCAGAGCAGTCTGATTGGCAGCGCCATAGTTGAGCGCTTGTACTTGATCGTATATAGAAATAGAAATTGTTCGTGTAATTCCCGCAAGATTGCCGCCGATCATCAAGACGACGCCGAATTCGCCTAGAGTATGGGCGAAGCTGAGCACCATTCCGGTCAGAATCCCTGGCCAGGCAAGCGGTATTGTTACACGGAAGAAGGTTGCGAGCCAGCTTCTGCCGAGGCACCACGATGCCTCAATCAGCCGTCGGTCTACAGTCGAAATTGCGGCGGTAAAGGGCTGCACTGCAAACGGCAGACTGTAAAGCACCGAAGCCACAAGAAGCCCCTGGAATGAAAAGGGCAGACCTCGTCCAGTGATAGCCGCATAGGCTTGCCCGATCGGGCTGTGCGGACCGATGGCAACGAGCACGTAAAAGCCCAAGACCGTCGGGGGCAGGACAATGGGCAAGGCTACGACGGCTTCCACGAAAAACTTCCACCGCCATCGGGAGAAGGCCAACCAGGAAGCGAGGGGCAAGCCAAGAATCAACAACAAGAGCGTTGTCAGAGTCGATAGTCGCAAGCTGAGCTCAATGGCGCTCCAGTCCATCTATCATTTTTCCGGTAAGTAAAAACCGTAGTGCTCTAAAACTTCGCGCCCATGGACGCCTAGGACAAAGTCCCGAAAAGCGCGCGCCGTCTCGAGATTCTTGGACGATTTCAGGATTATCCCTCCTTGTTCCATTCGAGGATAGGCATCAAGCGGTACCTGCCAGAATCGCCCCGCATCGCGCATCTGAGGAGCAACTGCAAGCGAAAGTGCGAGAATGCCAACATCAGCGGCGCCGCTTTGTACAAATTGTGCGGTCTGCCCGATGTTCTCCCCATAAACCAGTCGTGAGGCGACCTGGTCGTAAACGTGGAGTGCTTTCATCGCCGCCACTGCTGCGCGACCATAAGGAGCGTGCTCTGGATTGGCCACTGCGATCTTACGAACGGTGCGCCGTTCTTAAATTGAGCGAAAAAGTTACCGGAAGAGCCGTACGTGACGTTGACTTTGGTTGCCGGATACTTTTCCTCAAACTCCTTCACCAAATCATCCAGGGCGAACTTCAGATCAGCCGCGGCAGCAATCGTAAGCTCTGTGCGAGGCGATTTCTTAGCATCTTCACCGGAGGCGAAACCCCGGAGGCCTGCTAGAACTACTCCCGCAAACACCAGCCAGGTCGAGATACTGACAAAGTGGTTTCGAAAAATCACGATGTTAGTCAATGGCGACCATCACGCTGGATGCCTTGATGACCGCGGAAGCAATCTTGCCTTCCGCCAGGCCGAGCGACGCCGCTGAGGCTTTGGTGATGATGGAAACGATCTCCACGCCGGGTGCGATTTCGAGAGTAACCTCGCAGTTAACGGCTCCCTCGACCAGTTTAGTCACTCTTCCTTTCAGGATGTTGCGCGCGCTGATTCGCATGATGGGACGGATTGTTTCAAACGATTCGGGGCATAGCAATTGAATTGCGTGCAACGCTGGAGTTCCCAAGAATTTGCCTGCCCACGTCCACTGGCACAACCGAGTTAGCCAGCCCCGTTCTATCCGTTGAACTTCAGGGACGTTGTGCCAATGCCAGCAACCTGGAGAATGCTGGTAGGGCGAACTTCATGTGAGCCGATGTTATTTGTCGGCTGATGGTTTTCACTCTCGTGCACATAACGCGAGCCACTCTTCATCTGACTCAATCGACACGGCGCCCTTGCCGGCCGCCCAATTGAGAAAGTTGGGCGGAGCGTTTCTTACTCCGCGGATATTCGCGAGCTTCAAGTCAGCGATCTTTTCCCATTTGATGTCGCGCAAGTCGGTGTCTCGCAAATCAGCTTTGCTTAAATCCACTCCTTCCAGATTGGCCTCGCTGAGATCGGCGCCCGCAAGATCGGCGTCCCGCAAGCTAGCGTTCCTCAAATTGGCCTTCATAAAGCTGCCGCCGCGGAAATTTGCCGAAGTCAGGTCTGCGAACTCCAGCTGGGCGCCGCGGAAACTTCCGCCTCTGACGTCGGCGGCACGAAAGTTTGCGCGCAATAGTTCGGCACCGTCCAGGCGGAGGCCTTGAAGAAAGGCGCCGCTGACGTCAACCCCGACCAAGGGGACGGAGTCGGCCCATAGTTCTTCCAAGGCATCGATCCTTCCACCGCTACCTCCCTTGCCCTGGGCCGTGTTGATGACCTGCCAGGCTTGGTAGTGCTTCTGCTTTAGGCGGTCCTTGCCCTCCACAAAGTAGAGAATCACGGCGAACAGGATCGAAAACGTCCCGAGATACTCCAGAGCCTCAAGGAATGCCCATCCTTGCAACCAGTATGCCAACCAGGTTGAAACCCATTCGAGCCAATAAAACGGTACCAACCAGGGAAATTTCGCCCGTTGACGGTGGAGAGACCAAGGCACGGGATGCTCTCGTTGCTGGCGATAAATTGGCATATTCCCTGAAGGAGTCCGCTGCGGACCGGGTTTAACTTAATGTTCGAACGGGGATCGAAGAACAGATCGCGCGTCA
Source organism: Chthoniobacterales bacterium (assembly GCA_049585495.1). Classification (GTDB taxonomy): domain Bacteria; phylum Verrucomicrobiota; class Verrucomicrobiia; order Chthoniobacterales; family JAFAMB01; genus JBAUZZ01. The sequence continues at coordinate 832 of JBAUZZ010000591.1, read as the reverse complement.
ATTCTCGTCCATTCTTCGCTGCTTTTCGTCGCCTCGGTTGGTCCTGCGCTTATACCCTAAAGTTGTTTCGACCTCGGGCCGTGGCAGTGGGAGAGGCGGGCCCCCAGACTCTTTGATCGTGCAGAGCGAAATTGAGGTAACGGTTCGTTCAACCCCGGGGAATTCGCGCAGTCGCGCGAGAAGATTCCGGAGAGAGGCCGGAGAGTCCGTGCGAATTTTCAGCAGATAGCTGTCTTCACCCGAAACGTCGTGACACTCCAGAATAGAGCATTCCTGGCGTATGAAATCCTCGAACGCCCTCTCATCTCTGCCGGTTGAATTATTTGTAATCCTGACAAAGGCCAGCAACGTCTGGTTGACAGCTTCCGGGTTGATCGAGGTCAGATAACCTCGAATAATGCCCTCGCGCTCTAACCGCTTTATTCGGGCGTGCACCGCCGGAGCAGTGAGCCCGAGTTTTTCACCGACCGAGGCGTGAGCAACTCTGGCGTCGTTTTGGATGAGGGAGAGAATCACCAGATCGAGAGCATCCATTTATCGTGTGCATAACAGTGTACAGCGGGGGCTTGCGCTTCTGGGAGTTTTATTTTTGGGCTTTTAATTAATCGCCGTTCGACGCGCTCAAAAGGCTTCTTTGGCTCCTTTGTCTCGCTTGGTGAAACACGGTCCTTTCGGAAAAAACCCTGCCCAGCTTGTGGCTTTCCTTATTTGGTAGAGGTCTGAGGTGGTCTGTCAAGTTTTTTGGGGAGAGTTTTTCACCATGGAAGCGTAAGGCGAGCCGCGGTGGAGCAAGCTGGCGAGGTAGCGCTGGGGGTCGTAAGGTTGATGGGTT
>JBAUZZ010000590.1:0-5362 GCA_049585495.1 Chthoniobacterales bacterium | reverse complement strand
CCTAAACCGCAAATGTTGCCGACCCCCTTGAGGCTCATTTGTCCCGCTTCGCGTCGCTTCGCGGGACGAATTCGCCCTACCAGCTTTCAGCGGCAAAAATCCTCGCGGAAATGCACGATTCAGAACTTGAGAACTACAAATCTTCAGAGGGACCAGGTTGGGATTGTAAAACGTAATTCATTAAGTTACATTAAGCAGATGTCCAGCTGCAGGTTTGCCTTCGCGGTGCACGTGATGGCGGTGCTCGCTCTGCGAAGGGATCAATGTTGTCCTTCGTCACGCCTAGCCGACACGGTGAATACTAATCCGGTCGTAATTCGGCGGCTCCTGATCGACCTGCAGAATGCTGGGCTGATTCGGACGCAACGTGGTCCCCGGGGCGGCGCATTCCTACACGAAAAACCCGAGAAGGTGTCCCTCTTGCAGATTCACGCCGCAGTAGGTTCGCTGGAATTCTTCGGTGCCCATCCGAATCGGCCCTCGCGGGACTGTCCTGTCGGCAAGCGAATCGAAAGCGTGATGCAGCAGATTCAAACGCGCGCCAATCGCTCCATCGAGCGCGAGCTGCAAAAGATCACCCTGGCCGATGTGCTTCGAGAACTAAAGGCAGGGTGAGGCAGTCCGTCCCTCGAGCGCGCCTTGCCCTTCTCTATGGGCCGAAAACGATCCAAGCCGCCCAGCCAACGAACAGGAGGCCGCTAAGGCGGCTGACCAATTGATTCGCCGGGGTGATCTTCTCCAGCAGGACAAAGGCACCGATAGCTGCGACCCAGAACAGATTCATCACGCCAAAGGCAAAAAGGAGACCCATCAATGCCCAACAGCAGCCGAGACAGTATGCGCCGTGCTTCAGCCCCATTGTAAAGGCACCCCATGAGCCACTTCGCCATTCCGTTGCCAAAAACCCAATGGAAGATCGGCAATGAGCCAGACAAGCATATTTCAGACGGCTGAACTGAAAGATACCTGCGACGAACAGCAATCCTGCACCCAAGGCTTTGCTCGTGCTCTCCATCATCGGTGAAACCAAAGCGGCCGTAAGCAGGCCCCACTGCGCTAGGGTGGCAAGAACGCTAAAGCCGGTCCATACCGTCAGATAACCCAACAGGAACTGGCCGGTTGCTAACAACGTACCTTGCCGCTCGTTGCGACGCCGATTGATCTCAGCAAAAAGCAGAATCAGCGGGCTGGCAGTGGGGACCATCATCGCAACCATCATAACCGCCCACATCAAAAACACGAGAACGAGATCCCAAGCAGTCCAATTCTGCATGGCGGGCATGATGACCATATTCATCCCGACATCCATATGGCGCATTCCCCAGTCCATGTAAATCAGGTATGTCCAAGCCAGAGCCACGACTCCCCCCAAACCGAACGCGACGATTGCGCGGTCACGCTTGAGAACTTCTACCAGGATTGGGCTCACGGACGCGCCGGTTCAAGCAGACTGATAAACGAATGAGGAAAAGTATCCGTTCTTGTTCGACACTTCCCACCTTAGGTCGTGATCGCTGAACCGCATTTGCTTCGACTTGGCTACCACGAGTGGTACGCCAGGAACGGCGGCAAACGGGGGGTTAGTGACTGTCACATCACCACCGTCTTGCCCGGGCAGCCCCTCAATCTCAGCGTCGGCGAAGTCCCCGAGACGCAGGCTGCGTCGTTTCCCTTCAGAGCGATATTCGATTGGTGCTGTCTTGACGCCAAGGACTTCGCCGATGAGCGGCGTAAGACCCGCCAGATGCCCGCCTGCTTGGCCAGAGAATATTTGAGTCAAAGCATCCTGCTGACCTGGATTTGCCCGTTCGTCGACATAGAGGGCAACTTTCCATTTACCCTCCAGCATGTGGCCCGGTGAATGGGCGGCCAGCACGGCGTTAAGTCCATCCAGACCGATCTCCCCGAAGCGGCCCTGGTTGATGTGCCAGGCAAGCAAGACGGCGCAGTCCCCACTTGTAGGCGGGCTCAAAAAAACACATGGACACGCAAGGTCACAATTGCAGGTCTCAAAGTAGGATCCGGCGATTTTCCATGAATCAGGCATAGTCGGGGGCTCCATTTCAGGCGATGGAAGCTCTTGCAGCCACGGGGTATCGAGAAGTAGGTAACAGGTTGGCCGGCGAGCGAGCAACCAAATTCTGCTTACAATTGAGACGGACCCTTGGAATTGGAGGGCTGGTCGGCGCAAAAGATCGGGCTTGATTTGTAACAATATCGGTTACGTTATCTGGTTGCGATTTCCTAAAAATACTGAAAATATGCTTTCCGACTTTACCCGAGCCTGGACGCCTCAGGTCCGGCCGATTCCGAATAGTCAAACGCCGCAAATTCTACCCAGAGACCCGGCGTTGCTCGACGCCTATTCTGAAACCGTGAGCAACGTGGTCGCCCAAGCCGCTCCTGCGGTTGTCAACATTCGCGTGGAAAACCCCCGCTTGCGCGGGCGTGGTCCGGGCGGAGGGAGCGGGTTTGTAATTGCCCCGGACGGTTTCGTCCTGACCAACAGCCACGTGGTTCACGACGCACAGTCAATCGACGTCACCCTGTCCGATGCGCGCTCCTTCCCGGCGAAGTTGGTGGGCGATGACCCGGACACCGATTTGGCTGTTCTTCGGATCGACGCACCCCAGTTGATCAATTTGCCGTTTGGCAACTCGAAGGAACTTCGCGTGGGCCAGATTGCGATCGCGATTGGAAGTCCCTACGGATTTCAGCAAAGCGTGACCGCCGGCGTGGTCAGCGCGCTCGGCCGGTCAATGCGCGCCCAGTCCGGGCGACTCATGGATGATATCCTCCAGACCGATGCTGCCCTAAATCCCGGAAATTCGGGCGGCCCCCTGGTCAATTCGCGTGGAGAGGTGATCGGCGTCAATACCGCCGTCATCTTGCCGGCCCAGGGCCTCTGCTTCGCAATCGCGTCAAACACCGCTCAACTGGTGGCCGGTTGGCTTATCAAGGACGGCAAGATTCGCCGCAGCTACTTGGGCTTTGCCGGTCAAAACGCCCAGATCCATGCGCGGTTGGTACGATATCATCATCTTCCAGACGAGCAGGGTGTTCTTGTCGCCGATATCGAACCCCATGGACCTGCAAAGTTGGCCGGACTCCGCGCCGGCGACCTGATCGTTGCGTTCAAAGGCCAGCCGATTGTTTCAATTGATGACCTTCATCGCCTCCTGGTCGGAAGTGAAATAGGTGTAAGATCGATTTTGACGGTGATTCGCGGAACGGAGTTGCTGGATCTGCCCGTTACGCCGGCAGAACTGCCAAGTCGCGACTGACGAAGCTCACACAGCGCGGCGAAGCCGCAACCAAACGTGATCGGTGAGAAGTGAGAGGTGAACTTTAAAGGGGTGTTGTAGGGCGCGTGGCTCACGCGCCGGGAGACTTCCGTCCGGCCTCAGATCCGCCCGATGATCTCGGCGGCTGAGCCAGCCGCCCTACAACCGCGTTCGGACTCTTCGCACCGCCCCCTACCGGCATTTCTCATTACGCTGGCCCCAATCACCTCTCATCTCTCACCAATCACGTTTGGTTGCGGCTCCGCCGCTTCGTGGCCTTCTGTCCCCAAAATTTCGTTGATCGCGAGCCGTCCTCGATTGCAGTCTACTAAGGACCGGATGACGCTTGAACAGCAGCTGCGAATCGCTGAAGGCTATGCCGAACTCGGCATGTACCAGGAAGCTCTGGCGGAGCTCGATAAGTTGTCCAGCCGCTTTGAGGATTATCCGGCGATATTACGAATGCGGGTGGCCATCTTTTTGCAGCTGCGAGAATGGGCAACGGCCCTGCGCTTGAGCCGCCGATTATGCGAGTTGTTGCCGAATGAAAGCTACGGGTTTATTCACGCCGCCTTTTGCTTGCACGAGCTTGGGCGGACTCTGGAAGCGAAAGAAACGCTTTTGAATGGTCCAGCCTCCTTGCTGGATCAGCCGGTCTATTATTACAACCTGGGCTGCTACGAGGCGGTGCTTGGAAACCTCGAGCAAGCCAAGGCCTACCTCCGCGCCAGCTTCCGCCTAGACAAGGCGTTTCAGGACATCGCGAAAAACGACGCTGACCTGACCGCGCTCCGGGATTCACTTTAGCGCGTACTGAATGAATGTTCGTCCGCTAATTGATCTCTTCGAAGAGAATTTCGTCGTCCACGGCGAACTGGGTGCATCAGTCTCCATCTGGCATCGCGGCGAAGAGGTCTGGACTGTTGCTGGGGGATTTGAAGATCCGAACAAGACTCAACCGTGGACGCCGAAGACACGCGTCCTGATCTGGTCTGCGACCAAAGGGCTCGCGTCCGCCTGCCTTATCCACGCTTGCGCGCAGCACCGATTGGCTTTGGACCGGCGAGTTGTCACGATTTGGCCCGAGTACGCTACTCAAGGGAAAGAGGGCACAACTCTTCTACACGTGCTCTCGCACCAGGCCGGTCAACCAGCCCTTAGGGACACGACCGTTTCGGTTTTTGACCACGACGGCGTAGCGGGCGCGCTTGCTGCGCAGGAACCCTTCTGGCCACCGGGTGAAGCGCATGGTTATCACGCGCGAACCTATGGATTCCTCGTCGATGAATTACTGCGCCGAATTACCGGAGGCGTGCCAGTCGCCGCTTATTTCCGTCGGGTTTTCGGAGAGCCACTTGGACTCGACCTGTGGATCGGCATTCCAGAAAGCCTGGCAGGCGAGGTTGCTCCGATCCGGGCGCCAAGGCATGCGGGAGGCAACCCCGAGGAGAATGCATTCTATCGGGCGCTGGCCGACCCGAGTTCGCTATCCCGCAAAGCCTTCTCGACCCCTGCCGGGATTCCAGCGCCCTCTTCCATGAACGATCCAAAGGTGCAGATGCACATGTTCCCGTCCTTTGGCGCAATCGGAACAGCCGAATCGCTGGCCCGCTTTTATGCGGCAATTTGCGAACCAGACCTGTTCGACAACGAGGCGATTGACGCGATGTCCGCGCTCGTGGTCAGCGGAGAAGACCAGGTTCTCCGCGTGCCGACGGCATTCGGTGCAGGTTTTATGAAAGACCCAGTGCTGGACGGCAAAAAGCAGCGCGAACTTTTCGGTCCGTCAGGTCAAGCATTTGGCCAGCCCGGAGCAGGGGGAAGCCACGCATTCGCGGATCCGGAAAACAAGCTCGCGTTTGCTTATGTGATGAATCAGATGGAGCCTGGGATTTTTCCGAATGCTAAATCGCTCCGAATCGTCCGATCGGTTTATGCTTGCTGCTTATAACGCCGAGTTTACGCTTCTGACCAGTTCGATGCGGCGAAGTACAGCTCGGAACCTGGCAAGGGATCTTTGTCTATGAACATCGGCGGAAACCCCAACAACGCTCAGTCGCAGTGAGCGTGCTTGAAGA
>JBAUZZ010000589.1:0-4926 GCA_049585495.1 Chthoniobacterales bacterium | reverse complement strand
CCTGTCCACCCTGACCTCAGACATCCTCAGGCTGTGGACCCTCGCTTCAGATTCTCATCGCAAGCGGATCTTTGGCCCGTCTTAGTCTGTTTTCCGAATTCAGTCCAGCGGGGTAATCGGTAGAATAGGCTGAAACTCCCTCGCTCGATTCCAGTCTTCCATCAGTTCGTCGACGTGTAGTTCCCTCTATCGATTTACCAACTCACCCGCTGTTCGCGGTAATTGCCCTCGATAGATCTTACCAGTCTCAATCTCAACGAGCGCTTCATGCTCACCATATATTGCGTGAAAATGAGCAGGTGGATGGTCGCGGTAGTAGACTCGAATGATGATCCCGTAGAACCGACTGATCTCAGGCATGAGATACTTCGGTCGAGATCCGATTTTTCAACTCCTGGTAAGCTGCTTCAGGACAAATCTCGAGATCTTCTGTCCATTGAATCTGGCCGTGAGAGCCAATGTGGACTGTTTCGAAAAAACTGGAGTCCCGCAGCACCGAAAAAACTCCCTTCCCAACATCCTGGGAAAGATCAATTTCACCTGACGTACCGTCTTGGTAAGTCAAAAATAATCGGTACCCTGGGCGCGCAGTGATGCTGATTAGCCGAACCATCGCCGCAATATCCCACCGACCTCCCTTCGGTCAAGCAGACTCCGGGCCCTGGCCTTCCATTGCCTCGTGCAAAGCTACACAGCGCGCAGTCACGCATTTCGATTCTCCAATCCTATCACCTATCACCTCTCACTTCTCACCGAGGCTTGCGACTATCTTTCAGGCATCCCCAGCCTGTGTCTACCCATGGATGCGAGTGCGAGCGCGCCCGTGAATCCGATTTGTCATTTGGAATTTGTCATTTGTCATTCGCTTTTCGCTATTAGCTATCGTTCATCTGTAATATTTTTTTGCCTTTCCCAACCTGTGTCCCACCCCCTGTGCAATGGTGAGAGACTTTCACTCCACCTAATGAAATCCGAACCTGAGGCAGCCTTGACTTCTTCATGAATATTAAATTGCTTCTGGCAAATGACCGCTGGAAGGTCATAAAAGATACGACTGAATCTACCATTGTGGCACTAGAGTACACGCCCGAAAATATCCTCAGGAGAATTACCTTTTATGACGTCGACTCTCGCCCGATTCAAAAAGCTTTGACAGATCGCGAACGACGTCACTATTTGCGAGAGATAAAACGGGATATGACCTACTTCCGACGCAGCTACTCGAGGGCCTACCTTACGGTGAACATAGCAGGTTGGAGTCCCGAGGAAGCCTCGCTCAGGATCAAAGACCTACTAATGCGGGAACTACGAGATTGAGGGAACTGCTTCGAGCGCCGCGTTTCAGTTGTGTGTAGATCGCGCCGAGGACCGGTAGGGCGAGAATTTATTCGAGCCGCCGCCGTCGAAGCAGGTAGGGCATTACCAACATCTTCCGCGTCCAATTTGTCGCAATCGGATTTGTTACCCTCCCCTCGTCAATTTTTTTCAATCCCATTCGGGAACCTGCTGGTCATGATGAAGTCGCAGTCGCTGCAGTTCCATTCCGCCAAAGATAGCTTCGGGGGAAGGCGTTTCGACGATGCCCGGTAGCGATGCGTACGCCTCGGTCAGAAATTGTTTGGCGATTTCTGCGTTCACATTGTGTATATAACCGGCAGTCCACCAATCTACGATAATTTCTCTGGCCTTAGCGAGACGTTCAGCGGACGGCAGGCGATCAGATTTCTGACTTTGATTCACGGATCGCAATGCCGGCAGCAGATTCCAGAGATCTCCACACGGCCAGGCCGACCAAGGAAAACAGTGATCACTGTCCAGCGATTCCTCCTTGAGCTTCTTTCCTGTCCAGACGCAGAACAGCCGATCGCGTTTGAGCAGGTCGAGAGCCAACCCCCGCGCGACGCGCACGTCGCGTTCCGGATCCGCCCAGCGTGTCGCCAGGAAGAACGTTTCTTCACCGACCTGCCGTCCCTGGCCGATCAGATACTCTTTCATGATCCTGATCCACTCAGCGACCAAAGCCGGTTCGATCCAGACGTTAAAACGGGTTAACGCCCGCCAGATCGGCTCGGGAACTAACAGCTCGCCGAAGCTCTTGAGGTAATCAGGATCGAGAACCAGTTCACGAACCAGGCGAAGACTCCGTCCCGACGTTAGCCCGTACACGCGCGGCCCGCTCGGGAACGAGGTGTATTTCGCCGGCATCACCTTGATGTTCGAAACGGCATCCTTGATAGCTTGATGAACAAACAAGGCGTTTTGGCCGGTAAAACGCGCGGCCACCCGGAAATCGAGGTGGGAAAGGTGAGCTATCCTTCGATACGCATCCTTGACGAAGCCAAGCCCGTCTAACCCGACATTGCTGGGCATCTGGGGAAGACCGGCCTGGAGCACCGGCTTAAACTGGCGCAGCCAGAAGACCGCGACTAACCCCAAGGGCACGGCAACATAGTCGTCGTTCACCGGCCGGCTCAGCCCGAGTGACCCCTCAGCAATCCGAGCGAGTACCCGTAACAGGGCGAGTTTGTAGGTGGACGCCTTCGAGTCTTTCAAAATGATGTGGCGAATGACCGGAAGAGCACCGGTACCATCATCAGGCAGCCGGACGATCAGGCGTGTCCACTCAAGTCCAGGGCGGGGTAACTCGACGCTCGCCGTTTCGCACCTTTCGATGAACGAACCGTGGATCCGGGCGAGCTGCTCGAGTTCATCGACATGACATGGGAACATTGCCCTGGATTGCCCGGATCGGGTTGACGGAAGCTGATCGCCATCCACCCGCCCGGCTTCAGAAGCGTAATCAATTTGGGGAAAGCGCGACGCCGGTTCGCGGGCGGTACGTGCATCCAGACGGCGTTAAGGAGGATAAAATCGAAGGGAAGTCCGAGCCGGTGGACGTTTTCCAACCCGGGCAGGCGATCATTAATCCAGCGGATCTTCTCCGCCGCGTGCAAACTGCGCCCGCGAACGCGCATCTGTTCGGAGGGTTCAACGGCGATCACCTGATGCCCGAGTGAAACCAACCAGGCCGCGTCGCGCCCGGAGCCGGCGCCCACGTCTAACACAAGAGCCGGCCGGCTTGGTAGAAGGGATTCCAGCCAGGTGTTAATCTTTTTCGGGGCCAACGACTCATGGCGTTTCACCACCGCTTCGGCGTGGTGGTCGTACCACCCAACCGCATCGTTCGGATCCGGGCTGGATTCGTCAGCGGACATGATTCCCAAAGTTCTATACCAAGAATCGCCGGCGTTGTCATCCCGCAGCAGGATCGCTTAAACAGGAACAAACGGAGGCCATCCTAACTCGAGTATGGAATGTTGCTTGTTAGGCGCAACCCTATCATACCTATCATTTCACGAACAGGGACTCTGTCGGCGTTCAAAGACCAGATCCGGTAGGGCGAGGCTCGTCCGAGCCGCCTCATTCCAGGACCGGAGTCCGGATCACGGTTTGGCATGCTCGGATTCGGTCAAGAGCTTGATTACAGCACTCGCATCCTCGAACTGCCCGGTGAGCTCCGGACGGTCGCTGAAGTGATAAGAAACAAACCGGACTCCTCCGCTGCTTTCCACCCGGTTAAAGAAATAGCAGGCGTTCTTGGCGGAGAGTGGAGATGGCCCAATGTGAATGAGAGGCAGCAGAGCAACCGCCTGAGGAGCTTCGGCCCGGGCAAGGTAGAGCTGCTCAACATCAAGACAACTCGTCATCTTGCGGTTTTCCTTGAGAAACTCGCTATTGCTGCCCATCAGGATGGCAATCTCGTTCTCAAAAATTCCTCGGCGAAGTCGCGAGTGGAGCCTTTGGAGCAGTTCGGTCTCAGACCATAGATCGCCCATGGCATCCCTGAGCTTTTGGAGTTCCGGATAAGCTGCTCATTGCGTAATCGCGCTTCCGCCTGACCCACAACCCCTCCATGGCCAACCCAGTCATTGCGCAACTTGTTCGTTGCCGATAGCACTCTAGCGATTTCCGCGCGCGACAGCGTTTCTGGCAGAACCAATGAGGCGTCGGCAAACAGATCGCCACATAAGGCTCGCTCGTTTTTCCCTGGGCGTAACAGTCGTCGTGTTTGGCTACCGAGACATTCAACGACAACTTTCCACGTCCCAAAAGACGGTCGCTCAAAGGTCAAACCCACCTTCTGGAGAGCTCGCGCCATCATCTCCTTCGGTTCGTCGAAGAAGGCCGGTTTTGAGCTGAAGGCGCTGAGAAAAACAACGCTCACGAATTCAGCTGTAGCTTCGAAGAAGTGAAGCAGGTGCTCATACTTCGTTTTGAAGTCGTCACCGGAGGTCGCCTGCCAGGCGCGAAGGATCGATGCCAACGGGAACGGAAGCGTCTCAAACCAATCATCCAGCTCGTCAGCCAAATGTGTCCGTGTCTTGGACGATATCTGCGCCGCAAAGGTACGAAGGCGCTCAGCGATGTGATCCGTTTCTCGGGGACTTTTCCACAGCTCGCGCCGTAGAGATGCCAACTCATTCTGCAACCCGAGCAAAGCATTCTCCTCGATACCTATCTTCGTCTCGATCTCCAACATCTTTTGCTGGTTTACCAGATCAGGGACAAAGATGGGCAGCTCCTCCAGGAATCGCGCATGAAGTCTCGGCGCAGCCCCCTCGGTCTCAGCGGACTCGCGCAGGCTCCGTCCCAGTTCCGAGTTCAGGAATCGCGCAACGAATTGCGCGTCGGAACTAGCGGGATCGATGACCACCTGGGCGTAGTGGTGTGGCTTGAGCGGGGATGCTTCGAGTGATGTCACAACGTCGCCGGTCCCGATCAGAGGAATGAAGATTGCGTTCTCTTCTTTCTGAAACGGCATGTCGGCTCCGAAGCGCCCGAGTCTCACACTTTTGGCCAGCTCACCCAGGCGTCGGGCCGAAAAGCCGAATGACCGTTGCACCGCATCGAGACGGTCCTTGAGCC
>JBAUZZ010000588.1:0-6463 GCA_049585495.1 Chthoniobacterales bacterium | reverse complement strand
ATCGGATTGGTCGATAACCTGGCTAAATGAGTCAAAGGCTTCGTTCAGCATCGTCGGAAACGAGAGAGTGCCTTCGGAGCTTTTCATATTTACCTGAACGAGCTGTCCTTCGATCGCGGACAAATTGGAGGAGAATGCGTCTGCTGCGGCAAGCGTAGATCGTTTCTTCGCGTCATCTCCGGAGCGCCTGTGCAGGTCCGCGACTTGTGACTTCAAGTCGCGGATTTCGTTGATTGCCCGATGTAATTCATCGATTCGATCAGCTACCTGCTTTGACAGGTCGAACTGCTTTTGCAGCTCCGCTTGCTCGACTTTGACCCTTGGGTCTAACGCGACCGGGAGTCGCACTGTCCGACTCTCTCCTGCAACCGTGAGCCGAACTTGATACTCACCTGGCAGGACCAACGGGCCCCGAGGGCCTGAGCCCGAGTAAAATGCTCCAGGTACCTCAACTGGACTTTCATACCGCAAGTTCCAGGCGTAGCGGTTCATGCCGGCTTTGGCCGGAATCTTCTCGCTTTCCCGGACGCGGTCGGGCCATTCCGGCGGTTGTTCCGCTTTTTTCTTTTCAACACTGGAAAGGCGCCGGACCATTTTGCCACTCGAATCAAGGATCTCGAGGACCACTTCATCTTTCGGAGCCGTCCTGAAGTAATAGTCGATGATTGCGCCCGCAGGGGGATTTTCTCCGACCGGCTGCCGTTTGTTTATCTCGTCAGGGTAATGCAAACGAAGAGCTACCTCGGGTTCGTAGAGTAGCAAGTCCGAGCTGGCAGAAGCCGCTGTCAATTGCCGAAGCGGCGTCACATCGTCCAATACCCAAAACGAACGTCCGTGCGTGCCGACCACGAGGTCGTCGTCTTTGATTACGAGATCGTGAATCGGAGAGTTTGGCAAATTGAGCTGCAAAGATTGCCAGTGTACTCCGGTATCAAAGGAAATAAATACGCCGGTCTCGCTACCGGCATATAGTAAGCCCCGGCGCTTCGGATCTTCCCGGACCGCATGCACAAAGGCTCGCTCCGGGATACCGGAATTGATGGCTGTCCAGGATTTGCCGAAGTCGCTCGTTTTGAAAATGTAGGGCTGAAAATCGTCCAGCTTATGCCGGTCCACCGCAACGTAGGCAGTCGCCGCGTCGTGGGGCGAAGGTTCGATCAGGCTGACAGTACTCCATTCGGGAAGCTGTGGCGGGCTAACATTCGTCCAGCTCTTGCCGTCGTCGGTCGTTACGTGGATTAATCCGTCGTCTGTCCCTGCCCAAAGCAAGCCGCTCTGCAAAGGCGACTCCGCCAGGGCAAAGATCGTGTCATAGTATTCGACACTTGTGATATCCAAGGTCAGCGGGCCGCCGCTCGGCTGCTGCTTACTGCGATCGTTCCGCGTGAGGTCAGGGCTGATCGGAACCCAGCTTTGGCCGTGGTCGATTGATTTAAAGACGCACTCACCGGCGGTGTAGAGCGTATCCGGATCATGGGGTGAAAGGAACAGGGGTGAAACCCACTGAAAACGGTGCACCAGATCTTTCGCGCCGTGACCGGAGAAATCGAGCGGCCACACGGAAATGTCCCGGGACTGTTCCGTACGTTTGTCGAAGCGCGTTATGTATCCTTCGCTGTTTGAGTAAATGATGGCGGGGTCGCGAGGGTCAGGAACGACAAATCCGCATTCTCCCCCACCGGCCGAATACCAATCCTGCCGGCCGATGGTGCCCTCATCAGTCCGGCTCGCGATTGCCACGTTCGAATTGTCCTGCTGAGCGCCGTAAATGTGGTACGGAAAAGCGTTATCGACCGCGACGTGATAAAACTGGGCGGTGGGTTGGTTGTTCAGGGTGCTCCAGGTCTTGCCCCCGTCGATAGAGATGCAGGCCCCGCCATCATTTGCGTCAATCAGGCGCAAAGGGTTGTCGCGATCAATCCACAGACCGTGATGGTCTCCGTGCGGCGCCGGAAGAAGATTGAAGGTGCGCCCTCCGTCGGTCGAGCGAAAGAGGCCGGTATTTAGTAGGTAGACGGTGTCGACTGATCTCGGATCTGCGTAAACCTTGCTGAAGTACCAGGCGCGCTGGCGAAAACGTCCGTCATTGCTAACCAGCCGCCAGTGTTCGCCACCGTCGTCGGAAGAGAATAGCCCGCCCTCCCTTGCCTCGATGATCGCATAAATGCGATTGGAATCGGCGCCCGAAACGGATACGCCGATTCTTCCGAGGATTCCATCCGGGAGCCCGTCACCCCCCAGACGTTGCCAGGTCTCGCCACTATCGATTGAGCGGTATAGTCCGCTGCCCGCACCACCGCTGGAGAAATACCATGGCTGCCGGCGCGCCTCCCAAAGAGCGGCATACAGTATATTCGGATTGTGCGGATCAAAAACGACATCGATGCCGCCGGTGTCCTGGTCCCTGGCAAGCACTTTGGGCCAGGTTTTGCCGCCATCGGTTGTGCGGAAGATTCCGCGCTCAGCGTTAGGCCCGAAAGCGTGTCCGAGCGCAGCCACGAAAACAATGTCAGGGTTTCTCGGATGGACGATAAGCGCCCCGATATGACGGCTGTCGTTCAAGCCGACGTTTTTCCAGTGCCTGCCGCCATCGATCGATTTATAAACACCGTCGCCGTAAGAGATGTCACCTCGAATAGCCGCCTCGCCGGTCCCTGCGTAAATCACGTTATGATCTGAAGGAGCCACCGCAATGCTGCCAATTGAGGAAACCGACTCCTTATCGAAAAGCGGAATCCAGTTGTTGCCGCTGTCGATTGTTTTCCAGACGCCGCCGGCAACGGCGCCGAAATAATAGACATTTGGCTCGCCCACGATCCCTTCTACCGATAGAACCCGCCCACCCCGAAAGGGACCAATTTGTCGCCACTTCATTCCGGAGAAAAGATTCTCGTCAATTTTCGTCACCAGCGGCCCGGCGGAGTCGGCTGCGTGCACCGGCAGCAGGAAGAGGCGAGCGAGCAAAACCAGACAAGCGCACGAAATGACAATGGCATCGTCAATCTTGAGTCTCATAGAATGATACCAGCATCGGCATAGCGACCCTATTTCCAAGCACGCTGTGGTCAAGAACCTTTGTGCACGTCAGAGCTGCGGCTACTGGGCGCAGTCGTCGTCACCCAGTCCTCAAAACGGCGCCTAGTCTTGTCGTCCTCGGTTTGTTATTTTGGCGGGCGATCGAGGCGAGCATGATAACCATTGAGAATCTCTCCAAAAAGTTCGGAGACTTCCTCGCACTCGACCGCGTCGAGTTAACGATCGGGACTGGTGAACTGTTTTTCCTTCTCGGCCCGAGCGGATGCGGAAAGACGACCCTGCTTCGTCATATCGCCGGATTTTATCAACCGGATGAAGGGAGGATCCTGTTCGAAGGCCAGGATGTTACCCGTGTGCCGCCGCATAAACGTAACGCTGGCATGGTATTCCAGAACTACGCGCTCTGGCCGCACCTAACAGTGGAAGAGAATGTTGCGTTTGGTCTGGAGGAACGGCGATTTCCGAAAGCGGAAATCGATGCGCGGGTTGTCGAGGCTCTGCAGATAGTGCGGCTTGGTGAGCTCGCTCAGCGCAAAATTCATGAAATATCCGGCGGCCAGCAGCAGCGCGTTGCTTTGGCTAGGGCGATGGTGATCCGCCCTACCTGCCTGCTCCTGGATGAACCGTTATCTAACCTGGACGCCAGGCTCCGGCTGGAAATGCGGGGGGAGATTCGCCGGATCTGCCGGCAATTCGAGTTGACTTCGGTGTATGTCACGCACGATCAGCAGGAAGCTCTTTCCATTGCCGATCGCATCGCCGTTCTCGATAGGGGAAGATTGCTTCAGGTCGGCCGGCCGGCCGAAATCTATCGCCGGCCCAGGAATCGATTTGTCGCCGAATTTGTCGGCGAAGGAAATTTTCTGTCCGGGCGAGTTGTGGGCCGGAACGAGCGAATGGAAATCAAGCTGGCAGACGGCACCATTATACGCGCTGGCGCGCCGGCTGAGAGTGGTGTGACGGCCGGATCAACGGTGACGATTTGTCTGCGCCCGGAGGCTATTCGAATTGTAGAAAGTCAACCCTCAGGTCAAGCATTGCACGCGAAGCTGATCGAAACAACCTACCTCGGTCAGCTCGCTCAACACCGATTTCAGTGGCACGAAGATTCGCTTAAGGTCTCGGAATTGAATCCGCGGCCGGCGCATTTCCAGCCCGGCCACGAGTACGACCTGACGGTGGATCCCGAGGATGTAACAATTCTGAGCGAATAGCGATGCGAGGTGCACTTCCTCTTCTTCTGTGTCTCGGTCTCACCGTTGCTGCACCCCTATTGTTGCGCCAACCGGAGCTGGCCCAGAATGCGGCGGAAGACGAACTTGTAATTATCTCGCCCCACAACGAGACTATTAGGTACGAGTTCAGCCGCGCCTTTGCGGACTACTACCGGCACAAAACCGGGCGGACCGTGCACCTGGATTGGCGCTTGCCGGGTGGCACAACCGAGATTGTCCGGTATCTCGATTCGGAGTTTGAAGCTGCCTTTCGAAGCTACTGGTCGGAAACATTGCGTCGTCCGTGGACCAGAGAAGTCTTAGAGGGATTTGGTAACCCGCGCGTCCGGGCAGATATAACCGCAGATCGCGCATCGCCGACCGAAAACGCGAGAAAAGCATTTCTGAATTCTGATGTCGGTTGCGGGATCGATCTGCTTTTCGGGGGCGGCAGCTTTGATTTTATCAACCTCGCCAATCGCGGACTACTGGTTGACAGCGGAGTTCTTGCCCGATTTCCAGAGCTATTCCAGCCGGATCTCCAGAAACCGATAACGGCTTCGAAGGAATCGGAGCTTACGCCGAATCAGCCGCCAGGTGTCCACGGAGCTGGGTTCGATACGGCCTGCGACATAGAGATCCCGCGTTCGCTGGGCGGCGAACCGTATTGGGACAGCAAGGGCCGGTGGGTTGGTACCTGTTTGGCTGGATTTGGGATCTGTTACAATCCGGAAGTACTGGCGCGACTAGGCGTCCTGTTTCCGCCAAAACAATGGAGTGATCTGACTGATGCTCGCTTGTTTGCCGCCATCGCGTTAGCGGATCCGACCAAGAGCGGCTCAGTGGCAAAAGCGTTTGAGTTGATGATCCAGCAGCAGATGAACCAACGCCTGTCCGAACTCTTGGCGTCAGCCGGTGACCGGCCGCGGGATCAGCTGGAGAAGCAGGCGGTAGCGGAGGGTTGGGAACGGGGACTCCAGCTCCTGATCCGGCTCGCCGCCAATTCCCGCTATTTCAGCGATGCCGCTCCAAAAGTGGCACTGGATGTCGCATATGGAGAAGCCGCTGCCGGCATGTGCATCGATTTCTATGGCCGATTCGAAAGCGAAGCTGTGTCGAATCCAAACGGCCGAAGCCGGTTGCAGTATACGAACGTCGTAGGCGGTAGCTCGCTCGGGGCGGATCCAATCGCCTTGCTACGCGGCGCGCCTCATCCGGAGGTTGCCAAAGCATTTATCGATTTTGTAATGCAACCCGATGGCCAGAAACTTTGGGATTTTCTGCCGGGAACACCGGGAGGCCCGGTTCGCTATTCCCTGCGCCGCCTTCCGATCCGCAAGGAATTTTATCGGGAGCCGCTGCGCTCCTGGCTGGCTGATCCCGAAGCCGATCCCTACCGCGACGCCCAGTCTTTCCAGTACCATGAGGCTTGGACGGCGCCTCTGTTTTCTGCGATCCGATTTTTGGTGCGTGTGATGTGCATCGATTCACGGGAAGAACTCATCGCGGCTCAGCGGGCAATCGGAACCGCACCGGTCAATTCTCCTGCCGTTGAAAAGTTGCTCGACGTTTCCCGGGTGCGCTATGACGTTGCGCTGCAGCAGATAAGGGATACGCTGCGCTCGGCCGACCGCGTGCAAGAGGTCCGTCTGGCGGACGAATTAACAACCCATTTTCGGGATCAATACCGCGAGGCCGAACGGTTGGCTCGAGAGGGAAAATGAATAGCGTTTCGGTCAATATTGCACGGGCGCGTCAGACATCGGGTAAGGTTGGTTTACCATGGCGACGCGAGCGTCGCCATGCTGAGCCGGTTTTCCGAACCGACCGCTTGAAGCGCGGCAGGCCGAGCTTGCCGGGCGGTTGCTGCGGAAAGGCAACGCTACCGCTAAATACTCACATTCCTCCACAACTCCGAAATGGCCACGCGCTCACACGCTGATCCGCTGATACGTCGATACTTCCACCCGGCCCGGCGGCTATCCTCCCCCGCGGCTGCGACGTCGGTAGCGCTGTTTATCGCAAACCTCGCATTCTTCGGGGTTTTCTTTGTCTTGCCAATCGTGATCGTTCTCCGGGGAGCTTTCCTCGATCAAACTGGTGCTCTAACGTTGGACTACCTGATTGAGGTGTTTCGCAACCCGGTTTACCGGGAAGGCTTTGCCAACGCGCTGAAACTCGCCGCTGGAAGCACCGGCTTGGCGTTCGTAATC
>JBAUZZ010000587.1:0-8931 GCA_049585495.1 Chthoniobacterales bacterium | reverse complement strand
GGCCGATTCGGCTCAAAATCCGAAGTTAACTTGTAGGGCGGCTGGGTCAGCCGCCAAGCCTTCGGAGTTTGGATTCACAACGGCGCTGCGATCGAAACCAAAAATTTAGCGCCTCAGAACGATGTCAACATGCCGCTCTCGGCGGCGGCGGCTCGCCTTACCAATTACTCATAGGGAGGAGGTTCCCGCCGAGCCGCAGAATATACTGGCTTAAACGGTGCTCGGCATTGTCTCTAAAACACAGAGGGACGTCGGAGAGCCGTCCCTCAAGCCAATCTCGGAATCTGGGATTACTCTAGAGTGATCTTTCTAGGCTTGACGCTTTCTGCTTTCGGCAGCGTCACGGTCAGGATCCCATTCTCGACGTGCGCGGAAATCTTCGCGGTATCGATCGATGGATCCAGCTCGTAAACTCGCCGATAATCGGTCGGCCGGCGCTCCAGGTAGACCGGATCGCCCGGGAAATCAAGCGGCTGCCGATGGCCGACGAGGATCAGGTCCCCGTTCTCAACAGTGACGTCAATTCCCGATTTGTTTACGCCGGGCATTTCCGCGCGCAGGACTAAGCCCTCCGCCGTGGATTCCACGTCCACCAGCGGGGTCGCATAGACTTGACGGCTCGGGCGCTCGGTCGTCTCGACGCTCTGATCAGAATTAGGAATAATATTGTTCATAGCAAGGTCTCCTTTTTGTCCCGAGGCGACGAATATTTTTAGCTTACCGAAACCTCAATCTGCTTCGGCTTGGCTTCCTCGGACTTCGGAAGGACAACTTTCAGGATGCCCTCCTGGTAGGAGGCCTTCACGTGGTTAGCATCCACCGGGGCCGGGAGTGTCACGGTCCGCTGGAAGCTGCCGTAGAATCGCTCAGTGCGAAAACCCTGTTCGGCGTTTTCCTTTTCTTCTGCTTTGCGCTCCCCTGAGATAGTCAGGGTGTCGCTGTGAAGCGAGATGTCGAGGTCCTCCTTCTTCAGGCCCGGCAGCTCGACGACGACCGTGAAGTTATCTTTGTCCTGATAAACGTCCAAAGCGGGCGACCAGCTGCGCAAAGAACCGGGCGAGCGAAAGAAGGAACCGAACGGGGAATCAAACAACCGATCCATTTCCTCGCGGAGTGTGGCGAGGCGATCAAAAGCGGTTGAAAGCTCCGACTGCGGATAGCGTTGATAACGAATGATGTTCATAGGTTTTACCATCCTTTTTGATGATTGAAATTTTCGCCTTCAGAAGAAGCTATCATCGTGCCAGAAAAGCGGATTTCGATAACTGATTTATGGAGAACGAGTTAAGACTGAGTAAGAAAAAGGGTCGGAGGTTCGTTATGCGCCACTATGGCGCACTCGATGCGACAGGGTGACACCGCGCACTCGAAGTGACATATTGACGCTTTAACCGTTCCAACGGTTAGCGTCGCTTGGTTGAGCCAGCGCTCTCGTTCGCGCCAAAACCCTTCGATCCCAAGAGGATTCGATAAGCCCAACCGTCGACACAGTTAGAGCCAGGAGCAAAAGAATATAGCTCGAGAGTATAAATCGAGAAGCGAGAGCAGTGAGAGAACAATTAGCAAGGCACAAAACCCCGCCCGTGACGAGCAGCCCGAGAGCAAATAAAAAAGTCTCCGACCTGCTGTGTTCGAATGAATTCCATGCCAGGCCAATCGAGATCTGCAGAATCGTCAGCGACGCCAGCAACCAAAGTGGTATCGCTCGCCACCAATTGAAGTAAAAATTGTGCGACCAATCGTTATGAAATGTTCCTGCCGGATGACGGAATGTCTCCAAACCACGAATCCCGTTGAAATCTTTCTGATCGATCCGCAGGTTAAGCCAATCGGTCGCGTCGAACGGTTCCCGACATATCTGATCTGGCGAGAACCTAAGGCTGGCTCCGAAGTCATCGAGGATCGCTTGATAAAGGTAACGATCGCCTGAGAAAAGGAAGGCAGCAGCCAGCTTATTCAGGCGCCGATCGACCGCAGCAATGCTTTCCTTCCAGCTTTTGCGCTCTTCCAACTTTAACCATTTGTCCAGTGCAGTAGATACGACATCTGGAGTCCACGGCTGTTTCAAATTGAGGCGTGCGTCTAATTGGTCAAGCGCATACCTCGTGGCAGGATCGTTTAGCTGCCTTGAGATCCTGGCCAGCGTCGCTTCGCGATCTTGAGCCTGAAGCTTTGCTAGATAATCCAGGCGCCATTGGAATACGTACCCAAAGCGGGAGACATCAGGGATTTTGTCGATCCGACAGATGACCCATACGGTGGCGCTCGCGGCTACAATCGACGCGATGCCGACGAAGGCGGATAGACCAAGCATTCGCAGCAACTTTTCGTGATAGCCACGCCCGGATCCCGAACAAGAATCGAATGACACGCGTGAGAGAGCGCGCAGTGTAATTATTAGAAGCAGGGTCCCCGGCACCAACGCAGATAGGATGCCGTTCACATGTCTGGTTAAAATGCCCGCGAGGAGCGCGACAAAAAGGAACCAAGAATGCTTCGACGACGGGTTCCGGATAAAGCTGAGCCCGATCACGGCGACCAGGAGCGTGGTAACATTACTCAACGCTTCAGACCCGACACAGTTAGCAAAGGCGTAAAGCACCGGATTGGAGGCAAATAGCGCAGCGATGGACCACCGCAACCAGCGTCGCTCGGTGATGGTCACACAGGCAACCAACAGCACGCAGATCAGTAGAATATGTTGGACGAGTAGCAGGTAGAAGACTCCCGAGTCCGTGAAGACAGGATGATTAAAAGACAATCCATGCGCCAGGGCAGCTCCGACCATCAGTGCGCCGAAAAGAATTGGTACCCGCGCCGCGAAACAATACAGAGGCGGCCACTGCAGGACCGTCAGATAACTTAGCGGGGAAGCGACCTGAAAGAACCCGTCGCTGTCACGCCAAAGTGGCGGGACGAACGTGAGGAAATAGAGCGACGGGAGCGTGAGGATCAGAGCTGTGAGCAGAGGAAAACCGCGGAGGTGTTTCAACAGCTCGCCCTTCGCTTTTTGAGTCCCGAAGCCGTGTACTGGTGAAGAAACTTCGGTCACCGGCGATGCATTCGGGTCAACAATTTCGTCCTCAGGCCTGGACACGGCAGGACCACAGTGAACGCTCAACCTCTAGAAGGTCAAGCTTTGTGCCCGCGTCTGGCGATATAGTATTCCGAAATTCCGACGGGTGGCCCACCCGTCCTACAAACGACTTCGGACTTTGCAGCGGCAAAATCCTATTGATCGACGGAACCACTTTCTGGGAGAGTCGGGCGGTGAGTACTGATGAGTTCGAAGCGCCCAAAGGTTGGGCGGCGCAACGGTTCCGCGCCATGGGCCCAGTCTGGTCTACCAGAAGAGCGGCGAACCGGTACTTAAGCGGTAGTCGCGCAGGTCTAGCGTAGATGCGGTCCCGATCACCGATGACGCCCCGAAATAAGCATATCCAGGTCCCTATTCGAATTCTTTTTTTTCTCATTCTGTCGCTTTCTCTTCTGCTCTGCGCCGAGCGATTAAATAGCCACTTCGGCTTCTATAAGATCGAACAACCTGTTTCCTTGGAGGCTTCGGACCTGGAAGGCGGTGACGTGTTTCGCGGTGGAGTCGCGGAAAAAATTCCGATCAGCCGGATCACGCCAAACCAGGTGACTTTAGTAACCGACGGCGCCGACCGCGCGCTGTTCACTCCAGATAAGGACTCCGTCTACTCGGTTAAGCGTGGTCTCTTCACCACCCTGGGTCCCTACGAAATTCTCTTTTCTCAAGATGATGCCGGCCGTTTTGACCGGGTCGCGCTTCGATACCCGCTAACCTTCAGCGAAGATAGCGGCTTTGTTATGGAAGGAGCGTGGGTGGCCTCGGCCATCATTCTCCTGGTGTGTTTGCTTCTTTACGCCGGAACAGAGGTAACAACGAGGAGTATGGGG
Organism: Chthoniobacterales bacterium; assembly: GCA_049585495.1. Classification (GTDB taxonomy): domain Bacteria; phylum Verrucomicrobiota; class Verrucomicrobiia; order Chthoniobacterales; family JAFAMB01; genus JBAUZZ01. The sequence goes on along the minus strand of JBAUZZ010000587.1, from coordinate 5,010 downwards.
AATACCCTGGCTTTTATCGGCCGGCACCCAATGGCATTTTTGTTTGTTCCATCTCTCTATTTCTTGCTGACATACACACCCCTTTGGAAAGGTGTAGATGCTAACTGTCAGCTGATCTTTCCTGCCGGTGCAACCAACATTCTACATTTTCCGCCACTCTATTGTTTTTTGGCCAGGGTTCCGATCTGTTTAGGAGATTTTTTGGAAGCTCTCTGGCAGCATCGGCTGGCTCCGGCTTGCAATCTTTTTGGCCAACAACATCCGAGCCTGGCTGGTGTTTGGCTGCTCATACTGCTTCAGCATTTTGGTCTGGTGGCCGCCGCGAGTTATTTGCTGCGGCAGACGACCAGGAACTACGTTGCCAGAGGAGTGTTAGTTTTAGTTTTGCTGCCTTGTTCAAGTCTCTATTCAGAGGCGCATTCGGCCGGGACAGAGGCATTGAGCCAGATTCTGCTGTTCTTATTTGCTGGTACAGTAATTTCAACGTTTCGTGAAACTACGAACCGATCCTGGTTCGCATATTTTGCGTTGCTGGTGCTGGCGATCCTCACGAGACATATCAATCTGATCCTCGCAGGGTGGCTCCCGTTGGTCTTCCTGATGAAAATTTTGTCAAACAAGCTCACCAGGGCAGCACCGGATGAGTCTGACACGCGGTCGTTGGTTCTCGGAACGATGTTAGGCTTATTGGCGATTATGTCAGCCAACGTCGTTCAGCGCGTCGCTGTTATCTCCACCGGCGTTCCTTACCGATCCACGCTGGGAGCCACATTGAGTGACCGAGTCGGCGCCTTTTTGCATAAACTGACTCCTGAAGAGAAAGATAAACTGGTTCGATCGCTTGCGGAAAAGGAGCGTGATCACTGGGTAAAACGAGCCATTGAGCTTCAAGGTGAGATGGGGGGCTACTACCAGGGAATGGGGGAGAGCTTAGGGGCGGAGTTGAAGCGAACCGGTGTCCGAAGCCCGGACTTCGAGAAACAGGTCGACGATACTGTTCTAAAGTCCGGCGTTGCTTTTCTGAGCAGTTTGCATCCGATGCTGATCGACACGATCCGGCGCGATTTTTTGAAAGGATTCACTCGATCAGGCAATTACGAAATTACTCAGGAATCCTTTGATTCAGTTGTTCTCGGCGGAGTGGATCGGGACAGGCACCCGGATAGCTGGCGGGCTCTTAGCGATATTCCCAACCTTGACCTCCCGACCGCGACGGCGCTGGCCGATCGAGTACAAGTGAACGGCTACTTTAAAATTACCAGACACATTCGCATCGGCGTGATCGTTGTTCTTGCCTCTATCTTCAGTTTGTATTGTTTGCTCTCCGGGCGACGGTCGGTCGCCATCGTGGCGATGTCTGCGCTAACAACTGGAGCAGCTATACAGTTGGCATCGTGCATTGTTATGTTCTTTGGCCGCCGCTATACAATCCCTCTGCATCTGTTTGCGCTCATTGGTTTGTGCTTCGCCCTTGCCGCAACTGTTGAAAACTGGGAGCGAAGCCTATTTGGACCTCACGCAAAGGGACGCCCAGGTGCGCCAGGGAAGAAACCTGAAAGCTTCGCAGAGCTTCGTCGTCGCCAGAATGAAAGCGAATAAAAACAGAATGTAGGTCGAAAGCGCGAATCTGGGCGCTCGGAAGGTCAGACTGCAATTGGCGAGCAACATGACCGCGCCGGTGGCCACGGCCGCCATAGCGTGCAGCAGAAGCGGTAACTGACTCCGGCGCAGAGAGCCCCAGGTCAGGCCGATCAGGACTTCAATCATCACGAGGAGAGCTAAAGACCAAAGAGGGACTTTACTCCAGAGGCAAAGATAAGGGTCTTTGAGCCAACGTTGGACAAACGTTCCTGCCGGGAGCTGAAACGTGGATAGGCTGCGAAGCGGCGCAAAGACGTCCTGATTGGCGCGGCCAATTAGCCAATCGGTGCCATAGAACGGCTCCCCGCAGATCCTACCCGGAGCGAACATAAGGCTGATCCGGAAATCTTCAGAGATTGCGTTATACAGGTCCTGGCCACCGCTGAGCAGAACGGCTTGCGCAAGTCTGTTGAGGCGATGATCCACAGCAACTCGTCTTTCCTTTCCGTCGCGAAGTGTCTCATCGCTCTCCAGGCGTTCGTAGAGAATTCGACTCAGAATTTCGGGATCCCACGGTTTCTTCGAATTCAGGTTTTCTTCAAATCTTTGGATTGCATAAGTGGTCGCTGGATCGTGGAGTTGGGTTGAAATCCTCGCAAGTGTCGCCTTCCGAACGACCGGGTCAACCCTCGTTAAATAGTCCAACCGCCATTGAAATGTGTAACCGAGTCGAGAGACGTCCGGGATCTTTTTCACGCGACAGATTAACCAAACCGTCGCTTTAGCAGTTCCTATCGCCGCAACCCCCACGAGTATCACTAGACCGAGGGTTTGTAATAGTTTTGGCAAAGGGAAAGCGCTAAGGCCGGGGCGATAGACGGAATCAGTCGAGGGGAAAATGCGCAGCGCGGTGAGAAGAATGAGAGTGCCAGGAAGCAATCCGCACAGGATCCCATTGACGTGCCGTGTCAATATCGCGGCGACAAGCGCGAGGAATAAGAGTCGGAGTTGGTGCGTCTTCGGCTCAAGTACAAAGCGAAGGCCGAGCACGGCGACGAGCAGCACTAGGACATTGCTGAATGCCTCGGAACCGACGCAATTGGCGAATGCATAGAGTGCCGGATTTAGTGCGAAAAATGCAGCGATAGCCCATCGGATCTCTTTCCTGCCTGTGATCGTTACGCAAGTGATCAAGAGCGCGCCGATCAGAAGGAGATGTTGCACCGAAACCAAAAGGAATATCCCAAGATTGGTCAGAATCGGCGGGTCCATGGAGATTCCACGGAAACCTCGAGACAACGCAGTGCTATCAAGCAGGCTACCGATGAAGAGGGGGACACGTGAACCCAAGCAATAGAGGGGAGGAAAATGTATGACGTTAATAAAGTTCAGCCTCATTGCGATCTGCACAAAACCATCGCTATCCCGCCAGAGCGGTGGGACGAACGTCACGAAATAAAGTGATGGCAGCGCCAGGATCAGCGTCGTGAGCAGAGGAAAACCGCGAAAGCGTTCAAACAATAACGCGCCGCTTGGTTGTCGAGACCCGGACAACTGCACGATTGATCCGTCCTTATTTCTAATCACGATGGCACTCTTAGGTTTCAGTACTGTTGACAAAGTTCGAAGTAGGGTTACCGGAAGAACGTCCTTTGCCACGGCCTGGTAGGACCTCTTCTTTTCTCTGGAATGATGATCAGTCAAGCTCGGATCCGCATCATCAGGGTGGTTCTGGTCGCAGTTTTCCTGATTGTGATTTTTAGGTCGGACGCTGACTTGGCCCAGCTAAAAGCCCGGCTCACATGAAGATTGCCCTACCAGCCGGCTGTCGATCAGCGGAATTCGGAACTTGGATGATTGTTGGCGTCCTCGCAACTCCGTCATTCTTCCTGCTATTCGCCTGTCCACCTCTCTGGCGTGATACCGATGGTTTTAACCAGATAGCATCGACGTTCGCGCCGATGGGGATCATCCATTGGCTACCCGGCTACTGTTTCTTTGGCCGGCTGATTATGATCGTTGGGGGTGTGGCGGGTAGCCTTCTGACTGGGCACGGTATTCCTTACCTTTCGATTGGAACGCCTACCCTGAACGATGCAGGGATTTACTCGCTGATTACCTTCCAGCACGCCTTCCTCGTCGCATCTCTATGGTACCTGATCGAGGTCTTGACCGATCGATTCTGGCTCAAGCTCGTTTTTGCAGGGTTTCTGGTTTTCACACCATGGCTGTATCTCTTTGCCCACTGTATCGGTAGCGAAGCCTTTAGTAACCCCTTGGTGATTTTGACGATCGCCGCCGGTTGGAGGTGTATAAAACTACCGAACCCGAGCCGACGCAACACCGGTGGATTTTTCCTCTTTCTGCTTTTGGCGGCGTTGACTCGGCAGATCAACGCCCTCCTTGCGGTGGCCGTGCCGTTGACCCTCCTTATCACAACCGGCATTTGCCGTATCCGAGCATTTGCGGGAACGCCAAACGCCAAACGCCGGACGCCAAATACGTCGTCCCGATGGGAGTTTTTCGCGCGAAAGTGTGCTGTCTTTCTTGGGCTCAGCCTTCTGGCCCTGGTGGGCGCAATCGCCGTTCAGGTAGTGATGTGTTGGGCATTTCGAGTTCCTTACCGAACGACTTTTGGTCGAACGTTCGAGTGGAGGTTACGATATCTGGCGAGCTTGTCAGCGGATGATCGAACTCGATTGTTCAACCGGTTCTCATCCGAACTAAAGGATCCGATGCTCTCGTCCGCACTCTTCGCCTTGAATGATTCGCTGGTGCGCGACCCTGATTGGAAAGCGCTGTTCTTGTTTCAGAATCTGGACAGCCAGCTGGAGGCAGCGGGGGAAACGAATCAGCAAGTCCGGGCTTATCAGGCTGATCTTAAATTAAACAGACTTGCCCGGCATTTTCTTCTTCCGCCAGAGGCCAACTACGTGCGGGCAACCTGGACCGATGTGAAGAAGGCGCCGTTTGTCTCGCAGTCCGACCTTTCCCGATCCCCGTTTTACACTACGACCGCGCTGCAGAATGAATTACAGGCACCGAGATATACGAGGCTTCGATCCTTGGCAACCTTTCAATTCGACTCCTCATTTTTTATTCACAGATGGGAGCAAGGCCCTTATTTTCACGCGCTAGGCTGGGTTCCGTTGATCGCTCTGGCCGGGGCAGCGATTTTGTTCACCGTTGCGAGATGGGTATTCGTTCCCAGGGATGGCGAGATTCTCGTGGGTACCGTTTATGTTGGGACGCTGATCGTGACGGGCGGGCTCTTCACGTTCGCGAACTGCGCAAGCACCAACTTCGACGCGCGTTACCTCTTACCCGTCTATTCCTGCTTTCAAATCGCCTTGATGCTATCCGTGTCGATGATTGTGGTGGGTGAAAGTCAACGACATGAGGTTTCGGCGAATTGGACCGTTGACAGTA
>JBAUZZ010000586.1:0-7384 GCA_049585495.1 Chthoniobacterales bacterium | reverse complement strand
GTATCGAGAAAATCTGAAAGTTTTAACCACGGGAAGCGGTCTTAGATCAAGGTGTTGGCCGCCAGGAAATTTCGGTGGAAAGGGCCGGATCTGTTATTATTTCTGTTATTAGATCCAGAGGTTCGTTCTTACAAGTTATTGATATCCAACAACTTGGAGGCGAGGGGAGTTGAACCCCTGTCCTCAAGACCTTCAAACCAAACTTCTACATGCTTAGCTGACCGAGAGTGCGAGCGAGTTGATGGGCCAGCACACTTTACCCGCTCTTGCGTCCACGAAATTTTTCTCGTCCCCCAGCGCGGTCGCACCGCTTTCGGACCAGCCTGCCGTCGTCGCTTCCAGCCTTAGCAGGCGTCCGGCTGGAAACGTCACAGCTTAATTAAGCCGCGAGAGCCAACTCTTCGTTAGCAGTTATTTTTTCGACTCGATATTTTACGAGGCCAACGAGTCATCCTCGGCATGCCATCTGGTCTTCAGACCCTGAGTCGAAACCAGTACGCCCCCGTTTTTGGGTGATCGTAACATAGTGCCGGGTCCGAAACGAATCAATTGACGGCTAACGACAAAAACGCCGAATTCGAAACCGGAACCTGAACTGTACTTGTAGGGCGGCTGGCTCAGCCGCTAGGACAGCCAAAGGTCTGATTTCTACTGACCCAGTTTCTGCCAAGACGAAGTCGATGTTGCCTCCGTCGGCTGAGCCAGCCGCCTTACAATCACCCGGATCTCGGAACGCCAAACGCTAAATATCAAACGCCAGCACGTGCTCCCCGCGGCTTTCCTCCAGCAGGTCCTGTATCGTTTTCGAACCAAAGAGCTCCCGGATTAGTTCGCGGGTCTTTCGCATTAGTGGCCGTAAGGGGCAGTGGATGAAATCCGGGCAGCCGCAGGGTTCGTTAACTCGATCCAGCGCGCAGGGAAGAGGTGCAATCGCGCCGTCCAGGAGTTCAACGATCTCGAGTACGATCATTTCAGATGGACGTTTGCGGAGGCTGTACCCGCCGCCGACGCCACGCTTGCTGGTTAAGAGGCCTTCGTTTCGAAGGGTTAAGAGAATCTGTTCGAGAAACTTTACTGGAATATTGCCCCGATCCGAGAGGTCCTGAATTTGATGAATTTTGCGTGGGGGTTCACTGGCAATCAAGAGCAGAGCACGGAGCGCATACTCCGCCTTTCGAGAAATCCGCATTACTTACTATTATCCATAGAGAAATGCGACACACTGAAAATCTGCGTTGGTCGTTTGGATTGCGCATCGCAGGTTCCCCAGTCTTGCCAGTTCTCACTTCTCGCCTCTGTGGCCTCGGAGATGCGACCCTACCCTATATGCGCCGTTGTTCGGGCAGGATCTTAAGGTAGGGGCAGATCTCCGAGCTGACCGAGGGAAAAGTCGCCCCCCGGGGAGATGCGACCCTACCTTTGGTTGATCGTCTCCAACTGCAAAATCAACGCACTATGGTCTAAATCGCCTTCGCCAGACTCGGCCAAGGCGGCATAAAGGTCGTGCACCCGCTCAGTGAGCGGCAGATGAAGCCCTAACTGCCGCGACACCTCAAGGACTGCGTTTAAATCCTTGAGCTGATTTTTTACGGCGCCGCCAGGGACAAAGTTGCGGTCGATCATCCGTTGGCCGTGCTCTTCCAGGATCCGGCTTTGGCAAAATCCACCAAGGATCGCTTTCCGGACCTGGGCCGGATCCGCGCCCCCTGCCCTGGCGAGGATCAAGCCTTCGGCCACCGCGCCGATCGTCACCGCGACGATTGCCTGGTTCACGAGCTTGCAAAGCTGACCGCGCCCGTGCGGTCCCACATGCGTGACGGTTCCCAGCGTCCGCAATACGGGTGCCGCCGACTGTATGTCCGCAGCCTGACCTCCAGCCATGATCGCCAACGCGCCCTCCGCGGCGCCGACAGTGCCGCCAGAGACCGGGGCGTCAATGTACCGGAGCTCGCGCCCGGTTAGGATCTGGGCATGATCTTCGGCTACAGCTGGGGCGATCGAGCTCATATCGATGATCAAGGTCCTGCGTCGGCAGGCTGCGGCAACGCCCTGCTTGAAGAGCAGCTCAGTCACGACCGCGCCGTTCTCCAGCATGAGAACCACGGCCTCGGCGTCGCGGGCGCCGTCAGCCGGTGAAGAAGCCAGCCTCGCACCCGCCGCGACCAGGGCCGCAGTTTTGCTGATGGTCCGGTTCCAGATCGTGATCCTGAAACCGGCATTCTGGAGATTTCGTGCCATCGGCTCGCCCATCAAGCCGATACCGAGAAAGGCGATTTTCGACGGAGGATTGATGGGCATGGGAGAGTGGGTGTGAGTGTGAGTGGGGTAAGCGGGAGAACAGTAAGCGGTAAAACGGTAGGCAGTAAAGTGGTTCGGTAAGGGGCGCATCTCCGAGGTGACCGTTCGGGGGGTCAGCTCGGAGATCTGCCCCTACCGACCGGACCCGTAGAGGCAGCTCGAAATAGTACCGCTTCATATTTATCTGTGATCCGTTCGAGATCGAACTTCTCAGCCGAAGACCAGCTCGCCTGTCTCATCCTCTGTCTCCGGTCAGCATCCGTCAGCAGTTCTCGGAGTATTTGGACCCAGGCCTCCGGTGTCGCCAGCGACAGTAGCCATCCGTTTTCGTTGTGACTAACGCTGCTATGCAACGATGGAATATCCGAGCCGACGACGACAAGCCCGAACTTCAACGCCTCAAGTACCGCGATCGGCACCCCTTCCACTAGCGAAGGCAAAAGAAAAATTTCTGCTCCGGCAAGCCGCCGCTCGACCCCTTCGCGAGGGAGCCAGCCATGAAAATGGACCCGGCCGCTCAACGCGGCCTCAGCAAAGGCGCGTTGAAGTTTTGCACGCTCGTCTCCATCTCCAATGATATCAAAGTCCCAGGCCAGATCTCGCAACTCGGACAAGAGCGGTACCAGGAAAGCAAGATTCTTTTGCGAGTTTAGCCGCCCCACAAAAATGAAGCGCGGCGCAGTTTGCGCCAAGCCGCTTAACGGTAGACGCCCGGCAAGACTGATTCCGTTCGGAATTACCACCGGTCTCCGGCCATAGGCCCGATTCGCCAGTTCGGCTACAAATTCGCTGACGGCCGTAACCTCAGTCGCGCGACGCCAAATCGGTCTAACCGCCGGATTCAGCCAGCGAAACAGCAAATCCGTCTGTTGCGGAATTGCCCCGGGTACATCGCCGAGGTGTGCAGTGATCACATACGGGCGCTTTCCCAAAGCCGTTGCCGCAAGCGCCAGCGCTCCGGTGGGAACAGCGAAGTGTGCATGAACGATGTCCGGTCCAAACTTTCTCAGATGGCTGAGAGCTGGCCCAAAGCTGGTGACGACATAGCCGGCCATTTCCAACGGTGAACAGCGATCAGGTCGCGCGCGAAAGCCCCAAGTGCGGTAAACCTCAACGCCGTTGACCGATTCGTGGCGCGGGCTTTCGGGCATACGCACGGTCTGGACACGCACTTCGTGACCTCGCCGGGCCAGCAATTCTGCAACGTCCTTCGCCACGCGCCCCCCGCCGCCACCGACAGGCGGCCACTCGTAGCAAAGAACCAGGATGCGGAGCGTTTGACGTTCGGCGTTCGGCGATTCGGGCATTTGGGCAAGCGAGAACTTGGTAGTGCGGTCCGCCTAGGACAGACTTCTATTATGAACTAAAACAACGACCTGCCAATGGGCTCGGATGAACCTCGCCTTGCGTGACCGCTCGAAGTCCAGCGCGCCGCCGAACGCCAAACGCCAAACGATGAACGCGAAACGTCAAACGCCAAACGTTCCTCCCGCGCTAGCGCGCGAGCCATTGATTGAGCAGCCAAGCGTTCCACAGATACAGCCTATGATCCGCCTTCCGCGCGCGATGTTCCGAAAGTTTGCGCTGGAAAAATTCGCCCCGATACCACGCGCAGGCGTGATGTAGCTCCGAGAGCTGAAGAATCGACCCATCCTGAAACCATTTGCCAACCGGGACGCCAAACCCCTTTTTCGGGCGAGAAACAACCGTTCGCGACAAGATGTGTTTGACTGCCCGCTTCAGAATCCATTTTGTCTGGCCGTGCCTAAACTTGAGCCCGGCCGGAATCCGCCGGACTAAATCGACAACCTCGATATCCAGGAACGGGCATCGTGCCTCCAGGCTGTTCATCATGCTTGCCCGGTCCACTTTGGTCAGGATGCAATCCTGCAGGTAAAGCTTGATAAAGAACTGCTGGGTACGAGACACGAGATCCAGTTTGGGAGAACTATCCCAGATCTGAATTGCCTCCGCATAGAGGTCTTCGAGGTTAACGCTCTGGCGGAAGAGATCGGTCAACTCTTGCGGTCCGAGCGGCCCCATCCAGACTGGCAGCCAGAGCCGGCTCGGGAACGAGAGACCTTTCAGCGTCTGCTTAATCTTGAAATCGAGACTCAGGTTGCGATGACCAACCGGCAGTTGACCAGCCAGCAGCCGGATACAGAAATGGATCGGCTTGGGAACCAGCTTTGAGTAAAGCTGCGCCCGCCGCAGCGCCTTAAACGGATCGTAACCGCAAAACAATTCGTCGCCGCCGTCACCGGCCAGAGCCACGGTGACATGTTGACGGGCGAACTTGCACAGAAGATAGGTCGGCAAGAGCGAAGGATCGCCCATTGGTTCATCCAACCGGTCGATGATGGATGGGAGCAACTCTTTGGATTTCTCCAGGGACAACGTCTGACTGTAGTGCGAAGTCCCCAGCGCTTGAGCGACTTGCCGCGCGGATCTGCTCTCGTCAAAACTCGGCTCTTCGAAGCCGATCGTGAATGTTGTCAACTCGGGTAGCGAGCGCCTGGCGAACGCGGCGACGGACGACGAATCAATCCCGCCGCTCAGGAACACTCCTAGCGGCACATCGGCAATCAAGCGGCGCTGGACAGCGCGTTCCAGCTTCTCCGCCAGAGCTTCAGCCACCGCATCCGCGTCCGAGTTGGCGGGATCGGGCTCGTTCCGGTAATCCCAGTATTGGTGCACTGCCAGATCCCCATTCTCTAGATCGAACGAGAACCAGTGGCCGGCCGGCAGTTTCCAAATGCCGCCAATCACTGTCTGCGGAGCCGGGATGTAGCCGTAGGCAAAATATTTCTGGAGCGAAAACTGGGAGACAGATTTCGGACTGCCCGGGTGATGCATCAGTGCCGAAAGCTCGGAGGCAAAGGCGAATCCGGTGCCGCGATGCCAATAGTAGAGCGGCTTCTTGCCGAACCGGTCCCGCGAACCGAATAACTTCTTTTCCTCGCGATCATAAACAACGAAGGACCACATCCCGTTGAGTCGCTCCAGGACCGCCGGGCCGAGCGCGGCAAACCCAATCAAGAGTGTCTCGGTATCGGAATGATCCGTGACGAAGAGGTGCCCCTTGGCCTCCAGTTGTTTTCGCAGGTCCTGATGGTTGTAGATCTCGCCATTAAATACGATCGCGTACCGCCCATCCTGCGTGGTCATTGGTTGCCGCCCGCCCTCCAGGTCGAGAATCGCGAGCCGGCGATGACCGAGGTACACCGGCGGATCCTGTCGATAGTCTTCGCCATCGGGACCGCGGTGGGCAAGGGAACGGGTCATTTGCTCCAGGATCTGCAAATTCCCATTACCTACGAACCCGGCAATTCCACACATAGAACGAAGCGCAAGGTTGCGCTTCGTTATAGCAAATAGCAAATAGCGTTTGGCGTTTGGGAGGCCCGAAGGGCTGGCGAGATTTCAGCCTGGGGTGGAGCGAAGCGGAGCCCCAGGCTGCCTATGCTAGTTTAGACGGTCACCTCAATTTGCTATCGGCTATTTGCGATTTGCTATTCGTTATGCGCGCAGCGGCAGGGCGTAGCGCCTGATCTCCGCCGGGAGCCCCGGTCCCTTGGACGGCGGGCATCGGTTGCTCGAAATTGCGGACCGAGCGCACGCTGTAAATCGTTTTCCCCTGCGATTCGTAAAACGTCCGCATAATCATCTCGGCCAGAAGCCCGAGCAGGATGCACATCATGCCAACCATGCACGTCATGACCACCACCAAAGGGAGCGGCGTGGTAATGAAATAAACGCCATAAAACAGTTTCAGCACGACCATCCAAAGAAAGGTAAGAAAGCTCAATAGCAGGCTGAAGAACCCACACCCACCAAACACATGCATGGGGCGGTGGCTGAACGCGTCGAGAAATTTTACCACGAGCAGGTCAAGGAGGACCTTGGCCACCCGTTCCAGACCGTATTTCGATTTTCCAGTGGTTCGCGGGTAGTGGCCAACGATGACCTCAGTGATCTTCGCGCCGTGCCAGGAGGCGTAGATCGGCAAAAAGCGATGCATTTCGCCGTAGAGCCGGATCCCGTCAACCACATGTCGCTTGTAAGCCTTGAGGGAACAACCAAAATCGTGGAGGCGCACCCCGGAAACGAACGAGATGAGTTGGTTGGCCAGGATACTCGGAAGGTTTCGTTGAATATGATTGTCCTGCCGGTCTTTGCGCCAGCCCGAGACAACATCGGATCCCTGCTCGAGAAGTTCCAGCATCTTTGGAATATCCGCGGGATCGTTCTGGCCATCGCCGTCCAGCGGAACAATGACGTCTCCATGGGCGTAATCGAACCCAGCCATCATGGCGGCGGTTTGACCGAAGTTTCGCTTGAAGTGAACCACGCGGACGCGTTGATCCTCATCCGCCAAATGATCCAGAACTTCGTCCGAACCATCCGTGCTCCCATCATTGACGAAGATGATCTCCCAATTCTGTCCGAGCCGGGTAAGTTCACGTCTCACCCCCTGGCAGACGTCTAAGAGCGCTTCGGCCTCGTTAAAGACTGGAACGATTATGGAGATCATGCGCCGGCTTCACCGGTGTTCGTTAGCGCATTATTACACAGTGCCGTCAGGCCGCAACTCGCCGTCTCTGTAGGGCGCCTGGCCCAGGCGCCGATATAACGTTGAGACGGTAAACGGTAAGCCTGTGAGAGGTGAGAGGTGAGAGGTGAGAGGCGAGAGGCGGTAGGGCGAACTTCATGTGAGCCGATTCAGAAGTAAGAGCCAACACAAGTTGAGAGCTAACCGCACGCCGGCACCTGAACCTGCGGTAGGGCGAGCCTCCCGGTGAGCCGCGCCACTTGGCCAAGTATTTGCTCACTCCAGGGAAATTGGATCTGTTGAAAAGTGTTCGCCACTCGGAATGCGGCTCTCCGCCATTGGCAGATCGCCCTACCCACGCCGTCCGCTGGGACGTCACCGATAGGGAAGCTTCTGCTAAGCGGCCGTTTCATTGTTGACAACTTGACAAATTCCTCGTTGGCTTAGCCGCTGTGAAGACGATGACGGTTGGAGAATTCAAGACCCGCTTCTCGGAAGCTTTGGAGGCCGTGCGCCAAGGGGAGTCGATTACCG
>JBAUZZ010000585.1:0-4121 GCA_049585495.1 Chthoniobacterales bacterium | reverse complement strand
AACGCCCGGCTGATTTGATTCTCTCGGCCCGGCGACAGTGAGAACAGCTATTCCGTTTGACTCGATAAAATTCTTCAGCCTCAATGCCTCTTTAGAGAACCCTCTTTGCTATTGTCAGTCGCCGCATGCTCTCGCGCACTGTAGGAATTGCGACTTTCCTCTCCAGGTCAGCACGACCGAAAGGGAACTGTCGGAAGAGCTCCTGAGGACTGGAGAGTCGGCTATCGTCGCGCAGACGCGAGACTATTTTGATTCGAGCAAAGCAGACGCCCGGCGCGATCAGGTTGAACCAATTGAGCCTCTGGTCCGAACCGAGACGACTGGCGACGTACTTGAGAATCGACCAAAAAACCAGAGTGCTATTGTCCAGCGTTCGCGCAGTGTGTCGCAGGCGGCGTAGCAGAGGGAATGGCACTCAGATAGGCGTAGATCGCATCCAGGTCGCGACCCGTCATGTATCGATAGTACGGCCACGGCATCACAGCCAAATTGTCATTTCTAACTGGGTCGTGGCCGGTGCGTATGGCGATCTCGAACTGTTCTAGCGTCAACCCCTCGGGTCTCCCTGTAGCAGGATCCGGGGTGAGATTGGCGGACGTGACGACGTTTCCTGGAGGCCCAAAATCGACGCCTCCAGCTAGGTAGCCTATTGGGTTTACCTGCCCGTCTCCTGAAACCCCGAAGGGCGGAGGAAACGGATTATGCCCGGCTGTGTATGAAGGGCAGGTATGGCAATCGTTGCAGCCGCCTTGTGCGTTAACGATGTAGCTGCCTAAACCCACAAGCTCAGGATCCTTGTCCTTCAAATTGAGCTTAACCGGCGCAATACGAAAGCCAATTTGAACCTCAAGCTTGCCTTCATCCTCACGGTTCCGTTCGTCACCCTTCCTGTCGTCACCATTCCCCTGCACAGGCAGATTGATGATTAGTGTCGTCGCAGCAAACAGCCCAACCAAAGCGGCTGTACCGAGTACCATGTGTTTCACAGTTTCTCACCTTCCTATTCAAGATTTTACGATCAGTAAATCGGGCCAAGAAGGTTCGCACAACCTGCTTAGAATACTCGCAAGGCGCACAGGTTTGCAAGGAAAACCGTGTGTCCAATAGGTTACACTTTGGTGTTAGAGGAATGAAGAAGTTTAACATTAACTATCCACCTTAAGCCCCGGTCGTGAGCCAGGCTGTGCACAATAATATCTCCCCCTTTCAACGCCCGCGACGCGTGTTCCGCGGGCCGGCAAACGAGCGACGGCTCGGGATCTGCGCGGGTAACGTCGGAAGGACAGAGCAATGGGCCACACATTGTACCCGCATGAATTTATTTCTAATTGACCTAGTACTTATCGTTGCTATAGACAGCGTAAGCGCGACGAGTAAATCGAGCTTGACCCAGCGCAATTGAACCATTGTAGCGACGAAAGTGGCCCTAGGGAAAGAGCCTTGCCCGCGTTTGCGGTCCGGTTTGCCTAGAATTCATGGCTCCGCCGACACGCGAGAAGTTGGCGCTCGGGATGAAAAGGGGAAAATATACGCCGAAACAAAAGTCTCGGCGACTTAGAAAAGAATTACAATGAATCGGACGCGGTTTGGCATACTTGCATTTTTGCTATTGTTAGCATCTTGCGCACAAACTGAACTGTCCCAACAAACCAACCTCTCGATCGACACCTATCGGCCTCCGCCGGACGCGCTTGGTATCGCGGAAACCCGTGCAAAAGAATACTGGACGAAACACCAAGCGGAGTTAGGTCAAGCCACCAGATATTTGGCGATCGAAAGTTATCCTATTTTCTCGGACGAGATTCCTGATCTTGCTCTAAAGCTCGAAAACTCACCTGGAGTCAATTCAAGCGATCTTGAGGAATACGAAACCGACCTCGAGGTGAGTATTTCGTGCGTCAATATTTTTGACACCCGGACACAAAAACTGGTCAGCCCCGAAGGCTACGCCGTTGTCGATCTGCCAGCGCGCGGAAATATCGCGCGTTTCGGTCCATACACCGCCAGGTTTATCGGAACAGGTGGTTAGGTCTAAGTAAGATCGACCCGGTCGACACTGAGTGGCGCTTCCGGCATTGCCGAAGGTCTCGTTACTGGATGATGCCGGGTGTGTAGCTCGCGGTTCACGCAAAGAAAGTGGCGCATCTCTGGCGGCTTCTCCCCGACGTGCAGGGCCCACGCCTTATCGACTATTTTCTGTTCGCTCTTCGTCAGTCTTTCTTGCTCCAACAGGTACTCGGTCCAAGACGGAACCATGACCTCTATTCGGTAGGTGTTCAGACGACTGAGGTCTTCATGCAGGCGCCAGCTGAATGCGCCATTCCTCAGATGGATTAAGCGAACTTCTCGCATAGTCTCGAGGAACTCTTTTCCGCGGGTCCGATCGACTTCGAAATCGATGTGGATCGAAACCGGCCCGTCGTGCGGAGCTGGAATGTGAATTAACTTGTGGGATGATCCGGCCATAGGGGCCAGCTCGAAATCGAGCTGGCCGGTGAAGTCGATCGATAACCAGAATTGAACCACCAAACTCGCCAACTGCAGAAGGCAAGCAGCCAGCAGCGTCGAGGTCACTCCCCACTTAGAAACCGAGGAGCCCCAGATGATTCCCCCCAGCGCCATTGCCCCTTGCGAGGCCATGATGACAGTGGCGTTCATCCGCCCACGCGCCCATCCCGGCATCGCTCGCTGACCAGCTACCCAAAGCTCGGAAGCCGCCATCGTCCACGCCGTTCCAGCGAGACCGGCCGCCACCAGGAACAGCTTCGGCTCCCGAATCGTTCCCATCAGAAAGAAGACAATTGCGACTAAGACGTTTGCGAGAACAGTCACAGTGTTCGTGTGAAACCTTGCTCTCGCCCAGGGGAGGATAAATACCGCACCGATCACTGAACCAATGCCCATACTGGTGAAAACCAATCCGAGGTTCGAGGCGTCTAAGTGTAATTCCTTCAGACCCACGACGGGGATCAAAGCTGGGATGGCCGAAATGAAAAAGGCAAACAGAAGGTTGCGGGCGAGGACAATTTGGATGCCCGGCGCATAGCGAACGTACCGGATAGCTGTGATGAATGACTCTAAGAAATTTTCCAACGGCAGGTTCGAAAGCCCTTTCGGCCGCTTCAACTGGTGGATCGCGATGAGGAGTAGAAAGAAACAGGCGGAGTTTATCGCGAAGACCGAGTTGGGACTAAAAAACCGCAATAAAAACCCGCCGATCGCCGGTCCGATGATGCCGGAGATATTTAGCTGTAGACCCCCTAGCGTTGCAGTCGACGGAAGCTCATCGTTGGAAACAATTTCAGGCTGGATCGACGTCCAGGCTGGAGAATAGAAAGCAAAACCAACCCCAATAAAAAAAATAGCCGTCAAAAGAACGTACGGATTGATCAAGTTGAGCCAACCGCTGATGGCCAACCCTCCCGCCGCGAGCGCCAACCAGATGGTCATGACAAACATCATTCGCTTGCGGTCCACCATGTCGGCGAGAGCGCCAGCGGGTAATGTGAAAAAGAAGAATGGCAGCGAGGCTACGGTCGACATCAGAGAGAGAAACAAAGGCGAATTGCTCACCCGGTTCATGGCCCAGGTTGCAGCAGTGTCCTGCGCCGCAACGCATGTGCCGGAAATTAGGCTTGCGAACCACATGCTTCGAAAAACCGGGTTTCGAAGAGCGGTCCAGGTGGAGCTTTTGGCCATAGGGCGTCTCGTATATTTGATTAATAGATATTTGCGCGCCAGCGCCAAGCAGACTTACGGTCAGGGTTCGTCCCCCCATTGTGCCAGAGCTTTTGTTTAAACGGAGCGTCGACGGATAGCTGGCCAGGCCCAAAGGCGAGCACGATCAACGCAAGTAACAAACACGGAAATGGATCGGGTTTCACGAATTTATCGGAATTGCTCAACATGCTCGTTACCCCCTTCTTGATCCGCGGTAAGATAGACGACGATTATCGTGAATACGACAGGAAACGCCCAATAACGCTGCTGCCCGCCGAAATGCAGCGTCTGCGCGACCGTTCGAAAATCTCGGAGCTTGATGGCGAGGTTACTCCGGCAATGGAGCAGTTGCTCGGCCGAAAACCAACGGCAGCCGGGCTGAAAATCAACAGGGTTGGTCG
>JBAUZZ010000584.1:0-4920 GCA_049585495.1 Chthoniobacterales bacterium | reverse complement strand
TTACAAAGGTTAATAAATTGATATTCTTGGCACTACATTTTCGAGTCGGCGACCCAAAATCGCCCGCCAAGCCGCTCCAGTACTTGATCGTCCTAAAAGAGGATGCCGCTAACTGTAGAAGACCGGTAAGAATGACCCGCTGCTAACATCAAAATGACCTCCGCACGCTTAACCAACTCTACCGCCAGAGACCGCTTCCGCCCCCTGCGTTTCAATTCACGCCGCTCAGGCGGTGCCAACACAATTCTACCTAAACTCACGTCCGCCAGTGTACAACAAATCACTCAACGAGTCACTGACTTATTGCACTAGTCCTGAAAATACCCGTCATTTTCGTGCTAATGCTGCATCTGATCTCACCTAAGTAATCTCCGCTTTCTAAGACTTTCACAAGAAACGTTAGCGCATGGAATGAAGAACGAACACTTCTTACCTGATCGTCATCATTTATCTCCTGCTATCGTAAACCCGTCAGTACCGTCGGTGCATCAAATATCTCGATGAAATTCGCGTCCCTGTTTTGGATCCCAGCATAGTGGGGTAGGTCAGCCATGTACGAGTCAACCGTAATATTCTTAGGTTTCGGCGATACCTTGTGCGGAGTTGGCTTATAGGCTCGTTGCTTGAGAAACTTTGCGTAATAGCTCGAATATTCACTGCTATACGGGGGTTGGACGATTTTTCCCGTGTCGCTAACACCATGCTTTCCTTTCACAGGGAATGTCCTAATCCTTCTCCAAATAAACTGAATCGAATAGTGGTCTCTAGCATCCTTACCTTCATATCTCAAGGCGTAGGTTATTTGCCCTGGCGGGGTGGATTGACCGAGCACCTGCCCTTTAACGTTAGTATACCCTAGGACCGTGCCACCTAGGATATGAAAGTCACATTCATTTTTTCCATACTCGGTAACCTCATAGGAGCTCTTTTTGAGATGTGGCTTCCAATTTCCGTGGATCTTTTCGGAAACTCTCGAGCTCCTCCAGTTGTTCGCGTACCAATTGAGGCAGCCCTTCATTTACTGGTTGCTCTTCCTCTTCTTCGAGTATGAAATTAATGGCTGGTGTCTGGGATGTATCCTCGCTCTTTGATCCACACTTACAATAGCATTGAGCACACCAGTACTGTCCACAGACATGCTTCTCCCAGGCATAGTCCCCACATGACGCACAGAACGGCATATCCCACCCTCTAGGCTATAGCATCGATGGCTGTCAAGTTTGTGACGTATAGTTCTCAAAGCTCGCGCTGGGTCTGGACATGAGGGCAAAATGCATCGTGAGCGGAACGCCCTCTATCTATCTTGCTGGAAGGCCAGTTGGTCGGGCGCGCGCCGGAACAAAAAATTCCGGCCCGCCCGCGGAGGTTTCCGAGGATCCGCGATTCCACCTCTGAGCATGAATTCGCCGACCAAGGCTACATGTTTGAAGGCTTCCGACTCGCGATCAGGCATAGTTTCACGGAACTTAGACTTCACCGGCTCGAAGCCAACGTTCAGCCAGAAAACGTGAACTCGAAGAAGTTGGTCCAACGCGTCGGATTCCGGCTTGAAGGATTTTCACCGCGCTACCTGAAGATTGCAGGGCGCTGGCGCGATCACGAACGATGGGCGATCTGCCGGGAAGACTGGAGGGAGGGTAGATCACCGCAGCGGAGCCAAGAACAAATCACCCCGTGCGTCGCGCGACCCGGTCATCAGGGGGCGAGAAAGAGGCGAGACTAACTCGAAGTCGATCTTCTGCACGACGGTATGACCGGCACGCGAACGAACCGGTGCTAATAAGGGAGCCGGTCGTGATGATGCGGGCCACGGTCCGGAAGGTATATGCCGAGGAAATAAAACCGACTTCGCCGTCAGGGACACTGACGAGGAGCACAGTGCCATGGTATTCTGCAATCACTGTTCGCCGCGCGTGTCGTGGCCGGCCCCCCATACAATGACGAGTTCGCTCCCGGGCCAATTCTGCGTGAGCCTCCACGGCGCTGGCTCGTCAGCAGCTACCGCATCGACTCCGCTGGCGGCAGGACGGCCACCGCCGTGATCTCCACGAGTTGGCCGGTGTAGCCAAGCATGGACACGCCGAGCAGGGTGGAGGTGTGCGGAGTCGTCCTCAGCCCACTAGCCCGCACGACGGACCAGACGTCGGACAAGTGCCGCTGCTCGGTTGCCACCACATACACCGTGGTGTTGATGACGTGTTCAAGGTCAGTGCCGGCCGCCCGCCAGCGCGGCCTCCAGGTTGGTCAGCACCTGCTCGGTCTGGTCGATGAAGTCGCCCGCGCCAACGAGAGCACCGTTTGCGTCCAATGGGACCGCGCCGGCAGTGAACACCAATCGCTCTCCAGCCTCGACCACGGCTGCGTGAGCGTAGTCCGGTGGTGGAAACAGGCCGGGAACGGTGAGATGATGAGCCATCCGGGCAGTCTCGTCCGGTCCGCGCCGGGACGCCATCAGGTATCGCGGCCCTCTGCGAGCTGATCCCAACCAAGCGCCCGCAGACCATTGCTCCGGATAAGTTTTACCCATTCTTTCAATACTGCCGAAGCATCTTCAGGGCGAAAGCAGGAACGTCAAAGAGCTGCCTCCGGTAAGGATCGGGTCGAGGCTGAACACAACCGCACCATCACCTTCTCGAACATTTCACTTTGTCCGCACGGCATAGGAAATACTCGACAACTCGGTAAGGTGGTACTGCTTTGGAATTCGCCCATCCCGGAAACAGGGTGTTGGCGAGTAGTGGAGCACAAGGTCGGGCTAATTGACTACGTAACTTTAAATCGCCTCTCCGCGTTACGTTTGATGTGAGATTCAACCAACGCTGTGAGCATCCAAGCGTTAATAGAAGCCGAGCCCCTTTGCCAGCGAGCGCTGGCGATCCGACAAAAAAACGCTGGGCCCGGAGCACCCCGACGTGGCCGGATCCCTGGAGGACTGCGCGTTACTACTCCGAAAAATGGGCCTTGTGCACGAAGCCGAAGCGCTGGAAGCTCGCGCCGAGGCAATTCGGGCCAAACGCGGAGGAATTTCTACACTGTTTACTTGAATTGACTAAACTAGGCCTCCAAGACCTGGATTAATACCCAGCATAGTAGCGTGCGCGACGGTGCCGTAAAGAGTTGCTAGGTCAGGGTGGATCATCACTCGATGCCATCAAGCTCGGTCCACAATCTATCGGCGAAGTAACTTTTGATTGAACGTAATCCGAGGAACGCATCACTCTTTCAGATCGTGTTGGGTCAACAATGTTGGGTGGGCAGGAGGCCGGCGCTGAATGGGAAATATAATTGTCGTTGACCAGTCCTGCTGCTGCCCGCCAGCACGTGCTGGGAGGGCGAGGCCCTCCGACCCTCCTTCGACGGCTCTGCAGATGTGGCTACCTGGGTCCAGCTTAGGCAAGCGGTGGTCGCGCCCGTGGCTGAGTCACGACCGGACCTGGAGATCCTCTTTGAGCTGGCCCAACGCCTGGGTTTGGGCGCACATTTCTATGACGGCGACATCGAAGCGGCCTTCAACGAGCAACTGGCGCCCTGCGGCCTGACCGTGGGGCAGTTGCGCGTCCATCCCTTGGGAATGCGGGTGGAGATCCTCACCCGCTACCAGAAGTATGCCGAGATCGAGGCGCAGACGGGCCAGCCCCGGGGCTTCCCGACCCCCACCCGCAAGATCGAGATCTATGCGACACGCTTTGCCAGTGCTGGCTACGACCCGCTGCCGGTCTACCACGAGGCGCTAGAAAGTCCCGTCAGTCGTCCCGAGCGGGCTCAAGAGTACCCGCTCGTACTTACGTTCTTTCGGCTGGGGCAGTTCTGCGATGAGCAACACCGCCATATCCCGCGCCTGCGGCGCCAGGTACCTGAGCCGCTCCTGGAGATCCATTCTAACACAGCCACGGCGGCGGGCATCGCGGACGGGGACTGGGTTGTTTTGGAGACGGCTATCGGGCGGGTGAGGCTCAAGGCAAAGTGCAACGATGCGCTGCATCCCCGGGTGGTCGCCACGCAGTACGGCTGGTGGCAGGGATGCCGGGAGTTGGGTCTTCGCGGCTACGACCCCTTCGGGCCAGACGGGGCCAACGTCAACCTCCTCATTCCCAACACACCCATTGATCCCATCAGCGCTTCAGTCCAGCACCGCTCTCAGATGTGCCGGGTCAGAAAGGAAAGCTAAGCAGGGCTTCCAAGAGCGCGGTGATCCGAAAGCCTTGTTTGCGATGGAGAGCGTCTGGTGGAGGACTCATAAGTCTCTGCGCTGATCCGGACCGCAGCCACGCTGTTCGAGAGACTTTCGTCTGGTAACCCATAATTTCTGCCGTTCGGGCCTTGCAAACCGAACGAGCTCGCGCTGGAGCGCCGACGGATTCACCCGGGTTGAAACCCGCTGAGCGAAAGAGGGAAAGGAACAACATGGCCGCAAGAGTCCCACGCATCGGGGTCGTTATTTAAGCTCTCTGAGAGCTACAGCAGCGCCTTACATTTTTCCGCAAACAGTCCTACCTACCCTTCCGGCCCAGTTCCTCCGCCAATTTGCCGAACACGTCCCTTGAGTCTACTTGCCCTAGCTGTAATAATCGCGAAGAGGGCAGCGCAACACAATCAGAAGTTGTTACCCGAAGAGTTGGACAAAGTAATGAGCTGCTTGGGGTCGGAGCTAAAGATCCCGGGCTTTCGGATTCCCCCGTGCTGCATGCCAAAAGCGCCTGATCTCGATCAGCCGGGCCTGCGTGTCCACCGCGTATAAAATCAAAATCTGGCCCTCAACCAGACGACGGATCTTGGGTCGCTTTCGGAAGGTTTTGTCCGCTTTCGGAAAGGCCCGGAGAAACTCAGTCCGCTTGAGCAATTTCTGAGCGAAGCGTTCGGCAGCTTCGAGATTGTCCTGAGCGATGTAGGCAAATATCTCGTTTAAATCTTCTTCGGCTC
>JBAUZZ010000583.1:0-2300 GCA_049585495.1 Chthoniobacterales bacterium | reverse complement strand
CTAATGCCGAACGTTCGACGGATGACGGTCAGTTGGATGTATGCATCCTAAACGATTCTCGATTCGGGATGGTTAGACGAAAAACTCTATCGCAAGGCCCGAAGATCCAGGCTGAGAAGCGGGTGCGAACAAGAGAAACGGAAAACAAATGAGACGGCCCGCAGGTGCGAAAGCGAGTATTGCTGCCGAGAAGATTTGTGCCAGGTGCCGCAGGCTGTTGCCTAAATCGAGTTTTTGGCTTAAGGCCAACGGCCAACCAGCAAGCTCCTGTCGCGTGTGCCATCGGGCCTATTGCCGGGAATGGCAACGAAAGAACCGCGACGAGGGAGGCCGTCGGCGCGGACGTTTTGATCGCAACTGGGAGCCGCTTTTGACCGACGAACAGCTATCTAGGCTTTGCGCAGAGAGGGTCCGCAACGCCGCCGCCGCTGTCTCTAAACGGTCCTGATAACGGGCCCCGCCAAACGCGCCTGTATTCGATCGTGGAGGATTCCGCCCACGCCCGGATACGCTTCGGCGCCGTCTCAAGCGAATGCAATTGCGCCAGCCCTTCCGATGCCGCTGTCTGCTACTGTGATGAGCGCGTTTGCCTTCCAGAACCCCGCTCCCCCGGGTAAGCGTCCAGGCGAATATCCGAGGTCAGGAATGCAATGATCACAGAAAGTAAACCAACCGCGGCCTCAACGCGATCTCCAATCCTGCGCTTTTAGACTGGACCGACTTCTTCCTGTCTACTTGCGCCCTTGTTTATGACCTCATCGCGCCACACGTACCATCTAAGAAAGCCTTTAATTTCAAGCAGCTTCGCCGGACGGAGGCTGGTTGTGCCTTCAATCCAGTTCTTCATGGCTCCGGCAGAGACTCCCATAAGCGTAGCGATCCGAGTAATACTGAGGTCAGAGTCTTCAACGAACCGTCGGAGGCCGGCTGCGAATGCCTGCTCGTCCGTCTCTCCGCGGACCACCACCCGGATTAGCTCCATTCTCGCTTCTTGATCCCTCTTTCTGCGCATACTTCGTCGCATACAGAAAAGACGGCGAGGAATGTGTCCTATTCTAGCTCCTACCCTTTAACCGGGCATATCCCTTATGACGCCGCAGATCGCGCCGTCCAGGTCCAATGATGCGCGCGTCCTGCGCTCCTGAATGCGCTTCGGCAAATGCATCCCCTTCGGCTTCAGGTTCGGAGCGAAGTAACCTTTCTGACGCGAAACCGGCACAACTTCTCCTGCGTAGATAGCGCAATCGCAGTTACAATAAACCAGAACGGCTAGACGCCATCGTCCTCAGCAGCCTTTCCACGCCGATGTCCCTGAAACTAGTTTTGTCCACCCCCTTGGTCACCCGTGTCCTGCGGAACCGTCCCGCCTCGCGGCTTTCGGGTAAGGCGATCTTCGGTGCTGGCGAAAGTGCCCACTGGCTTCACTTCCTCCTGAGCCGCTGTGCCCTTAGATCCTTGTTCAAACTCTGATCTACCCGAGCCAATTAGGTCTCTTTGTTCTGATTCCGGTCTTACGACCAATTGCACCTTGTCCCCAGTCGCTATCGTAACTGCCAAACGCGAGCCAACACTCGCGCCATTCTGGCCGACGCTCAAGCTGACGGAAATAATCTCGATTGGGTTTTCATCGTTCAGTGCCGCAGATTCGAATTCGATTAGAAAAATCTCTTCGGTCTGCTGTTCGACACGAACCACCGTTGCTGTGAATTCTCGTTCCATGTGGCGAGTTCGATTGGCGGACCCGCAGCGGTCGTATCAGCAAAGGCTTCTGATCCGGACAGCTGTGCAGACTTGAGTCGCGATGGCGGGCTTCGCTGTCTTCACTGCAGCATCGCTCGCCTGCGCCCTAGCGCCTACGGGGACGGTTTTGATCGCCGCGAGGGCGGTGCAAGGTTTGGGTGCCGCCATCTTGGTTCCGAATTCACTCGCCCTCCTCAATCATTCCTATCCCGATGAAAAGGAACGCGGGCGTGCGATTGGTATTTGGGCGGCCGGGGTAAGCCTTGCTCTCACGGCCGGCCTACTTGCGGGGGGGAGGCCTCATCGCTCTTGTCGGCTGGCGGAGCATATTTCTTGTTAATTTGCCAATTGGCCGGGCTGTTTGTGCTCCAGGAACGGCGCGCGCAGCTAATTGCCATCGGTGCCGGTTTGCGGCTGTTGGTTCCACCTCTAACGTCGACGCTACTCGGCAGCGTAGATAAAACCCGTTCGGGAGTCGCGGCCGGCGTTCTCAACTCCACGAGACAAACAGGCAGCGTCTTTGGGGTTGCCCTATTTGGATCCTTTATAGGGGCGAATAC
>JBAUZZ010000582.1:0-5837 GCA_049585495.1 Chthoniobacterales bacterium | reverse complement strand
TCCACGAGATTGAAGCTCACCCGGGGCTCGGGGCTCGAACTGATCGCAACCTGCCGTCCACGCCAAGCCAGAGCGGCAAGACATTGTTCAAACAGGCCACCACCGACCACATCGAACACGATGTCTGCTCCTCGCCCGTTGGTTAGCGTTCTTACTCCGGTCGGGAGATCAATGGCCTGAAGATCAATCCAGTCGTCAACGGGGAGGAGACTGGCTGCGGAAATATCCGAGGCTCTTCTGGCGGTACCAATCACGCGACCTCCGAGCTTGTGCGCGATTCGAGCTGCGGCGCTTCCGACAGCGCCTGTCGTACCGAGGATCAGCGCCGTCTCTCCAGCTTGAATTTCCGCGGCGTTGACCATCGCTGCCCACGCCGTGATATAGGCTACGCCAATCCCCGCCGCTTCTTCAAAACTCAGGTTCTTCGGCAAAGGCAGCACAGCAGTCGCAGGAATCACGAGATACTCCGCGTGACTGCCGTCCCGCTCGAAGCCGAGATTCCCACCCGAACCGAACACTGATTTACCCAAAAGTTTATCCGGCCCCTTGAGAACAACGCCGGCAAAATCGCGGCCTGGAATCCGTGGAAGGGTGGTTTCATGCATCTTACCCTGCACGTTTTTGATATCGCTGGGATTGATAGCCGCCGCCTTAACCTGTACCAGCACTTCCCCCGCCGCAGGAGTTGGCAGCGGAACTTCCTCAATACGCAAATCATCCAATCTGCCGGTCTGATAAAACTTTAGTGCTCGCACATTCACTGAATTTAACAGCATTCGGGTTTAAAACGTGTAACTCGTCCAAGCGGAAAAATAATCGACGTCCTTCGTTCCCACTTGGCTGGTCAGAAATCCGCCTCGATAGAAATGGTAGTAGCTTAAAGAGATTGCCAGGTGTCTTCCTAATTGCTGGGTGATGAGCACCGTGGGCGACGCACCGACATATCGCCGGTTGTTGGTCGAGCCGGAAATTATTAGGCCTCCTGGCACATTGTATAGTCCATCAGCGGTATCTTGCCGCCAAAAAAAGAAGGTCTTCAAATAGATACCTAAGGTTGCGGTAGGATGTAAGTCGAGTTCGGCCTGGAGAATGATTGCGTTGGCCGGACCAGTTTGCCCGACCAAGGCTCCGCCGTAGTAGTAACCGGCGGGAAACATGGCGTTAAACGTCTCCAATTTTGACCCGTTCAGGCTCGAGTCACCGCTGGAGATTTGCAAACTGCCAGCGATTCTCGGCGCCCAGGGAAGGTTAAACAGTTTATACCCGGCATCAAAGGCGGCGCTGAATGCGCTGATCGGCTTCCCACCAAAGCTCCCAAATTGAAAAACGCCAAACAGGTTAAAATCGAGCCCGTTGATGTGATGCGCCCTCCATAACCGTCCACCGATCGAGTGACGGACCTCGTTCCCAACGCCTGCATTAAACCGCGCACCGACATGTTGGAACCCGATATAAAAAAGATCCAAACTGATGTTATTCAACTTGGCCGTCGTTGACTTTGTTGTCAGTGGAAAAGTTGAATACATACCCCAGACAGTCTCACGACTCCAGCTCGGATCGTCATCAAAGTAACCGGATCGGTCTGCGTCAACCCGTAGCGCGAAGAGATCCACCCGGAATTCGGGCGAGTTAAGAATTAGCCGAGCGCCATCAAAACTTTGTTCAGTATTCGGACCCTGTCGTACGGCCAGGAGTCTTTCGTCTCCAAGATCGATCTCTTGTCGCCCGAGTCTTAGCGTAAACCAACTCTTGTTAGCCGAGAGGTTTGATCGAGGATAGCTGAAATCAACAAAAGCTTGATTGAAGTCGAGCCGTTTTCGATCAATCGGGCGCGGTCCGGGTTCTCGTCCCTCTTCCTCGGACGATTTGAGTTGTACGAACGCGCGAAAGAACGGCCCGAAATGCCAATCGCTGTATGGCATCAAGCGCTGCAGCCAATAGCCATGGTTATTTACAGAACCCAACCCGAAGTTGTCGTTTTCGATAAACTCATATTGCTCGCGGATATCACCACCTAGCGTCACAAAGTAGAGCGGTCCCCAGTCAAATAGCGGGATGTATTTTATCAGATCCAGCGGCTCAGTTCGATTCGCCGGGTTGGCCAGGAAGCTGTAATCTTCGTCGTAGCGCGAAAGAGTATAAGTCGGTGAAACCGGGTAGCCCGAAACAACCGACTCCGGCCGAAGCGCGGTATCCTCACTCGAGTAGGAACTACTAGCAGACGTCTGAGCCCCCGTTGCACTCGGGATAAAGGCGAGCGACGCGAGCGCGCTCGAGACTAGGAAGAAATTAGCGAAAGCTTTCACCGGCTAAGACGTTGTTGTAGCACTCCACTCGCTTTATACAACCGTCCGTCCCATTGTAAAATCGCAACGCATCCGTCTTTCAACTTGACAACGCGCTGCCGTCGCGGTGAGTCCCGCACAATCTGTGTGTCAATACATATCGGCGCTGCTGGACGGTTTGTCGGAGCCACGTCGCGAGTATGGCTCCCGCCATTGGAGCGAGCAGGTACACCCAAAGGAAGCGAGTCTGTCCCGAAAGGGCAGCCGGTCCAAACTGTCGAGCCGGATTCACGCTACCGCCTGTGGAGGTGCCGAGTATCGCGATCGCGATTCCGATCGCTCCTCCCACGATCCAAGGGACGAACTGCGCGAGCCGGTGCACCGCGAGGCAGACACCGACAATGAGAACGATAACCGCCATACTCAAAGCTTCAGCCACGAAAAGCGAGAGCGTTGACCAACCAGGTCCTGGCTGCAGCACCGCGTACGCTACCGGCGGCTCGGCCACAACTGGACCCCACACCACGCGAGCTGCCACCACGCCCAGAACGGACCCGAGCAGCTGGGCAACGATATAGGGCACCACGCCCACTCCCGGGAAAACTCCAAATCGCCACATGGCGAATGAAATCGCGGGGTTCATATGACATCCCGTTATCCTGCCCAGTGGACTAAGGATGAACCCAGTGATCAGGATTGCTACGCTCGCGCCCACAATCAAAAGCTCGACCTGGATCTGCGGGATCGTTCGGGAAATGAGCGAAGGCCCAATTACCCATCTTACAATGCTGGTTACACCGAAAAGCATGAAGAAGGTAAGTATCAGCTCGAGCGCGCTGTGTCGGACGAGTCTGGCAAACGTTACATGTTCCGGGTCGTTAGGTGGACCTGGTGATTCATCCATAACATTGGCTCGCGGTTGGACTCTCACGCCCGCAACATCCGCACTCAGCTTGCCCCACTTCATTGCTTTGTCGCCGAGCCGTAAGGCGCAGCGTTACGCTGGGCCAACACAGCAGTCATCGATTCAATGCCTTCGCCAACTTGTTTTGCTACATCATCGAAATAGGTAGGCCCGGCCTCAATAACCAGGTCTTCAATGCTGAAGGCAGGCGCAAGTGCTTCCGCCTGGAGACGCTTTTCCGTATCGTAGGCCGAAAGCATTTGTTCAATAAAGGCGCGGTCGCCTTCGCCGACATCGAGAGCTGTGTTGCCTTCGTCACGGATGACTGGCGCCCAAGCAACGTGCTTGGCATTTAGTCGAACGGCTTCGCGTGCGGCTATTCGGCCGACTACTCGCAATGAATCCAGCGACAAATCCTTTTCCTCCCCCAGCCCGATCACCATGAAACGCTTTGCCGGAATTGAACCGCTGGGTGGCGTGAAAAGGAATGTTTCTCCCAGCTCGCCAACAAACTCGCCACGATTTCGCAACGCGGAAAGTATGCCATGCAAGTGCTCGTCTGTATCTTTCGCTGCACCCTGGTAGGTGTCACCGCTGGCTTTGTGCTTGAACAGGGTGATGATTTGTAGATCGGCTGGTTCAGTGTAAGGACCAACTATTTTGACTGAAACCTTCAGGTCGTCTGGGGCATTGAACGTCTTTTCGGCGGGTTCGCTGTTGGCTTCTGTCGCAAAGGAGGCCTCGACTCCCCCAAGCATGAGCAGCGTCAGTCCAACCGAAACGGCCTTCGGTATTGTGATTTTCATATTTACAATTTTTCAGGGGTTAGAACGCGAAGCACTCGCAGCCGCCGTCTAGAAGGCCGCGCGGGCCCAGCATCCACCGCGGGATATTGAATGGATTAATTCGTGCGGGCTCATGAGCATGATACTCATGGCCGCAGCATCGGTTAGTATCGAGATGTGCGGTGAACTCCTGCCTCCAGTATCCGGGATAGTGCTGCACCGGCGACCAATCAGGCATGACCGGTAGATCGCCGGGATCAAGTGGCTTGAACTCATCGACAGCATAAACCGGTTTTCCGCCCAGTATCGTGAGGACTGACTCAAGGGATTTGATTTCCTCATCGGGAATCGTGAAGTAGTCCTCAGTCAGCACAACCAAATCGGCGAGTTGTCCTGGGGAAATTGCGCCGCGTTTTCCTTCTTCCCGAGACATCCATGTGCTGCCCTGCGTATAGAGCCGAAGGGCTTCCTCCCGCGAGAGCAATGCGCTTTCTGGATAAAGCCCAAGCCCGCCTACTGTCTTTCCGGTGGTCATCCAGTAGAGGGAAACGAAAGGGTTGTAGCTGGCAACGCGCGTCGCATCCGTGCCCGCCCCAACTGGTACGCCCATTTCAAGCATGCGCCGGAGCGGTGGCGTGCGCTGGGCGGCTTTCGCCCCATAGCGATCGACGAAGTATTCACCCTGGTAAGCCATGCGATGTTGGATTGCGATCCCGCCTCCGAGCGCTTTGATGCGCTCGATGTTGCGATCGGAAATCGTTTCGCAATGATCGAAAAACCAGTGCAGCCCATCGAGAGGAACATCACGATTGACCTTCTCGAAAATGCCGAGGAACCGGTTGATCGATTCTTGGTAGGTCGCATGGAGCCGGAAGGGCCAGCGATTCTCGGCCAGAAAGCGAACGACGTGCTCCAACTCGCCTTCCAGTTTTTCGGGTAAGTCCGGGCGCGGTTCCAGGAAATCCTCGAAATCCGCGGCCGAGAAAACGAGCATTTCGCCCGCGCCGTTGCACCGGAACATATCATCTCCTTGATCCGGCTTCACAACCTTCGACCAGCGGACGAAGTCTTCGAGCTCACCGCCCGGTTTTTGTGTGAAAAGGTTGTAGGCGATGCGCAGGGTCATCTCGCCGCGCTGATGGAGTTGGTGGATGATTTCGTAGTCTTCGGGATAGTTTTGGTATCCCCCCCCAGCGTCACATACGCTCGTCACTCCGAGACGGTTCAGCTCCCGCATGAAATGCCGGGTCGAGTTGTATTGGTATTCCGAAGGAAGCTTCGGTCCTTTCGCCAGCGTCGCATAAAGAATGGTCGCGTTGGGACGGGCAACCAGCATACCTGTGGGATTGCCAGCCTTGTCCCGGATAATCTCGCCGCCCGGCGGATTCGGTGTGTCCTTCGTGTAGCCGCAAGCCTTAAGAGCCGCGCGGTTGAGCAAAGCCCGGCAATAGAGATGCAGAATAAAGACCGGCGTGTCCGGCGCGGCCGCATTGATCTCCTCTAGCGTCGGCATGCGCCGCTCGACGAACTGAAATTCGCTCCATCCTCCGACCACCCGCACCCACTGGGGCGCAGGGGTACGGGCCACCTGCTCGCGCAGCATTTCCAGCGCAAGCGACAGCGACGGCACTCCTTCCCAGCGCAACTCTAGGTTATAATTCAATCCACCGCGAATGACGTGCAGATGCGAGTCGTAGAGCCCGGGGATGACCCTGCGACCCTTAAGATCGATGACTTTCGTATCGGGTCCTCGTTCGAATTCCGCAGCATTATCGACTCCGGCGATACGACCATCAGCGATAATCACTTCCTTCGCTTCGGGATGCTTAGGATCCAAAGTGGTGAAGTGTCCATTTTGGAGGA
>JBAUZZ010000581.1:0-2014 GCA_049585495.1 Chthoniobacterales bacterium | reverse complement strand
TGTAAATTCCTGACGTTCAGGCCGTTTGCCATCATTGAACTACCAGCGCGTGGAGGTCGGCAAATGCCCTCTCTCCAGAGTTGCTCCAGTCTCCGATTGTTTCATTCTGATTCAAGATGCGATCACTCGGTGCCTTGCTGAGATTCAGGATGGCTTGCGAATAGCTGAACTCCCCTGGCCTGTTCTGAAGAAACGGCCGGATACCGCGAATGACTGCTTCCAGTGCCGAGATATCTTGCCGCAGCCCTTTCAGTTCCTTCGCCAGAGGAGTGACCAACACGGGTCGTTTCAAAGCTTCGCGCAGGCGGCTGTTGGATCTCCAGATCGAGCAGTATTTCCAAAAACGCGGCAGATTAGCTGTTGGTCAGTTGCTAAGCGTTACGATCATGAGGCTGTGGATGTTCGTGACAGTGGGATGGGTGGTGCCGCCGACAGCGACATTGCAGCTTATGCGCAACAGAATAGGCTGGCGCTCGTGACGCGCGACTTTGATTTCGCGGATATCCGCAAATATCCGCCGGCGCAACGTTCGCCAATACGCGGGGAGTAAAGATGATCCTAGCCCCTGCACCGATTTGAAATAATTCGTGACAGGGCTTTGAGTTTTTTGTACGTACAATTAAATAACGATGTATGAGTGGGACGAAACGAAGAGCAAAAAGAACCTCGCCAATCATGGCGTGGATTTTTCCGCTATCGAGTCGTTTAACTGGGAGCAGGCCATTGTCGAGCTGGACGAGCGCAGAGCATATGCCGAAACCCGTTACGCGGCGCTCGGCCCCATTAATGGCCGCCTGCACGCCGTCGTTTTCACAATCCGCGACGGAAACGTCCGGATTATCAGCCTGAGAAGGCCAACAGCAGAGAGGTAAGAAAATGGTCAGGAAAGTAACACCGCCCACCAAAGCCGAAAACGGGCGCATCAATCGCGGCATCGGCGCCGATCCGGACAATCCGGAATGGACCGATGAGGATTTTGCGCGCGCGCGCCCGGCCAAGGATGTCCTGCCGCCGCATCTTTACGAGACCGCCGTCAAACGGTATCGAGGACAGCGAGGCCCTCAGAAAAGCCCCGTCAAGCAGGCGGTAACGCTTCGCGTCGATCCCGACGTTATCGCCTGGTACAAGGCGACGGGTCCGGGTTGGCAAACGCGCATGAACGACGCCTTGCGCCGGCCGCTTACGGAATCGGCTGCACGGAAGAGGGCGAAAGCGGTACCTTAAGATGGCGCCTTAGCGTATAAAATTTACACGAATCTGCCTAGTACCCTAATAAGTCGATCCTCTGCAGCCCCTTTTACCGAGCCGACAGAACACTGAGTTTACTATACGGAGCCGATTGACCTACTGGCGAGCACTCGTGGCGGTATCTCTGACCATTTGGCGGGCCTCATCAAGCGAATAAGTCCGTGCACCATGATCCAAAGCGTGAATGTGCCGCCGATCTCGGTCAACCCGGTTGGCGATGTGGTCTTCCCGTTGACTAGCCTCGCCCAAGCCAGTACTGGGAGGTGATAGCGGAGCTGCGCATTTGCTCGATTGAAAGCGGACCCTGTTCTCACGTCTGCTCGCTTTCTATCCAGCCAAAGTCTTGTGAAGCCTTGACTCGGTGGTTGGTGTAAAACCCATTTGGCCCAGTGATAACCGCGCAAACATCCTGATCTGTCTCGCCGATCGACCAGTCTATCAGCCTTTGAAACGCTTGATGCATATACTCAACGCGGGTCTCCAGCAACGTAGAGCCGTCATCTGCTCTAATGGTCAGCGAGAAGCTTTTATCCTGTAAGAGACTTCGATAGCGATTTACCCCGTGATACACCCGTGGGCAATGTTTGGCGTGGGCTGTAGCGACCCGTCCGGAACCTTCGGCTATTTCCGTACCTTTACGGGCTGGGTCTGCCAGAAAAGCATATTTGTACATAGATCGTGATCGAGACTAAGACTAGCAAAGACTACGAAAACTTTGCAACACAATATGCTGTATATTTAATATTTAATTACCACAATATATGGC
>JBAUZZ010000580.1:0-6901 GCA_049585495.1 Chthoniobacterales bacterium | reverse complement strand
CACCTGCACAACAATCCGTGCAAAATGATTCAGTTCTCCGCCCATGAAGATGAGCACGCCGCCGCTCACCACCAGCCCGATCAGCGACAGCCCGTAAGCAAGAGGCCCGCTGATCGAATTGCTCAACGTTTGCAAGGGCGTCTCCCAGGGGAGACCCCCTCCCCCGGTCGCCGCATGCGCCGCCACTGGCAGCAACAAAGCAAACAGTACGATTACTTTTCCAAATGTCTTTCCCATCTGTATTTTCATTCTTTTCTGCGCCCTCCCTAAAGGCGCGTTTTGTTATGTGAGCCCTTGAAAAACGTATTCTCCCCGTGCCACATCCCATTTCTCCACTGCCAGGACTTCACGCACGATGCGGCCCGCCCCACCCTCTTTGCGCTCGATATGCACCAGCACATCGACAGCTTCCCCGACCAGCGGCTCAATGAAGCGTGGTGCATGCGGGTTCATGCTGATCAGCGTTACCAGCCGGGCCAGGCCGGCCACGGCGTTGTTGGCATGCAGAGTTGCGATCCCGCCCTCGTGTCCGGTATTCCATGCCATTAATAAGTCGAGCGCTTCCGGTCCCCTGACCTCACCGACCAGGATCCGGTCCGGACGCATCCGCAGCGATGTGCGCACGAGATCCGTCATGGTCCGCTCAGGGCTCGTGTGATACTGCACATAGTTGGCGGCCGCACACTGCAGTTCGCCCGTATCCTCGATAATGATCAGTCGTTCGGCCGGAAACTGCGTCGTAACCTCGCCAATCACCGAATTGACAAACGTGGTTTTGCCGCTGCCGGTGCCACCGGTCACCAGAACGTTCCGGTGATTCCCGATAGCGCTGCACAAGAAGTCCTTTCCCTTTGGCGTCAAAATGCCCGCCTCGACGTATTGATCGAGGGTGAACACCCGGCTCGCGCGTTTACGCACCGCGAACGCCGGCGCGGGAACGACCGGAGGTATCTGACCAGCAAAACGCGACCCGTCCAAGGGCAGCTCGCATTCGATGGTTGGCTTCTCGCGCGTGATTGTCGTCTGGACGCAAGCCGCGATCGTGCGCAGCACGGACTCAGCTTTCGCTCGGGTCATCGACCCGATCTGCAGGGGCTTCTCCCCAAGGCGCTCCTGCCACAGAGTCCCATCGGGATTTAGGAGGATTTCAACCGTCTCTGGATCGGCTAACGCGGCGAGAAAAACCTCGCCGAAATCCCGCCGCAATTTCTCCAGTTGGCGCTCGACTGTCCCGGGGTGCTCGGTCACAACGCCCGAAGTTCTTAGAGAAACTAGATCACCGGACTCAAGCAGAAAAATTGATATTTTTTAACGCGAGGATTTTTTTGGGCCGCCGCGCTTGACGCGCGCCCGCGTGATCCTGCGCAGATCTACCTCGCCGCTTAACACCTTGGCCCGTAGGAGTTCGACCCCATAGACGATCCGTGAACTTGGCGACTCGCTCTGCTCTGCCCGGATCAGGCTCGCCGAAACAACACCCAGTAACTCGGCAAGCTCCTTCACGTACAACCCTACAGATTTCCGCCAAGCGCGAATATCCGCGCCAGTCCGCAATTCGCCATGCCACCCTTGGCCGTATTTTGCGCCTGGTTCCCGCACCGCCAAACTGCGACCTTTTCTCGTTCTTCCCCGCTCCTGCACCAGTTTCTCACGCGGAAGAGTGATTTCTCCAGACGCAATTCTCGCCTGCAATAATTTCATGGCCACCTTGATTCGCGCTCCAAGCCGGACAGCACGTTCCGCGCGGTGTATGCTGCGCTCCGTTACGTCGATTAACTCCCCCAGACGCTTTGCCGAGAGTCCCCGCTGCAATCGCCATCTATGCAGTTGGTCACCGGTCTCCAACGGACCACCTGGTGGCTCCGAAGGCGCTTTACCGTAGTTCGCTGGCGTCATGTAACCTGCCGGATTTTGTAGCACGTTACATTATTCTGACGACAAAAACCCTACTTAAATGCGCAATTCAGCGATACAGACATTAAGTCTGTTATGTGCAACTAAAGTCGTTGCGCACACTTAAGCACGTCATGGCCAATAAGGAAAAAAGCGGGGCAGGCCGACTTGTCAGAGACCGAGTGCCCTCGCCGATCCAACATCCATCTGGGTCATTGGTGACCTAATTGCTTGGCGACTGTCAACACTTCTTTCGAAAATTGCAGCCGCAAATGGGTGCAGGCTCGCGGATTCTCCCTGGGAGCGTAGTCCACGATTTAAGTACAGTCCGACAGTGGCGCCCTCCCATGAAGCGCGGGCACCATTGACCGAGACCTTCACAAGTTCCACCGGTTCGAAAATTCGCGGGGGTGCAAAATACGAGGAAGGTGATACAAGAAGGCGCATGAGCCCCAATTCCGGTCCCAAACGACTCCGTGAGCTGCTGAAGCAGCCCGGCATCATCCGCAGCCTCGGCGCTCACGATGTGTTCACCGCGCTGATTGTCGAGCAGGCCGGCTTTGAGACGGTGTTTATAGGCGGGTTTGGCACCAGCGCGTCAATGCTCGGCTTGCCGGACCTGAATTTTCTCACGATGTCCGAAATGGCTGATGCGGTGCGCCGCATGGCTGCGCGGGTTTGCGTCCCGGTCATCGCCGACGGCGACACCGGGTACGGCGATTTGCATAACGTCCAGCGCACGGTCGAGGCCTTCGAGGTCGCGGGTGCGAGCGGGATTTTACTGGAGGACCAAGTGATGCCCAAGCGCTGTGGCCATTTTGCCAACAAACGGGTCATTCCGAGCGAGGAAATGGTGTTAAAGATCAAAGCGGCCGTGAAGGCCAAGAGCGATCCGGACTTCGTCATTTTCGCCCGCACCGACGCGCGCCAGATGAACGGCCTGGACGACGCCATCGATCGAGTCAATCGATGTTGCGACAGCGGCGCGGACATCGCCTTCATCGAAGCGCCGGAATCGCGCGCTGAACTGGAGGAGATCCCAAAGCGTGTGAAGCATCCGCTGTTTGTCAACATGCTTACCGGCGGGGTGACGCCGATTCTCTCGGTGAAGGAGTTGGAACAACTCGGCTACAAGATCGTGGTTTGCCCCATCGAATCGTTGATGGTCTGCGCCCGGGCCATGCGCGACTTGTGCGAGGCGTGGAAGAACACCGGTCGCGTGGACAAGCTGGCTACGCAGGCGATGAGTTTTGCCGAGGTGAAGAAGTTGCTGGGCGTGGAGGAGTTCTTAAAGCTCCGGGAAAGGCTTTGAGGGCGCGGGATTCTGAATCGACGGGGGTGGCGATTGGGTTGTGACCGCCTTGAGATCAATCACGTCCGGTCGCTTTCTATCCAAGCAAAGTCTCCCGAAGCCTTGATTCGGTGGTTCGTGTAAAAGCCGTTTGGTCCACTGATAACCGCTGAAACATCATAACCTGTCTCGCCGATTGACCAGTCTATCAGCCTTTGAAACGCTTGATGCATATACTCAACGCGGGTCTCCAACAATGTACGACCATCATCCGCTCTGATCGTCAGCGAGAAGCTTTCAACTTTTAAGGGTCTTCGCTGGTGACTTAGCTCATCATGCACGCCTGGTCCGGGTTGTTTGGCTTTGGCTCCGACACCCCGTACAAGGCCTTCGGCCTTTTCTCCATATGTTCCGACTCTGTCTGCCCGAAAAGCACATTGGTTCATAGATCGTAAATCGAGGGTAGCAATGCTTCAGAAAAGTTCCAACCACAATATGCTGTATTTCTGAGGTTAAAAGTACCACAATATATGGCACACAATCCATCGGCAGATTGCCCGCGGCTCCGTTGACGGCTCCTATGACCAATCGTAAGCGTACTAAGGAGAAGAAAAGAAAAGCGCAAAGCCCAGAGCAACTCGCAACTCCAGACGAGACGTCGATTGGCCACCGGTTTGCTCAACCCTACGATAAGGCCTGGCTCCTGATCGAGCACCCCCACTCTTACCGCGAATGGAACATTGTTGGCCGCTGTGACGTGCCCGGGTTTTTCTACTTGGAATCACGGTTCCGCTTAAACCCTGGAGAGCAGCCGGCGATCTACACAGCCTTCGAGCTCTGTCTGCACGAGAGCCAATTTCAAAGAGCTTGATGCGCCCTCAAATCATCTAGTTTACTTTAGAAACCCGAGGCCGCCGCAAGAATCTTCCGCTGATGTACGCAAGCAATCCGCACTTTATGATGAAAATCCGCCGGGGTACGCTTATGATCGTGCCGTGAGCACTTCTTCCGCGGTAACAGAAGCAGACATCCTGGCTGAGATCATTGCTCCGGATAAATCGGGGCTGGATCCGGAGGCGGCGCGAGCGATTCTGCGGCTTCAATTCAATAACCACGCTCGTGAGCGCATCCGCCAGTTACTCGATGCTAATAACCGAGGAAACATTAGTGACGCTGAACAGGCGGAACTGCAGAAATACCTTCGCGTAGGCCAGTTCATCGATCTCATGCAGGCTAAGGCGCGCTTGTCGCTCTTCGAATCCAGCGCTACCTGATGGCGTCGCTGCGGGACCAAGTGTGGCGGCGAGCAAAGGACCGCTGCGAATACTGCCAGCTTCCGCAGGCATGCACCGTCTTGCCGCACGAAATCGACCACATCGTCGCCCAAAAGCACCGTGGTCAAACCTCGTTGGAGAACCTGTGTCTCGCTTGCGCCCAGTGCAACGCGTCCAAGGGACCAAACATTGCGGGCTACGATCCGGTAACCGGTGAAATGACATCTCTTTTTAATCCTAGAGCCCACATATGGACGGAGCACTTCCACTGGAGTGGCCCCACGCTCGTTGGCACGACGCCCATGGCACGCGCCACTATAGCCGTCCTCAACATCAATTCTCCAGAGCGGGTCGAACATCGGCGTCTCCTCATAGCTGTCGGCCTCTTTCCATTTTCGCAGCATAGCGGTTAATGCGCACGCCGCGCCCCTTCTAGCCTTCCATTCCACGCTCCTCTTCCCATCGCGCAGCTTTGGGACAGCCTGGACGACGACCAGCTGCAATTGACTACCGCCCAGCAAGCCGAGCTGGAGCATCGCCTGACAATGCTCGATCAGGACCGCGCCCAAAGCGTAGCGTGGGAAACCCTCAAGGCGGAACTTGAACAGCGTTGCCCGTAGTGTGTGGCGGCGAAGCGCTATTCAAGGCGTACTTCGCCCATCGAGAATATCCAAAATATGGTTGTCGATGATGTTCTGCCTGAGCCTTGGTGAGATCTGTCCCCGGCCGAACGGTGACGCAGTCAGGGCGTCCACTTCCAGTTTCGTACGCTTCTCCGGAGTCAGGGATTTCAAATAGTCCCGGATACGGCTCTGGTTCTTTTCCCAGTCCGCGCTCGCGCGGGTGCGCGCGGCTTGCTCTTCGGCTTTCTTCCGTCGGGCTGCCTCTAGTTTTCTCCTCGCCGTCTCCGCTTTCTGCCGGTTTTCCTCGGCCAGCTGGATGCTCGATTTGAAGCCTCGCGGCGGCGAGTAGTTTTCCGCGATCGCTTTGACCAACCAGCCCCCGCGGTTCGACGGCGCAGCCTCCCCTCCCCGCTCGAGCAGGAATTCCAGGGCCTCCAGTTGCATCTGAATCCTGCCGTGGTTGTATTCGGACATGAGTTTCCGCGCCTGGGTACGGTTAACCCCGTGTCCAACCAGACGCCCCTCGAGCGGGGTCATCTGCTCAACTTCTATTTCCGGCGCGCCCTGCTCCTGGTCTTCGGCTCGCGACTCTCTTTCGAAGTGGACCTCCCACTTGCCAACGCCGTTTTTCGTGAAGCGCTCTTCAAACGGGACGGCTCTGATGTAGCCAATTTTCTCCAGTTCTCGAATCCCATTGAACAGGCGCCGTTTTATCTGCGCAACATCGGTTGTCGCCCGCCCCGAAGAGTTCATTTTGATGGGGCGCGTCAACCCTATTTTCTCGCAGGCGAACGGTTCCAAATCGAAAGTGAGACGGCTCCGCTTGTAGAACCGTTTGTCCAGAAAGCGAAAAAGGCGCTTGGTGATTCCTCCTTCGAGTGCGCGATAAAGGTGGAAATCAAGAATTTTCAGGTTCCCTTCGCGGAAATTCTGGAAGACCAGGTCATTCCACTTGAACACCGAACGGCCTTCGGGAGCCAAAGCCGTATCCTGCCCAGGCTTATAGAATTCGACCTGTTCCAGGAAATGAAAACTGGCGTCGATCCAATGGCCGGTCTTTTTGTCTCGCCAGGCGTTTTCGTAATAGAGGGTGACTCCGGTCCAGCGGTTGATGGACTCCTTGAGCCTGCGGTAATTGTTTGTGTTGATGCTCCAGCCTAAAATCTTGAGAAGCTGGTATGGCGTGAAGCTGACCGTTGGTGTCTCGAAATCCTGGATCCGGCTCAGCTGAAGCAGACCCAGAACCACCTCATCATCCGGAGCTGTTGGAAGGCCGTATTTTTCGCTGGCGGTGATCGTCAGTTTACGGGCAATCGTTTCACCGCTGGACCGGTCAAACGCCGTATCCTGAAAGAGGATCGTCTTTACCGAAGGGTCCAGGCGGTTCCCGATCGCAGAGATCGGAAATTCGGCCAAGTTCAGTTCGTCTCGACCTTCCTGGTAATTGGAAACGAGATCCGGGAATAGCACCTGTTGAACGGGCTCGTTTGAAGTTTTTGATTCCGAAACCATTTTTCCCGAAAAAACACCAACATCAAAGAATACGATCCCTAGGGTATCCCTGTTGCTGTTTTAGGTTTCTAAACAACATATTTAAGAGTTTGTCCTCCCATAACTCATTGCCGCACAATGTCTTAGATAGCCGGATTCTGTCTCAGGCGACATTAGTTTCTGTGCCGGCCGATAATATCGATGTGAATCTTCTGTGTCAATAAACAATATCGTCTGTCTCGCGTGACAGTATGGATAGGCTGATTTTCTGTCTCAAGTTACATTAGCGGTCGCCGCGCGTCTGTCTCAGACGACAGCTTTCCCCGATT
>JBAUZZ010000579.1:0-4321 GCA_049585495.1 Chthoniobacterales bacterium | reverse complement strand
GTCCAAAACCTGGCTGCCGCGACCGTATGAAGAACTGCTTTACAGCCGGCAGTTGCATCGGATCGGAAGAGCGGTCCGTGTTCCAGCCCAGCATCAGAATCCCTCCCGGTTTGAGTATCCGGGCAAGTCCCTTAATCGCTTCCTCTTGTCCTGGCAGGGTATCGACTCCATAACCGAAGATGCCATTGACCAGCGCCACGTCGAACTGGTCGGGCCGGTAGAGCGTCCCGACACTCTGCAGATCCCCCACGATGTGCCGTTGCGGATGACCCCAGCAGCGCGCCGCCGGGTCGATCTCCAGGGTCCAGCACATAGCACCCCGGCGCTCGACGATCTTGAGATATGGCTGCGTGTAAGGCTGGCAGCCGACCCAAAGCATCGTAACACCCGGCTTTGACAGTCCGGGCAGGATGCGGCCAACCAGCAGCTCGCGGTCCGGACGTTGCGACATAAAGCGGCTCTCCCGCCACACCCGGGCCAGGCGCCGAACACCTTGAGGAAGCACGAGCTTGGCAATGCGGAGCGACAGCGCCAAAATGGATCTTTTCCTAAGCCGGTCCTTGGCTGCGAACATTACTTTTGTGCTACGGGATGTATCTGCTCCCAGCCAACGACGCTCCTCCAGAGGCTGCGTATCCGTAGACTCGTCGATCGCTCGGCGTCTGCAAAAGTCAGCCCTGGCGTGCCGTTTGATTCACAGAATAACCCGTGCTCGCAATAGTACTTCAGATAGTTGCGAGGAATAAAGCAGAATCATAAGAAGCTGCCTCACCCATTCGGGCGAGCAGCACAGGTTCTCGCAGTCTGCAGCCTTGCCCTTTAAAGAATTTCTCCGCGAAAGCGGAGCTTGAGGAGCCTGTCGAGAGGGCCGGAGGCTTTTCGGATTAGATGTGCAAGCCACCGCTCAGCTTCCCCTTTCAAATCCAACAGGCTCCTCTGGTGATTCCTATGACCGATTTGACCATTGTCTAGAGTGGACATGAACGCTATAGTCCCGGAATACCGTTCGGACATGCAGGATGCCGCTCTAACTGGTCGCGTTACTGATCCGCGCGAATTCCGGGGCCGACGAAGACCTAGGCAGGCGCTATTTGTCCAACCCCTGGTTCTAATCAGTGCCGCGGCGGTATTTTGCGCTTGCCAAG
Source organism: Chthoniobacterales bacterium (assembly GCA_049585495.1). GTDB lineage: Bacteria > Verrucomicrobiota > Verrucomicrobiia > Chthoniobacterales > JAFAMB01 > JBAUZZ01. The sequence goes on along the minus strand of JBAUZZ010000579.1, from coordinate 3,176 downwards.
GGCGAGGGCCAGATCCGGCCGCAGCGGTTTCCCATGCCGTTTCGTCCGCTACCGGGGATGATCTTCGAGTGGCAGTTCAGGACAATGTGCCGTTATATCGGTCCGGTCCGCAGCAGTTGACCAGACCGGACGCCCGCCTGAGCAAAGATACCTTGGTGCGCGTTGTCCGGAAACAGTTTGGCTATAGCCTCGTTGAGAACCCGGACGGGGACCGGCTCGGCTGGGTGGCAAATGATGCTCTTGGTGTTCCGCCGCCCGAGCTCCTGGCGCCTCGGGCCACGCCGGTCGATACCGGTCCTCCGCCTCCACTAGGGAGCGCTTCGCCTCCAGTCGGAACCCCTCCACCTCCGCTGGGAAGCGCTTCGCCTCCGATACAAGATGAAAACACCAGCGGCAATCCCGCGATCTCGTCGCCGTCTCCCTCCCCGGCTGCGCCTCGCTGAAAACCCTCAGGGGAATGTATCGGCGTAAGGGCGTATCGGCGTGTCGGCGTGAGAGGGCAGGGTTTGCCGGCATGGTTCGGTAGGGCGTTTTCTCCGAAAGCGCCGCGGCTGTCTCGGAGAGACGCCCCCTGCGGTTTGGCCATTTTTTCGCCAATCTTTTGAATCCCGAATTTCGGCGGCGACAGCCGCCCTCCAAGGAAATTTCGGAATTTGGGTTTTAAAAAGATTGCGCGTCCCGGCCAAACATGCCCTCTCACGCCGACACGCCGATACGCCCTTACGCCGATACATTCTCTTCCCCGGCGGCTCGGACGAGCCCCGCCCTACCAAACCTCGCCTGGCCGAAAAGGAAAAACTGGCATCGGCTACAGAAACGCAGACGCCGTCCGTTTTATACCTTTACCCGAATTCGCTGTGGTAAAGATGAAAAGGATTGAAGTTTCTGTCTCCTCCTGTGGGGACGCCCTGAATGAGCCGCCAAAGGCACGCCGGTGGGACCGGAACCCCTTTCGCGGGCTGGATTTTTTTGATTTCGAAGATGCACTGGTTTTTCACGGCAGAACCGAAGCCGTCGGGGAAGTGCTCGATGCTCTGAAAAAACAAGCGGCAGCCAAAAGACCCTTCGTCCTGGTATTGGGCGCCAGCGGTTCTGGAAAGAGTTCTCTGGTTCGGGCCGGTGTGTTACCGCGTCTGACAGAGGTTGGGGCGGTTGATGGACATTGGCCCTGGCGTCGCGCTCTGACTCGGCCAGGGGCCGGTGGCGCCAAAGGTGATCCATTCGATGCGCTGGCCGCCACCCTTCTCGACGAATCTGCGCTGCCGGAGCTGCGAATTTCGGCATCGCCCCACGAAGTGCGAAATCTGGCGACCGTGTTGCGGACACATCCGGACAGTGCCGCTTTTCGGATCAGGCATGCGCTGGATCATCTCAGAGAGCCGAAGTTTGATCAACTCCCCGATGAGCAAGGACGCGATTTGCCACTGACCACGAGAGGGGTAGGGGTTGAGCCTGCCAGGCAAGAGCGGCGAGGAGGGGCGGAACCCAAGGCGCACCTTGCGCTTGTCGTGGATCAATTGGAAGAGCTGTTCACCGGCGGATTTCCCCTGGAGCTCCAGCAGGGATATCTCGCTGCTCTTGGTGCTTTGGTTCGCTGCGAGCGGGTCTTTATAATCGCGGCGCTACGGAGCGATTTCTCTGCCAACTACCAGCAACTTGCGAAATTGGCCGATCTTCCTGACCTCAGCACAGGATCCGATCTTCAAGCTCCAACATCGGACAAGGTCCGGGAAATGATCCGGTTGCCGGCGGAGTCAGCCGGCTTGCGCTTCGAAACAGACTCGGCTACGGGGCAGAGCTTGGACGAGGGCTTGCTGGAGGCAGTTCCGCTTACTCCCGAGCCACTTCCGGTATTGGAACACCTGCTTTCGCAGTTGTACCTGAAACAGCTTGAGCGAAAAGATAATCTGCTACGCTGGTCTGACTATCGCGCACTGGGCGAACTCAAAGAGGCGTTGGCCAACCATGCCGAGACCGTCTTTTCGGCGCTGAAACCTGAGGAACAGGGAGCACTCGAATCCGTGATGCGGCATCTGGTCACGCTCGGCCCGACCGCAGAAGGCGTCCCAGACTGCCGGACGGTTCCGTATCGGGACCTCATTTCATCCCCTCAGTTTGATGATTGCCAGATGTCAGGCGCTAGAGGGCTGGTTGATCGTTTGATCAAAGAGGGGCTGTTGCGCGCCGAGACCGGTCCCGGCCAGGAACTCGTCGTCAGCCTTACCCATGAGACGCTTCTTCGAAGATGGCCAAGAGTTGCTCAATGGTTATCCGAGGATCAAGACTTTCTTCGAAAACGTGATCGGCTAGACGCAAGCCGCAAGCGCTGGATTAGTAAAGGCTGCCAAACCGATCATCTGCTCAGTCCTAGGAACGGCCTTGGCGAAGCGAAGAAATTAGTCCGCCGATTCGGCCCCTCACTAATCCAGGCACAAATCGACTACATTCAAAAGAGCCGTGCTTACTGGAAAAAACGCCGGCGGGTCCGCTATGCCATTGGTTTAGCGGTTCTTGCAGGCTTGGCTCTTCTCGCCACGGTCGCGGCTGCCATTTGGCCCAATGCGCAAATTCTGCGGGAGCTAGCAAACGAATCTGCGAAGCTTGAACGAACGATTACCGATCTGGCTAAGAAGGCGCCGAGCCCGCCCGAGAGCCAATTGAAGCAGCCGGAAGAAGAGAAGCCGCAAGCTGTCCATGAAAATGCCGACCTTGCCGCGAGCCAGCGCAGCGCGCTGCAGGCCCAACTGACTGCGACCGAAACCAAGGCGCTAACGGCCAGAAAGGATGCCGAGCTAGCGACAAGCCAACGTGACGTGCTCCAAACCCAGCTGAAAGCTACCGAAGTCAAAGCGCAACAGGCTCAAAAAGACGCACAGCTTGCGGCAAGTCAACGTGACGCCCTGCAAGCCCGGCTTACAGACACTCAAGCCAAGGCGGAACAAACCCGAAAGAGTGGCGATCTTGCCGCCAGCCAGCATGACGCGTTAGCGGCCCAGTTAAAGGAGAGCGAAGCCAAGGCGCAACAGGCCCAGAAAAATGGCGATCTGGTGGTAAGCCAGCGTGACGCCTTAGCAGCCCAGCTAAAGGAGAGCGAAGCCAGGGCGCAACAAGCCCAGAAAAATGGCGAACTTGCCGCCAGCCAGCGTGACGCCTTAGCGGCCCAGCTAAAGGAGAGC
>JBAUZZ010000578.1:0-2135 GCA_049585495.1 Chthoniobacterales bacterium | reverse complement strand
ATGTCCAGATTGCTGCGCCCTCTCCTGTCTTAAGCCAGGTCGAGGCTGGCATCCCGACAGTGGTTGGATACGAGACAAAGAACGCGCGGCACTGATCGCGGTCTCCAAGCTCCCGATCGAAGTTCCTTACCACAGCGTGATCGGCCAGCGGCATCCAGGCCCGAAGGAGCGAGGATCGGATGGAGTGGTCCCGTATTGGAGCAGCCATCTCGACGGAGCCCAGTCCGAAGTGATCGTGCGCAGCGGGCACGGCGTTTTCAGAAACCCCGAAGCAGTGCAGGAGATCATTCGAATTCTTCGTCTGGAACTGCACTCTTCCGATATGCGGCTGACTCGCAGGCTGAGCGAAAGGAGCACGGATTTTACAAATTAACCTGCTTGATCACCTGATTGTCCGCCATCCCTCCGCCGGCTTCGCTGGCGCTCAAGACATTTCAGCTTAAGAGAAGGCCGGGTTCTCAGCCGGACTAGGGTGTCGTTGCCGGTTCCAGGTTCGGTGAATTTTTTGTTTCTGGCAGCTCCATTGGAGGTTTTGGATCGGCAATCGCACCGATAAGAGCGCCTTTCTTGAATTGATTAAGATGATCCAATATACGCTCCTGGACCTGTGACTTGAGCCGGAAAGCGATCTCAGGGTTAGCGGCGCCCAAGGTGATTCGAACAACCATTGACGATTCCCCCAGTTCGCTGATCATAACTTCCCATTTGCCGCCATTCCACAGCGGATTCGCGCGCAGGATCATCTCCACTTGCTTGCGTATCGAGGGGAGCGAGGCATCCAAAGAGAGGACCAACGAAAAAGACGTGAGCGATTCGGCAGATGTTCGAGTCCAGTTGGTAAAGGGCCTTTCGAGGAAATAGGTAACAGGCAAGATCAAACGGCGCAGATCCCGTAACCTGACAGAAACGAAGCTGAAAGTGATTTCCTCGATTGTTCCAACCACATTCTCGACCTCGATCACGTCGCCGAGGGCGATCGGTTGGGTGATGGCAAGTTGCAGACCAGCGAAGACATTTTGTAGCGTTCGCTGAGCCGCGATCCCCGCTACCAATCCGACGATTCCGGCGGAAGTTAAGAGGCTGGCGCCAAATGCGCGGACTTCATCAAACACCATCAAGGCAGCGCCCAATGTCGCCAGCACCACCAACACATTTAGCATCCGATGCAGGACCGAATACTGCGTTTCCGCGGCACGAATTTGGCGTTCCTCACCACCGTACTTCAACTTTGCCCGATGAGTGATTTTAGCTTCGACCAAACGGAGCGTTCTTAAAGTATTGATCCCAACGAAAATGATAACGAGAACCAGCGTAAGGCGTTCAAAGAGTCCCTCCACCTGAGTTGGAAGTCCGAGCATCGGAATCACCAGGAAAGCGAACATAAGTGGCAACAAAGCCTCCAGAGCTTGTGCGCTAGTGAGGATCAGAATCGCGTGGGAATGTTCGAGATCTTTAAGAGCATCCTCTCGCAGTCGGCGGCTGCGAAGCCTTTCGACAGTAACAATAAGGTTAATTAGAACACCTATCCCGAGGGCTACTGGCAATCTCCACTCCCAGCCTGGCTTGCTGAACCAGGTTGAAATCGTCGATCGAAGCCCGAAATCATAAATAAGAATTAAATAAAATCCAAGGGCGGCCGTGAGAAATATCAGACGGGGAATGATCAATTGAACAATCAAATACAGCACGCTCCAACCGCAAGGCGGCGCCTCGTATTGGCCTTGGACCGCTAACTGAGTTGGACAATGAACATGGAAGCGAATGAACTTGCCCGCTATATAACGGTGCGAGAGCCGCAGACCGAAAAGCGCCAAAAAAAGAATCAATAGATGACTGACCGCAACTATTACCATTTGCCACATAGAATAAAGTCCCGCCGCGAATTTAAGGCTATTTAGACGTCGAACGCAACATCGGCAGACGGCGGCGTCCTCTCGCAGCTGAAAGCCGCCTTCGCGTCATTCCCTAATTACGGTGACCCTAGTCACCTCATTTCTCACTTCGTCGCGCGAGCCTATGCGACGATGTCCGTGGCCATGAATCTACCGCCGCCTGCGAAAGTTAAGCTCTTCTCGCAGTCGGTCCACCTCTCTTGCCAGGTTGATAGCGAGTTTGATGCCGACCATGTCGAGACC
>JBAUZZ010000577.1:0-17922 GCA_049585495.1 Chthoniobacterales bacterium | reverse complement strand
CCAACACCCACCTGCCAAAGGTCAAGAATAAAGAAAACTGTGAAAATAACGAAGAGGAGGGCTGGGCAAGCCGATGAAATCGACCCGCGCTTTGGTCCGGTTGTGGATGCCTTCGCCGCGGATCGAGCAGTTAGCCGCGGGAAAGGAAAGGGGTTCGGCACGGGCGCCCTGAAGGTGAATGGCAAGATCTTCGCGATGATGTCGTCAAAGGGCAAGTTCGTCGTGAAACTTCCGAAGGAGCGAGTCGATGAGCTACTCCGCTCGGGGAAGGGGGAGCGGTTTAACCCCGGTCAGGGAAAGTTGATGAAAGAGTGGGTCGTTGTACTGGCGAGGGAAACAGCCTGGATCGACCTCGCGAAGGAGGCACCGACTGTCAGATACCGCGCACAGTTTCATTTTGAGCTCACGTTCCAGTTAGTCTTGGACTTCGGGATACATTCGGCGCGACAGAAGCGCCGCCCCCCCAAGGCAATCGTAGAGTCGGCCATGTTATTTCTTGAGAGCTAATCTTGTTAAAGTTCGATCCGCCAGGCTCGCAAACACAACAATGAGCCCGACCACGAGAATATACCATTGGGGTTGAACGCCGAGGATGATGAGAAAACTCTGAATGCCCCGGAGAATAAAAGCTCCGAACAGTGTTCCAATGAGAGAAATTCGGCCGCCGGCTAAATGGCATCCTCCAAGGACGGCGGCGGCGATCGCGGAAAGCTCCATCGTTGCGCCAAAACTGCCGTCCGCATAACCAATAAAAGCAGCATCTAACACACCGGCAAACGCTGCCAAGAGCCCGCTGACGACGAAAACTCCGAATCTTATTCTGGTAACGTTTACGCCTCGGGAAAAGCTCGAGGCGGCATCGCCACCGACAGCAAGGATGCGATTTCCTACCGGGGTTTCGAAAACTACCAGTTGAAGCACGACGAGGACAATTAGCGCCCAAATTACCCCGGCGTTGATCCCGGCCAAACCGCCACCGCCGACCGCGTTATAGACAAATTGCTTCCGAACTGACTCATTCGCAGCAAAAGAGAAACCCGAGGTGGCGGCATAACCAAGACCCTGAAAGATAAAGAGCGTGCCGAGGGTTACAAGCAGGGAGGGTAGGCCGAGCAACGCGACAAAGGCGCCATTCATCGCGCCGATAAGAATCCCGCAGGCAAGAGCGGCGACGAGAGCAAGGGCGCTGCCCACGACGGGCGCCAGGCCTAGAAACGTCAGGGCGCCAATTCCGGAGACTGAACCGACAGATATGTCGATTTCGCCTGTCGCAATTACGACTGCTTCCCCGAACGCCATAACCGCTAACACCGCCGTTAGCTGCGACAACGATTGGGCGTTGCCAACCGATAGCCAACTACCCTGGGTTATGATGGCAAAGGCTAAGGAGATCAGGACCACCATGCTGATCGTGATCCCTTCCGGGTGTCTGCGCACGAGACTCCCGATGAATGCCCTCATGAAAGTTTCGCTCCTTTCGCCGGCGCTCGTCCACCATCCCGGATAATACCCTCCAACGCTTCTGCACTCATCGCATCTCGGGGAACATCGGTAACCTTGCGACCGTTCTCCATAATAACGATCCGGTCAGCAATTCTATGAATTTGGAAAATATCGTGGGTAATGTAAATAACGAGCAGCCCTTGCTGTTTTAGCTGCACCGCTAGCTCATTGACATGAGCCCGTTCACGTACGGAAAGGTGATTGGTAGGTTCATCCATGATAATAACGCGATTCCGGAAAGTGACGGCCCGGGCGATTTTAAAGGTTTGCTTTTCGCCCCCGGACAGGAGCGCGATCTCATCATCTACGTCAACAGTATCCCGCAACCCGAAGTCATGGACCACCTTTGAGCTGGCCGCACGGATCTTTTTCTTGTCAAGAAATGGCAGGCCGAAGAAGCGCTTGATCGGTTCACGCCCGAGAAAATAATTACGTCCAACAGACAGGTTGTCACATATACCGATCGTCTGCTGGATGCATTCCAGTCCCAGATCAATGGCTTTCTTGGGATGGAACTTCGTGATGCGTTCCCCATCAAAATAGACCTCACCAGCAGTCGGGGGTATAATGCCTGAGATAATTCGAATCAAGGTGGTCTTGCCTGCTCCGTTATCGCCGACCAGACCAACCATCTCTCCCTGGTAAAAATCGACGCTGACGTCGCTAAGTGCCCGAAAGTTTCCATAGGAAAGAGAAACATTCTTAATGCTGATGAGAGGTTTTCTCGAATTCGTACCGTCAGTTGCTGTCGCCACAATTTTACTCCGGTTCGAAGCGCCGCGCGGCTCTGCGCCCAGGCGGATGAGGCGCTGTCACCCGTTTGTTTACCACGTTCAACATTGTTAACATCGTTCGTGCCTAACGGCTTTCTCTCGCACTTTCAGCGCTCGGTCGCCCATTTATAACAAATCCTGGGGCTTCGCCCCAGGCCAAACTATTTCACGCCTTCGGCGCTCAAGAGATATCCAATCCCCGGCACTGCGTTCGTCAACATGACAGTCAGGCGGATTTGAGTCTCTTTGACAGCAGGGTGTTAATAGTTACGACAACGAGAAGAGCGATCCCGACAAAGGAAACGTACCAGGAAGGGGGAGCGCCCAGCGCGATCATCTCCGAGCGAACTGCGGTAAAGAAGAAGGCGCCGAGGATGGTGCCCAGAATGGTCCCTCGCCCGCCAGTAAGCAGTGTTCCGCCGACGACTACGGCAGCGATCGACTCCAGTTCCATCCCGGTACCCAGAGAAACATTTGTTTCGGGATCATTGGTGAGAGTTACAATCGCCGACAATCCCGCGAAGAAGGAACAAAGACAGAACGCCAAGGTTCTTACCCGGTTTACCGGAACACCCTGAGACTCTGCACTAGCCGGGTCCCCGCCCAGCGCCAGCAAATGGTTTCCAAATCGCGTCTGATACAGGGTAACAGCGCACAAAAAGGCGATGAGCAGGAGCAATAAAAACCCATTCTCAATCCGAAGCCAATGGCCACCGAGGAGTTGCGCAAACCAGTTCTGCCGGGCGGCTTGCGGTGTCCCGGTGACCGCTCCGTGGGTCGTCACAAAAATCAGACCGCGATAAAAAAACAGACCGCCCAGCGTCACGATCATCGAGGAGAGCTTTCCGTAGATTACCAGAACGGCATTTATCAGGCCGATAAGCAGCGCCAAAAGTATCGCTAAGATGAATGAGACAAGGACGCTGACATTACTACTCTCCAAGCCAATGAAGGTGATTCCAACGATCCCGTAAACGGAGCCGACGGAGAGATCGATTTCGCGAATAAGAATAACAAACGTCTGCCCGATTGCGAGGATGCCCAGGATCGCGGTGTATTGGCCAATGTTGCTAATGGTGCTCCAGTTGAACCATTGCTCAGGATTCCACAGGCTGAACAGAACGAATACGAAAATGCAGCCGATGATGATCCCGATATCTGTGCGTCGAAAAAATCGCTTCATTTCCTTTTCGGCTAGCTGGAGGGCGACGCTGCGACACGGCTCGGCAAAGGGGTCGGTTAGCTCTGTAGGGCGGCTGGCTCAGCCGCCGGAGGTAGAGTCGCTTGGGATTTTCCCGGCGCCTGAGCCAGGCGCCCTACAGGAGCTTGCCGAGGTCGTCGGCCTCCAGATAGTCACCAGGTGATCTGCTTTTTATAGGCGTCCTCGCCGATGGTGGCTTTAACGAACTTTATCCATTCATCAACGTTATCCCTATTGATGACGATCGGTCCGGTAATGATGTCATCGAGCGGGGCCATTCCCATCTTTTTGTAGAAGTAAAGAATCTCCATGGGGAGATAACCTTGGAGCCAGAAGCCTTGACTGTGTGATGCGAGCACTTTTCCGTCCTTGATGCCTTCCAGAGAGTTCGGGCTGTCATCAACACCGACTATCGTTAACCCTTTATCAGCGAGTTTCGGTTTCAGTCCCATCTGATCAGCGACGCTGTACGCCCAGGGAACAGACAAGGTGCCAAGACAAAAGATGTAATTCACATCCTTATGGGTGCTCAGGTAGGACTGCATCGTGCTGCGTGCCCGGGCGGGATCGGCACCAATGATAAGTTCGTCGACGCTCACGCCAATTTTTTTCATCGCATCGGTCATCCCTCGGCACCGTGCCTTCAGACCCTGATGGGCGGCATCGTGGTTAGCGCACATCAACCTGGTTGGCTTGGGAATCTTGCCTGCATTCATCTGGTCAATCACGTACTGCCCAAGCTTTATGCCCGTGAGATATTCATCGCCGCCCACATAGGTGAGGTAGTGAATACGTTGGTCTGCGGGCCGAGGATCGGAAATATTGAAGGCTACCACTGGAATACCGCTGCTGACCGCCTTGTCCAGGATCGGCTGGAGAGCTTCACTGTTTATGATTGGGACTGCGATGCCGTCCGGGTGCGTGGCAATCGCCTGATTCAGGATCGCAATGAAATTTTGCAAACTGTATTCGTTCGTCGACAGGTACTCGGTCTTCACGCCGGGGTACTTCTCATCGAATGTTTTCATCGAAGTCGTTAGCCAATTCATATTCGGATCATTGGAGCCGATGTGAGACACCATAACGAACCGATAGTGATCGCCTTGAGCGAGTACTGCTCCCCCGAAGGGGAAGCAAAGCGACAGGACGAGCGACAGAGCTGCCAGGAATCGCTTCATTTTATCAGCCTTTCGATTGTGTAGATAGGGTCGCTGCTTAGTTCTCCACGCTAAGCCGCGAACCCAGGGAGGGTTTGAAGGGTCCGGTTTTAATCGGGCAAGTGGCACTTGTGAAAACTAAAACCAGTTGGGGGAGAAACATTATCAAGTGAGTTGTGATGAGTAACCGAAGACTCATTAATAATCAATCAAAAACGCCTTTATAATCAAAATACATCATTCTTATAGCTCGGAAAAACTCGGAATAGGTCGGATTATGAGCGTTTTAGCGCTTGGCGTTTCGCGATTGCGTTCATACTTCTCACCTTCTCACCTTCTCACCTCTCACACCGGCCCACTGATCACAGATTACCGACTACTCCTACGCACCCACGCTCCGCGGAACTGAAACCCAGGTCCCGGAACGGCTCGACTGGTCGATGGCCTCCAGGATCTCCTGATTCCTTGCCCCAAACGCAAAATCGGGAAAACAGCCCTCATCCCGGCCGATCCCTTGTACCAGGTCGTGCACTTCGAAAACCTTAATGTCAAAGTAACCGAGGCCGCCGCCGGCAAAATCAAAGCCAAAAAAAGCAGCGTATTGCGGAGTCTGGGAGCCGCAATAAACGGTCTTGAATCCCCGGTCGCGCTTCTCATCCCCCATTCGGAACACCTGAAGCTCATTGAACCTCTCCCCGTTGTTCGCAATTGTGCCCTCAGTACCGGAAACCTCCCAAAAGATCCCGAAGACTCGGCCGGCGCAGATGCGCGAAGCTTCAATTACGCCGGCCGCCCCGGAAGCGAATTTTACCAACGACTGAACCTGATCCTCGTTCTCCACGGCGCGCTTTTTGGCGTCCACGGCGACCTTGCTGCCGTAACCGGCGTCGAATTCCGGTATCGGCCGCGGAAACGCACCGGTTCGCCGATTTCGCCCCGCTTGAGGATCTGCCCGGCCACCAGAGCCGCCGGGGTTTTGAGGTTGTTGAAGGCCACCATGGTGTAGACGCCCGCCCTTTTGGCCGCGGCGGCCATGCGCTGAGCGTCTTCGGCCCTGACTGCCATCGGTTTTTCGCAGTAAATATGTTTGCCGGCCTCGATCGCGGCCAAGGCCACGTCCACATGCAAATGGTTGGGCGTGGTGATGTCGACGACATGCACCCCCGGATCCTCGATCAATCGTCGCCAATCGCCGTAAGCTTTTTGAAAACCCAAGCGACGCCGAGCCCCTTCTGCCAGTTCCTCGTTTTTATCAGCGATGGCGTACAATGCAGGCGTTCGGGGCAGATTCCGATACAAAATGCCGGCCCGCCGATAAGCGTCCGCGTGGATCTGCCCCATGAATCCGGACCCGATCAACCCCATATTAAGAGAACTTGTCATAGGTTATCCTTTTTTGGCAGCTCCGCTTGGGCGCCAATTCGCGCGCGTCCCGGGGCCATTTTTGTGAAGACTCACTTTGCGATCCTGACTGGGCGGCCCGACTTGAGCGATTCGGTGGCCTGGTCGGCCAGTAACTGCGCCTTAAGTCCATCCTCAAGGGAGGGGCTGGGCGCAATTCCCTGGGTAACCGATCTGACAAATGCATCCAGGGCTTGATAGTAACTCTCCTCGATGCGCTCAAACCAACCGGGATGAAGGCCGTCTTCAATAATCTTTCTTCCCTGGTAAAGAGACATGCCCCGGAAGTTCTGACGTCGGGACTCTGCGAGTCCCTCAGATCCGAAGACCTCGATTTTTTCGTCGTATCCGTAGGCGGCGCGCCGGGAGCAATCGATCTGACAAAGCGCGCCTGAAGCCATTCGCAAAGCAACGATTGAGGTGTCGACATCGCCGGCATCCTGCTGAGTTCACGAGTGCGGCTCCAATCGCATAAAGCTCCACCGGTTCATCGTTAGTAAGCCACCGTAACAAATCGAAAAAATGAATGGTTTGGTCACGCATTTGCCCGCCGGAAACTTTGATGTATTCGATGGGCGGAGGCTGAGGACCCCGGCTGGTGAGCTGAATGATCTCGACCTTGCCGATTTCGCCCTGTTCGATGGTCTGCTGCCCAGCCGGAAGCGTGTTCGGCCTGGACAACCCGGATTTCGCCCAGCTCGCCGTTTCTGACCATGCGGGCGGCGTGACGCACCATTGCATACCCGGAGTAGTTATGCGTTAGGCAGAGAACCAGCCCTTTTCTTTCGATCGGGGCCTTCAGGTCCTTTGCTTCCTCAACCGAAAGGCAGAGCGGCTTATCGCAGATGACGTGGATTCCCGCCTCCAAGAACGCCTTGGCAATTTCGTAATGGCTGTCGGTCTGCGTCACGATGCTAACGACTTCGATTTGGTCCTGCCGTTCAGGCTCTGCCGCCGCCATGGTTGCGTAATCAGGATAAGCACGGTCTTCCGGGATCCTCAGTCGCCTCGCTGCGGCCAGAGATTTCTCGCTATCGCGGGAAAAGACTCCGGCTACCAGCAGGTACCGGTCGTCCAATCGCATCGCGGTCCGATGGGTTTCTGCGATACCGGCGCCGGGTCCGCCTCCAACCATCCCGACTCTGACCGTTCTTCGCTCTTCGGCTGCCATAGTTTCATTAAATCAGATCCCGAAGTTCCGGCGGCTGACCCCCCGCCCTAGAAGCCAATTTCAGAATTTGAAGTTTAAGTCTCCTGTAGGGGAGAGGTGTCGCTTTTTAAATCAAGCGCATTTTAGCTCACGCCAGGTCTGAAGGGATGTCAAGATGCTATTTTGCCTGACGGCTATTGAGGGCGCTTTGAGAAACTGGCAGGGTCAGCCAGCATAATCTCGCCGTCGCTTCGCCATGGTACGGTCTCTGGTGTTTTCTCAGGACAGCGAGTCTGGAACAATCGGTTTTGGTTCACATGTTTCAAGACGGGACGGCGAAGAGGCCCGAAGCAAGTAGCCGATCATAAAGACTCATTAGACAGCATTTATATGATTTCTTTTGAGATGTAAGTAAATATGATGCTTGAAACTGATTCAAAGGATTCATATGAAGGCTCACGGACCAATCAGTATCAGTGACATCGTCGTCGCGACGGCCCTAAGTCGAGCAACTATCGATCGGGTGATCAACAAGCGCCGAGGCGTGCACCCGCGAACCCAGGCTCACGTTCTTCGGGTCATTGACCGCTTGGAAAGCGGGGACCTGTCCGGCAAGCACGAAGCTTCTGCTTTCGAATCCCGCGAAACGCCTCGGCTACGCATGGTCATACAAGCGGGCCTGACCTTTACGCGAAGCCTGCTTGGCGCTGTTCAGCAGATTAGCCAGGCAGGGACCAGTGTGGCAACGCTTCAAGCGGTCGCGAGCCGTTCGGAAGACGAAACCGCGGAACTCATCCGAACCCTGGGCGCAGAGTCAGACGGCCTGGCAGTTGTGAGCAAAAACACGGAGCCGGTCAAGGCGGCTTTAACCGACCTTCGCACGGCGGGCAAACCCGTCGTGGCGCTCGTTTCGGATCTGGATCCCCACGTCCGCTCGGCCTACGTTGGCATCGATAACCGTGCCGCCGGCCAGGTGGCCGGCTTCATCTTCGGCCGCTGCTTGGAACGGACACCGGAAGCTACTGTAGCCGTCGTGGTAGGCTACTTTTCCTACCGCTGCCAGGAAGATCGGGAGATTGGCTTTCGTTCCCTGTTAGGGCAACGCTTCCCTCACATCAAGCTGGTGGAGGTCATTAAGGGGCAAGACTCTCCGGAGGCAACGCACGAAGCGGCCTTGCGCCTGCTCCAAAAGCGCCCGGATATTGCCGGCGTTTATAACGTGGCCGGCGGCAACCGGGGCTTGGCGCAAGCTCTGGCGGAGTGCCAACTGCCCCGGCGCCCGCTGTTTATCGGTCATGAAGTCAACGAAGTGACCGAGCCACTGCTACGAGCCGGCGTCATCGATTTTCTGATCACTCAAAGCATCGAATCACTTGTCCGCACGACCCGCCAACTGCTTATTGACCTGAAGCTGGCCAAGGGTCCGGTCCGTGAACTAAACCACCTGCCAGTTCGACTCGTATCAGAGTACAACCTCAAGCCCATCGATTGAGCGTTTGGCGTTTGGCGTTTGGTGTTCGGCGTTCGGCGTTTCGCGGGCGCGGGCGCAGCCATGAACGATCCCGCAGAGACAAAGTCCAGGTCTCCTGCGGTCCGTTCGGCATCTCCAACGGATGCACGCGTGGGTTTTAGAGGCCCCGCAGCCCGTGCATCGCATCAACCTGGATGGAACGCCAAACCCCAAACGTTGCCCGCTAACCGACTTTCAGGGTCTGATCGAGCCAGTCGAAGATGCGCTGCGCGCGCAAGCCGAGCGCTTTTGGCTCGCAATGGAGGTCAGCGCCTTCGGAAGCGGTGAACTTCAATAGAGTTTTCGGAGCCTGCAGCGCGTCGTACAACTGCTTCGATTGGCCTGGCCAGAACTGCTCGCCCTCAGGATCGGTCAAGAGCACCGGACACCGGATTCGATCGACCACCTCAGCCAGTTTGTATTGCTGCACCGCGCTAAAAGCCTCGTATGGCGAGGTCAGGCCAAATGGACGCATACGAAATACAAGGGCGGCCGCGGCCTTCGGTCTGGATTTGAGGTCCAGATGCAGGGACCTATCGAACTGTTCCTGCTGGCCGACGGCGAGCAGATCCAACTGCGATCGAGAAAGCAAACGAGTCCAAGCGGTGGAGACGTCCCAAATGCCGGGATCGGCGATGCAGGCGGCGATCCGCGACTCGAATGCGGCAGCCCGCGCCGCCCAGTAACCGCCCTGGCTGACGCCAAGCAACGCTATCCGCCCCAGGTCGATCTCGCGCCGCATGCTAATATAGTCAATGACAGGCGAAACGACTCTCTCCCAGTCGGGTCGGAAGTAGAGTTTCTGCTGCAAGAGCGCTGTCCCTTGACCGGGACCATGAAACACAAAAACGTTGTAGCCACGCTCGAGTGCAGGCGCGATCCCGAGGGTCCAGGCACTGAGCATGCCTCCGTCGCTTCCACTGTTAAAAATCAGTAATGGTCGGGACTTGTTGGATTCATCGACCCTGAAAAAATAGCCCGGCAGCGTCGTCTTCTCGTACGGAACAGCCAGGGGCTCGGCCGGCGGATCGAGGAGCGCGGCTGCCTTGTCCCACAGTTCCTGGTGGCGCAACCAGTTCACCGCAAATCCGTCCGGGGCGCTGATGGGATTGACGAAGCGGGTCGCGCTGAAGACGTAATTCGCCGCCTCCATATAAGCTTGTCTAGCACTGACGCGGCGCCCGGTCGCTTCGGCCGCCCGAGCAATCTCAGAGAGCCGATCGCCGGCAACGATCATGGCTTTAAAAGCACTTGCCGAATCACCGTCAACGATTTGTTCAGCAATGGCGAGGCATGTACCCACTTCCGCGACCCGATAATATGCGCCGCCCAGCAGGATCTGGAAAACATAGTTGAATTCCTCGTCCGCAAAGGCGCGAGAGAGGGGACGTTTGGCGTTTGGCGTTTGGCGTTCGGCGTTTGGCTGGGTACCCGTGGGAGCGGGCATGTCCGGCGTTTGCGCAACCGGGATAGCCTTGGGCGGCTGAGCAGATCGTCCAGCAATCGCCCCGCCGGCCAGGGCTGCCGCCGCACTGAGGAATTGTCGTCTCTTCATTCCGGTGACCGTTCGTCCCACGATAAACCACGAAGGCCAGAAAAGGCGAGAGGCGTTAGTGAGCGGTGGAGGGGTGGAGCTGTAGTCGGTAATCGTGGGTAGGGCGAGTCTCCCGGCAAGCCGCATTCCGGGTGAAGACCGCTTTTAAAGGAGAAACAAACGGTGATGACTGATCACAGTTTTACCTCTCTACTGTTTCACCACCGTTTTACCGATTACTGATTAGCGATTACAGTTTTACCGCTCAGCGATGTGCACGGTTTCCTTTGTTCCAAGAATTCATGGCTTTTATCTGGCGATGAACCGCGACGAATCCGTGCAGCGTCCAATCGCCAACCCGCCCCGGATTTTTTTGGGCGCCCACCAGCAGTCGCTCTATCCGAGTGAGCCGAGCGGCGGGTCATGGATCGGAATTAACGATCGATGTCTTTGCCTCGCTCTGATTAACTGGCATAGCGCAGACTTTTCGGGGAAAGCTTCCATGCTGAGCCGAGGTATGATTGTTCCGGCGCTTTTGGCAGATGCGCGCATTTCCGATCTTTCCGACAGGCTCGGGGAGCTTCCGCTGAAGCGCCTGGCCCCCTTCCGGCTGATCGCCATTTGCCCGACAGCTCGCGAGGTCCGAGAGTTGCGCTGGGACCTAACCGAATTGGTAGAGCTCACCTTTGGCTGGAAGGCGCTCCACTGGTTTTCTTCTGGGTTCGATGAAGCCGCAGTGCAGCATCAACGCGACCTGGTCTGCCGTGAGGCCTGGAAAAAATCAAATGCCGGGACCTTGCGCTGGCTCCGAGCCCTTCATCGTTCTCACGCTCCTGTTCCGGGCCCGCTCAGCATCTGCATGCATGGACTGAATGCGGCTACTGTGAGCTACACAGAAATCATTACTGGAAATGCCGAGGCCGCAATGCGCTATCAGCCCGGCTTGTCGTGCCGTCACGGCAAAAAGAGATTTGCTGAGTCGATTTCTTTGAGGACCTCGCCTAACGAGCCAGAGGGAGGGTTCAGGGCCCCAACGGGCGCCAAGGCTCAGCCCTGATATTAACTCAGGGGTGCCAAGATCACCAGTGGCGCGATTCCGGCCCAGAAGGGGCTCAGGACTTAGCCCGGGGTTTCAACCAGGTTTCAACCCCGGGACCTGCCCCAAACAAAAGCGCCGCGCCCTGTAAGGGCGCCAGGCCCGTGCGATCGATCTCAAACGTATCGTGAGCCCTACCAGGATCAGGGCAGGAATTAAGGCGTCTTAGAGTTAGATAATATTTCTGGGGTGCTTTAAGGCCCATTGTCGGGCCCTTTCAGGGCGCATCGCAATGGGGGAAAGATTCCCGGGGTTGAAACCCGGGCCAAGTCCTGTAGCCCCTGCGGGGCAAAAACCATCTCAAAAAAACCGAGCCCACTATAGTCTCACCACTTAAGTTAAGTTTAGCGCTTATAGGGCTTGCGCCCTAGGCTATCATATTTCGCACCTTCGGCGCTCCGGTCTAAGATCGCCGCTCACTGATGTTCTCTAGCCTCCTCAACTGCTCGTCGGTCAGAACCAAACCCGCAGCGGCGACATTCTCTTGCAGGTGCGCAATCGAGCTGGTGCCGGGAATCGGAAGGATGTTCGCGGAACGATGCAACAACCAGCTGAGGGCGACTTGCGCGGTCGTGGTATGGAGTTCCTCCGCGATCTCGGCAAGAAGACCGCTCGCGCCCGCCAGCGGCGCCCCCGGTTTCATCGGATCGGCCCCGAGCGGGCCATACGGAATAAAAGCGATCCCGTGCTGTGCGCAATATTTAACAATCGAATCGCTCTCGGTTTCGGCAACACTGTATCGGTTCTGGACGGAAGCGACCGGCGCGATGCCGCTGGCTTCCTGCAGCTGTTCGAGGGTAACGTTGCAGAGGCCAATCGAACGAATTTTTCCCTCAGACCGAAGTTTGGCCAGGCCACCGATCGATTCGGCAAACAGCACGTCTGGATCGACCCAATGCAACTGATACAGATCGATACAATCGAGCTCCAGATTCCGGAGGCTCTCTTCACAATCGCGTCGAAGCCCCTCGGGACTCCCGTCGAGATACCGGTCGGTGGCGGATTTTTTCACCACGCCACCCTTGGTGGCAAGAAGGAGTCCATCGGGATAGGGATGCAAAGCGTCCGCAATTAAACGTTCATTCCATCCCGGCCCGTATGCCCGAGCCGTGTCAATGAAGTTGATTCCGCTCTCGAGAGCTCGCTGCAAGAGACGCTTTCCCCCCTCCCAGTCGGCATAGGGGCCAAAGTTGCCGGGTTGGCCTGTGAGCCGCATCGCTCCGTAGCCGAGGCGAAATACCGACTTACCGTCTGAGAACTGAAAGGTATGAGGAGTGTTCATGGTCAAGCTGCTTACCCGCTAAGCGCTGGCTGCCAGGTCAAAGGCAGGCTTTGGCGTCTTGGTTGCGGTCGTTTTTGGTCTGATCAATTCCAGTGAGCGCTTCTCGTCGATCAGTTTGCGTTTGCCGTCCGCGCTCAGACTCGATCCCGAGATAATCAATTCCTTAGCTTTCTCAGCAGTGAGTGAAGGGTCGGTGGCAAACAGTTTAGCGGCCAGATTAGTTACCTGAGGCGCTGCCATCGAGGTTCCCGAGAGCTTCACCTTTTTTCCACCCGGGATAAAGCTTTCCACATGATACCCATTGGCGTAGACGACGACCGTTTTGCCGTAACTTGTGAAGCTCGTTGCATCTCCCGCCTGGTTGGTCGCACCCACCGCAATGAGGTTAGGAAGTTCCAATGACGGTGGGACATCTTCGAAAAATCCTGCATCGCTGTCGGAGTTTCCGGCTGCGGTGACAAAGAGCGTATCTGGCGCGGTATTCATCGCGTCAATAATCGCCTGCTTCCAGATGGAGAAAAGCTCAAGCGCCTCTTGCTTCCGCTCATCGGCGGTCTGATTCCCTTTGGTCCGGGCAAGCCACTCCTCAAATTCCTGCGGGTCGTCACCCCAGCTCAGGTTCACTACGCGCACTTTATGTTCAGCGCAGAATTGGCCTATCCGTTTGAAATTTGCCGCCATCCGATGTGCCCAATCAGTCGATGGCGGGAAATGCAGTTCGCGGTTTAAGCCGTCATTAAACCGAAAGACGACCAGTTGTGCTGCCGGATTCCCTTTAATCGCGATACCGGCAACGTGAGTACCATGAGCCATATTGCCGAAGAAAGAGAGTCGCTCAAACATCGCGTTCACGTCGTCTTTCGCCATCGTGCTAAGGCGCTTTTTGAACGCTTCCGTTACCGGAGTTTCAGCACCCGCCTGCAGGTCCGAAATTGCTTCAAGATCCTCCGATACTTTTGGATACTGCTGTTTCTGTTCGGGAGTCAGTGGATAAAGAGCGGAGTCGGAGGGATTGCCATCGTCGGTAAACGCGAGTCCTTGAGCCGGATAAGGCTTGGAATCGACGTTACTGTAGAGACGCCCAGGATAAACAGCTGTATCAAAGCCAGAGTCCCAGATACCGACCAGCACTTTCTTTGGATGATCTTCGTCCGTAAGAGTGACCTCGCGTGCCGCCCAGATATCAGGCTTCTGGGTGTCGTGAGCCGCAACGTAGGCTTTTAGCACATTCACGCGGACAGAATTCAGCGGAAGTTTGACCCGGAGATCGGCGCGAGTTTTCAGCACGGTGTACATAGAGTCACGCGAAAGACTGCTGGATTTGTCGATTTCCGGCTGCAGTTCCTCTTGGACACGCCCCAGCAGAAACGCCTCGGAAAGTAAGCCGGAATTGCTTCGCGCCGATTTGATCACGTCCTGGATAACCTCCCAGGGAAGCGCATTGACGGCGTTTCGATAGATTGACTCCACTTTCTGCTCATAGTCAGCGCCTTTTTTCCCGGTCTGCTGCGCTTTCAAAAGCGCCTCATCGAATAGGGCAACGGTCAGTTTCAAATCTGGCTTCGACTGCAATTCCCGCAGCTTGCTGATTGTTTCCAGGCCACCAGCCGCGTCACCGTTTAGTTCCTGCAGAGACAGTTTCGCTGTCAGCATGGAAATTAACGTGGCTTTATCCTGGATGTCGTATTCGGCGAACAGTGCGTCGAGATCGATTGCTGCCTGTTTCACATTGGAGGCGAAGACGGAGTCTTCGGATTGGAGCAGGGTACTGATAGATCCGGTCGCCGGATAGGAAGCCCGCGGAAGATCTGCCTCGCTGTGTACTTCATGCCTCGGTTGGTCGGCCAGGGCAGTTCCAAGAAGGGAAAATCCGGCGAGAAGGAGTAGCGCGCGATAGAAGCTTTGTTTTGAGCAGGGCATGTGTGTTTTTAAGCGAGGACTGGGCATCGTTGTTTCCTCAGCCCTGGCAATCAGGCCGGAGGGCGAGGGGAGGCGGAAGATTCTTGGAGGCTAGTGGCTTGTCAAGTCGAAATGGGTAAGTTTTGTAACCACGTACTTCAAACTTCATAAAGTCGATGTGCATATACCCAGGCATTGTGTGAGAAGTTCGAGATCACCTTGCCTGCCATGTAAGAGCAATTTCTACGGTGAACCCAAATTCCTTTACTCGAACGCTCACTCCAAGCCAATTTTCGACCGTGCAGCCGCCTCCGTTGCCAGCTCAACCAAAGAAGAGCCAGTTCCCTTGGCTTGGATGCCTTTTTGCTTGTGGCGGCCTGGCCGCTGTAGGAACCATGACTGCGGCAATTGTATTTCTCGCCGCGTTCGGGATCGCGCCATTCGCTCCAAAATTCGACCGTGATCATCCACCAATTCCACCGGAATACGTTGGTGACTGGGAGCTTGTCAGCAACGAGCCTGGGCAAATTCGCATTCTACCAGGCGGCCGCGCCGAGTATCACAGCAGGCACGGAATCGACTCGTTCGATGTCAGCGGTGCACGGGCGCGCCTGACTCCAGACCGCAAGGCGCTTTCCATCAAACTCTTTTTCTTCGGCCCAACCTGGCGTGTCGATGAACCGCCACACCGCAAAGGTGACCAATTCGAAATGGTCCTCGACGGGAAAGTCTACCGGCGGGTCCGCGAGTACCACGAAGCTCCTGGCGAAAATCAGGTGACAATTTAGCTCAAATCCCAGGCAGACAAAGTGGCCGTAGCTTCCAGCTGCGAACCTCATAAAGTTAAACCCGACCAGCGGCTGGCGCAGCCGCCCTACAAGCCGACTATCGATCCCGAAAACCGTTCAATAGCTTGAGGCTGAATAGCAGTTGGGTCTAAGTTTTTTTGTTGGTTCCGCTGAATAACCCGGCGTAGCGTGCAAGCTAGCGGCTCAGACGGAGCTTTGCCCTGCCGACGGCCCCATCCACGACAGGTAGGGCGAGGCTCAGGCTGAGTCGCCATTCAATGGCTCCGCTTTTTTCAGCAGGATCGGTGCTAGGACTCTAAGGTTTATGGTTAAGCCGCACTTCATCATTGTCGCTGATCGTGGCAGCGTGAAGGCATACCGTGTAGAAGAAACAGCCAATCGTGGCAGGGTGCCGCGCTTAGTCGATTCAGCCGGGTTTCCGGAAGCGCACGAGCGTCTTAAGGATAAAGTGACTGACAAGGCCGGTGCTTCTCCCGTGCGTGCTGGACACTCGAATTCTGTCGCAGAAAAAAAGAACCTTGAAGCGGAGATCTCGAGCCGCCTTGTGCGTCAGCTAAGTCAGTACGTCGGCAAAGTTGTACTGCAGCATCAGCCGGTCCGCTGGTCTTTCGCCGCTCCCAGTGAGATCAATGCGGCGGTGCTCAACCAGCTCCCCCCTGACCTGCTTCAACGTCTGACACACAATGTAAAGCGGAACCTTGTCAAGTTGGAGCCGCGTGAGTTGCTGACCCACTTCGAGGCATAAGGACACGCTTTTCGCGGGTCGTGTCGGGCGGCAGGCCCTGCGGCGAAATTCGGGGTTTAGTTTGGTTTTAGGTGCGCCTCTAGAAATTCAGCGTCACCCCACCCATGATCGAGTTGCTCGTGACGATACCGGATCCGAAATCCGAGGTCCAATACAGATAGCCTTTCAATTCCCCGAAAACCGCATAAAAGCCAATGACCGAGATATATTCGTCTCGGGGTCCATGCGGCTGGCTAAGGCTGAAACCTGGTCCCAGCCCACTGTTCAGACTCACCGGCACGGTGCGTGTACCGTCTAAGTATTCGTGGATCCAGGTGAACCGGAAATCCGGAGTGATGGTCACTTTGCTGTTTATCGGTATGTCGTAAACCGCGTGAATCCCGAAGCGTTGCCGGAGCGAAGGCACATCGTATTTGCCGACTCGCGTATCCAGTGAGTATGCCCCGTGCTCGAAAAACTGGTCATTCTCGATACTGGCGTACTCGTACGACCCGAGAAACTCTACATTCAATTTCCCCAGCTTCTTGTGATAGCTCGTGCCGAGCCTGTACTTGAAATATTTGGATCGAGGATTGCTGCTGGCTTGACGATCAATCGGGTCACCGAACTTGATCGGCCGCTGCATGCTGTAGTCGTTATACCCGCCGCCAAAACCGGCATCGATGCCGAATGGGCCCATGGATGGCGGGTTCCAAAGCCCGTACGTACCCGCGCTTGGAGTGTCGGTCGAAACGTGGGTATGGTCTGAAAAACGCGACTCCGAGTGAGCGTATCCGGCGTAGACGCCAAGAGCGAGAGAAGGGCTGAAACGATAATCGGCGCCCGGGGTGCTCCAACCGGTATCAAAGTCCAGGGCCGGAAGGTCAAAGATGTTTTTGATCCGGCCAAAAGTTCCGCCGCCGTCGACGTAAATATCCCAACGGTGATTCGAGTCGAAAGGCTGCTCGAGAAACCATAGCCGCTGGTCCAGCTCGACACTCGCGTTATCAAGACTGTTAATTACCTGCGTCGGCAACGAGGGAACCGGAAGTGGGCTGATTTGACCACCAGCTGCGCACAGTTGGTTAGTCGGTAATCCATTCAGCACGCCGATAACCTCTCCGAGATCCCCGGTGGCCGTGTTCCGGACGCTCTGGAGAGCAGTGAGCACGCTCCTCGTATTAGGGTTGCACGCGAAATTTTGAAACGGTACCTGGCCTACCTGCACCTGGACATCCTTTGGATCGTAAAACACGGTGAACGTAGTGGCCGTCGGCTGCTGCACCAGACTGAATGTCCCGTTTACTGCCACACCGGCGGTAACAATCGTGAAACGCTGCGCGGAGGGCGGAACAAATCCGTTAACCAGCGAAAGCCGTAATGTTCCGCCCAGAAACGCCTGACCGCCCACGGCAAGAAGACCATGGCTCCCGGAGGCGAATTGGATATTCAGAGTTCCGGAAGGGCTCTGGGTGTAATTCCCAGTTACAGTCAGAGTGCCAGGCGCGCCCGGAGTCACCAACCCGTTGTTTATCAGGGAGCCGGTGATCGTGCCTAAACCGGAGAGCTCAGCGCCTGGCCCGACCGTGACGGTCGGGCTGACCAGCACCTGCCCACTGTTGAGCTGAAGGATCCCGGAATTAATCAGGGTGGAAACCGGGGGACCAAGGCTCTTATCAAGGATCCACTCGCCGGTTCCCTGTTTTGTGAGAGTGCCCGCATTGGAAATGGTCCCGATTACACTTTGACTGAGAAGCTGTGTCCCGCTGCCATCCAGAATGACCTGGTTAGTCCCCACGGGGTTCAACGTGAGACTACCGGAGATCTTTCCGCCGGTGAAAAGCTGGGCCGTATTAGATGACGCGTTCAGCTGAACATCGCCG
>JBAUZZ010000576.1:0-3244 GCA_049585495.1 Chthoniobacterales bacterium | reverse complement strand
GACTGTCGGGTCACGAACATCTATCGTCGAGAATCTGGAGCTTGGAAGATTGTCCATCACCACACTGACACTGCCCAGCCAATGATAGATGTGCTCAGTCGTCTGGGGAAGAAGACATGAAAATCGGTGGTGGCCTGATCGTACTGGCGCAAATTCTCGTAGCGAGGCGTCGACCGTCATAGGCGCTCGCCTCTTTGGGGCCCGTCGCTTATCCAGCAAGTGAACTGTCGATGCCTATTCACGAACGACGTTTTTTGCCTGTTTATCAACTGCGCAGCCCGAGGAAGACGGGTTGACGAAGCTGGTCGTCACTAGTCCACTGGGTAAACTTAACTTGGGCGGGGGTGTAACCGCCGACAACGAACTCCTGGGCTTGGGTCAGCTTAACTTTGACCCAGGCACCGCTGCGACGACCACTCTCGTAGACTGAATCCGGTCTTTTGGCGATCAAGCCTTCAGCCGGAACTGTCGAGCGAGCTGGAGAAGCTCTTCTCTCGTTCCCAGTAGTTCCTCGGAGAACTGGATATTGTCCGGAGCTTTCTTCAGGACCTTCGCCAGCAGTTTACGGCGTTCGACAAGTGGTCGAGAGCGCAAATCGGTTCCCTCTAAGTTGAGCAGGTCAAAGGCGTAGTAAACGAGCGGGATTTGCTTACCGCTTCCGTACGATTGCAGGAGTTGGAACGAAGTTTTCCCGTTCTGATCAAGCGCGGCGATCTCGCCGTCGATGATCACATTTTTCGCAGTCAGCAATTTCAGAGCATCGATAAGCTGGGGGTAATCGTTGCCGAAATTAAACTGGTTGCGTGAAAACAGGCGCACCTCTTTACCGGCCTTGAAGGCGAGCGCCCGGTAGCCGTCGAACTTTAATTCATAGACCCAATCGCCGACCGGGAGCTCCCGGACAGGGAGCGCTTTCATCGGTTCAATGAAAGAGAAGTTGGGTGCCGCGCCTTGTGTCATGATCGCCGTCAATCGCGTCCGGCCTCATCGACAGCGATATCGATTACGATGTCGCATGAGCTCCAAAGGCGCTCGTTGAAATTGTGGTCGCCCATTGTCTAAAGAGGTCCCGGCCCGGTCGTCGCGTTCTTATTTCCAACGGCGATTACATCTGGTAACGTAGATAAAGCAGAGGGATTACCGTGGAACTCTACGATAACGCGCAAGCGGGCGACGCTAGCCGATTTCGCGCCACCCACTGTAGCGTGGTGCCTCTTTTTAGCTCAGGCTCAAGCGCTTTGCGAACCTTTAATGGCAACCGAAGGGCGATTAGATTCATGAGCACAGAGTCCCGACGCCTCTGCCCGATCCGTACCAATGAGTTTTCCGAAGCGATGGGATTCTGTCCAGTCTGCATGCTTAGCGAGGTTCTCGCCGGCGGAACTGAATCCGGCGAGTGTTCTTCTGAAGATACGATTAAGCACACGCCGGAACGCCCAGTGCAACGATTTGAGCACTATGAGCTGGTGATGGGAGAAGACGGAAAGCCGGTCGATCTGCGCTGCCCGGTGACATTGAAAGAACCGTTGCGCGTGGGCAAGATCCTTAGGAAAACCTTACAGGGTCTTCGGACTACTGTGAATCTTTCGCCGATGGACGCTGCACCACTAGGCTTGCCGATGTTCTTGGTTTTTGGAAGCTCGGGACGTGAGCGTCAGAAGCTCGGTGTTCTTGCCAAAGCCCGCTGAAAAAAGAAGCGCTCCGATGAGCAAGAGTTTAAAAAACACTTCGACTTTTACCGCTCTGCGAAACCCGGTATTTCGAAAACTCTGGCTCGCAAGTGTCCTCTCCGGGACTTGTGTTGCAGCTCATGACTGCGCTGCAACCTGGGTGATGTACAAGCTCAGCGCATCCGCATTGTTCTTATCCTTAATGTCAACTGTCGCGTCTTTACCGTTCTTTCTATTTACTTTGCCGGCCGGAGCTTTGGCGGACATCGTGGACAGGCGCAAATTGCTTTGGATTATGAATGTTTGGCTAGCTGTCGCCGCAGGGCTACTCGCAATTTTTGGTTCACTGGGGGTTCTTAATCCATACATTATTCTGATTTGTATTTTCTTAATCGGAATTGGGTTTGCCTTCAACGCTCCTGCTTGGACGGCGATTGTGCCGGAACTAGTGTCAGATGAGGAACTGCCGTCGGCCGCGACGCTGGGCGGCTTGCAACTCAACATTTCCGGGATTCTGGGACCTGCTATCGGCGGGATGCTGATTCCGCTGATTGGAGCGAACTGGGTGTTTACTGCAAACGCGATCTGTTTCCTTCTCGTAATTCTTGCAATCTTACAATGGAAGCGAAAAGAGAGACCTTCGAAGCTACCATTAGAAAACTTCTTTGAATCTTTTTCTACAGCGATTCGGTACGTTCGGTATGCCCCTGGCATACAGGTTGTATTGGCCCGAAACATCTTATTTGCCTTTTTTATCGCACTGATACCGGCGCTGATCCCAGTCGTTGGCCTGAAAGAGCTAAAACTCACAGCAGCGGGTTGTGGTATTCTGTTCAGCTCCATGGGTGCGGGTTCCGTATTTGGCGCGATTTTCGTGGTACCCTGGGTCCGGGCACGTCTTTCCTCCAATATGCTCATCGTAATCGCGAATCTGGTGATAGCGGTCGTTTACCTCCTGATGGCATTTGTCCGAGACCAGACCATTTTCATGATCGTTGCTGCCGCTGCCGGAATCGGGTGGACCTTGTCTGCGTCAGAACTCTGGGTTGCAGCGCAGCGCGCGATGCCAAGCTGGTCGAGAGGCCGCATGAACG
This sequence comes from Chthoniobacterales bacterium, assembly GCA_049585495.1. GTDB lineage: Bacteria > Verrucomicrobiota > Verrucomicrobiia > Chthoniobacterales > JAFAMB01 > JBAUZZ01. Next base: position 480 of record JBAUZZ010000576.1, on the reverse strand, counting down.
CGACCGTCATCATGGTTTCCCAAGGGGCGATGGCTCTGGGCGGCGTCGTTTGGGGAGCGGCTGCAGCTATCCTCGGATTGTATCCCACGTTGATCGGAGGCGCAGTGCTGTTGTCGATCAGTTTGATTCTGGCGATTCCTCTGTCGATTAATTTCACCGGAAAGCTAGAGTTCGATCCTGGATCCGTGACAAGTTTCTCCCAGACAAGTTTTTCCCATAAGCTGATCCACTTGCCTCAGCCGCAAGACGGACCGGTTGCCATCACGTATGAGTTTGAAGTGGATCGGGTGCGCGAAGACGAGTTTATGGAATTGATGAGACAGGTGCGGCTGATTCATCTGCGAAACGGTGCGTTCAGCTGGCGGCTGCACGAAGATCTGACCCGGTTCAACATCTTTCGTGTCGAAATGATGGTACCGTCTTGGACTCAACATGTATTGCAACGCGACCGCATGACGAAAGCCGAGAAAAAAATCATCG
>JBAUZZ010000575.1:0-4753 GCA_049585495.1 Chthoniobacterales bacterium | reverse complement strand
ACAAAGGTTAATAAATTGATATTCTTGGCACTACATTTTCGAGTCGGCGACCCAAAATCGCCCGCCAAGCCGCTCCAGTACTTGATCGTCCTAAAAGAGAATGCCGCTCACATGGCGGAGATGTGGGCTAATTCGACTGATTTCCGCACGATGAGCCGCTGACAATTTCCGGAGTAGTTTGGAGCCTTCTCGGCTGAGTTTCACATAAACATTACGCCGGTCTTCCTGACCGTATTCCCGTTCAACGAGATTCTGCGAAACCAGGCGGTCAACGAGTCCGACGGCGCTGTGGTGCGCAATCTGGAGCTGATCGGCCAGTTCGCCGATTGTCACGCGCTAAATCGGGTGCGCTTTTACGTCGCTGAGCTCGATGCGTTCGATCTGGACCAGAAGTTCGACGCGGTAGTCGGCCGGCTCGTTCTGATGTACATACCCGATCCGGCCGTAACTTTGCGACGGCTGTGCCGAAATCTTTATCCGGGCGGGATCGTCGCCATGCAGGAAATGGCTATGCCGCTGGCCCGTAGCAAACCTGAGGGATCGCAGTTTCGCAAATGCGTCAGCTGGATCATTGACACTTTCGAGCGGGCAGGCTTCGAAATCGACATGGGCAGCAGGCTGTTCGCCTCCTTCGTCGACGCCGGGCTGCCCGCCCCGCAAATGATTGTGGCGGGCCGGGTAGAGGGTGGACCGCATTCTCCGGTTTACGACTATATGGCCGGCACTTTGCGCAGCCTGCTCCCGATGGCGGAACGCCTCGGCGTCGCAACTGCGGCTGAGATCGCAATCGAGACCCTGGCTGAACGACTGCGCCAGGAAGCCGTCGAGTGCAACGCGTGTGTTATGCCGCCGCCTCTTATCGGTGCATGGACCCACACCCCCACATAGCCCAAGCTTGGGTATGAAGCTTGCATCAGGATGAAAAGCTGATCTTCCGCCGTGAGATTCTTCCGCTCGAATCCCGTTTCCACCAGTGAGCCCCAGTGTCCATGTTCGAAGAAATGAACTAGAACCGAGAGCAATGGCTCTCTTGCTCCAAGGACATTAGCCGCAAAGTACGCAATCCCCCGCTGAATCCGCGGAATGTAAATTTCATGCAGTGCCTCTCGAAATAAACCGGCATTGCAACCACAAATGACCGCCAAGAAAAGCGGCTCCATTTCCCGGAGATTATCCGGCAGCTGGGGCGCAAGCATCCGGTAGTAGTGATAGAGCCGGCTGTTGCATTCCTTCCATGACTCGGCTAGTTGGCTCCTTAGCTGTTCGCCGTAATATTCACGCACCAGAGGATGCGTATCCAGTTGCCCAGGATTTTGCGGATCTTCCTCAGCAAGCAGCCTTGCCCTTCTTAACTTAGCAAGAATCGTTCGCCATTCAGTCCGGTTCAAATCAGTCAGTGACTCAGTAAGGCCCGGGATAACAGGTGCTGTCAGCAGGGTAGCAATTGCCTTTTCGTCAGCCGGTCGATCAAACAGACCTAACATGCGCAGGACTGACAACTCAGGACCCTCTCCAAGCCAGGCTTGGTAAGACTCCATCACCTTTCGGGCATGGGCTCCCTGTCGGACGTCGTGAGCAAGTTGTTTTGACACTTCCTTGCGGTAGCGAATGTCCCCATTATAGGCATCGGTCAGATAGCTGCCCAAAAGCGTGAGAGCCAAACACTGGCCACTGAACTCGTCGCTCGCACTTCGTAGCTCCGACGGATCTCCCTTGACGCCCAGCGCTCGGAGGAGCATCGCACCGGCGTCGCTAGGTAGCTGGTCCAGATCATGACGCGGGGCCGAGGTGCGCTCGTGATCTTCAATATCGGCGACTGGCGTCCGCGTGGTAATCACGCAAAGGCCCTTATTGAAGGCGGCAAGCTCGCGCAGTAGCGCCTGAAGGGAAGGCTCTCGCAGCCATTTTCTGGGACGCCCAGAGCAATCAGCTCTTCAGCGAACAGTGGACCCAACGAACCGGGGCGCCCCCCGCTGCCGGCGACCCGGCAACGATGGTGGTGTCGCCGAATCAGCAGCACATTTTCTATCGAGGCACGGACGGGGCTATCAACCATATTTTCTGGGATGCCCAGAGCAATCAGCTTTTCACTGAACAGTGGACCCAACGAACCGGGGCGCCCCGCGCTGCCGGCGACCCGGCAACGATGCTGTGGAACTCGTTGGTAGAGGAGCTACTCAGTTAACTGCTTACAGCGACGCTGTCGTTTTCCACACGGAAGATTCCAACATCTGGAGAAAGGTTATGGGAAAAAAGGAACCAAACGAACCAGTCGTACTCGCCAGCGGAAGCGACGCGCCCGTGTCACTAGCCTCCCCCCTGGCTCCGCAGTAGGCTCATCGGCTCCCCTGCCGTGTCCTACGTGCGCGGCTCCAGCGCGACTGAATCCAACTACCAAAATATGACCACCTCTGCCTACGTTTATGCGCTGGGCCGAATTGAGCCGCGCTTCCCACGTTTGTCGGTCGAAAAGGAATATGCTCAAGCCACCGAACGGCCGGATGAGAGCCAGGCGGACTATCTCCTTGGGAACACCGATGCAGAACACGAGCGCCTTATCCGGCAAGCTATTCGACTGGCTCCGGTCACCGAGAGGTTTTTCCGGGAAGCTGGAATTGGATCCGGGCAAAGTGTCTTAGAGCTTGGGTCCGGAGTCGGGGATGTGGCTATGCTCCCGCTCGTCGTTTTTAACCCACACGGTCTTTTTGTTTGGATCAAAGCTCGTGCAGATAATTTGCGGGCGCCGGTATATTTTGCCTCAGTACCGTAGCGACCACTACGCCAAAACCCTACGAGTCGGCGGATCCAGAGAAGAGTTTTCGCAGGTTCGCTCATCTAGCTTTGAACCTACTTTTGTTCTTGGATAGCTCCCGCCGGATTTTGAGAAAATTGCTGGCAAGCTGGCGTTTTATTACTTCGCGCGCCTCCGTTTACTCATGGATATTGGGCGTTCGTCGCCCACCATAGTTTGGAAAGATTGCTCCTGGAGAGCTGCCAATGGTCAAAAACAATTCACCCGCATCGGCTGGCAAGAGGTCTTTCTTGTTCGTGGCCTCAAGGAACCCCATGGGCGATGATACTACTTAACAGAGTAGTACTAGTAAGGCAGAGGGATTGGATAGACAATTCCCTCGAATTGGACCGACTCAATTACTGCTGGAATCGATCGAGAGAGCCTGTCGGTCAATTCGAGTGTCAGAAGTGTCAAAAAAAGCGTCAATAAGTGTCAAGATTCTGACACTTTTATGGGTTTTTATGGCGTAACGATAGCTAACTATGACACAGTAGAGACGAGAGAATCAATCGCCAGCCAAACGGCTTAAATACTTGATCTTCGGCTCTAGCAGAGCAATGGGCAGGGAAGGATTCGAACCTTCGAAGGCGTAAAGCCAGCAGATTTACAGTCTGCCCCGTTTGGCCACTTCGGTACCTACCCCCAATTTCGGTTCCCGGTCCGCGTTTTTGGGTTAGGACCGGCAGGTCGCCTCTCCGAGCTGACCGCGGTCGTTTCGGAGAAACGACCCTGCCAAGGTCGGCACAAGCCCTTCTTCGCGCGTGGGAGGAGCTTATATAGAACCCTGAAAAAATGTCTGCAAGTAGTTTTTCACCCGGCTAACGCCGCGTGAAAAAATATGGCAAATGACAAATCACAAATGACAGATCGGCCAAAGACCCTACTTTGATCCGTTTGTCATTTGTGATCTGTCATCTGTCATGGCGCGCCGTGAGCGGTCATTTGTGATTTGTCGTCCGCGCAGCGCGCCTAGCGCACTGGCGGGCCGCCTAGCTGGGAGCGATCGATGATATAGGTCCGCCGGACCTCGATTCGTTCGAAGGGATTCCCGTTAGTGTCAGCCGGCATCCGGCTGATCTGGTCCAGCACGTCGAGCCCGGAAATCACCCGACCGAAGACGGTGTCTTTGCCATCCTGTGCTGGCATATTCTGCAGGGAAACGTAAAACTGGCTCCCGTTCGAGAGCCGCTTCGGATTTACCGCGTCCGCCAATCGTCCCATCGCGACGGCGCCACGGACATGTTTGAGCCGGATCTCCGGCGGCAACGTGTATCCTGGACCACCGGTTCCGACCGGGCCTCGATCTTTTTTTCTACTAAGCGGGTCACCGCCTTGTACAAGATAGTTGGGAATGACGCGATGGATCGCTGTCTTCACATAGAACCCGTCCTGAACGAGTTTCTTAAAGTTGGAGACTGTGTACGGAGCGGCCTCGTCGAAGGCGATGGCAAAGCTGCGAGTCTGCTGGTCTTTCTTCTTCCCCCATTGAAGTTCAAACACTGCCACGGGGTCCGCCAGAGAAGTCACCGCGGTGATGACCATCACAAGAAATTGGAGAAATGTTTGTTTCATCTTCCGAATTGGGCTGAATGGCGACTCGCTGATCTGCCTTTTCTACTCTGACGTTGAAGATCGTGCAATTTCGCGAAGATTTTTTGTCGTCGAAAAATTGGTAGGGCGAATTCGTCTCCGCCATTGCGGAGACAAATGAGCCTCAAGGGACAGGCAGCGTTTCCGGTTTAGGCTCATCCGCCGCGGCGGATTCGCTCTTACTTCTCACCAATCACGTTTGGTTGCAGCTCCGCCAGGCTGTGATCTGTCATTTGTGATTTGGCATTTGTCATCCGCGAAGCGGCAGGCTGCGGACTTCAACTGTACCGATCAAGTCGGAATTGTGCTTTAACTCCAGCCGCGTCCCCGGGGTGTCCGAACTGCGCCGAACGAAGCCGAGTCCAATCC
>JBAUZZ010000574.1:0-2276 GCA_049585495.1 Chthoniobacterales bacterium | reverse complement strand
AAAGCGACGCAAAACCCAGAAGCGGCAAAACAAAACTATGCATGGTTGCGAGCAAGGAGCAGAGCGGTGGCAACAACACCGGGCATTTGGTGGCTTAGATTGGGCTAGCCAAAAACACTCCGTGGTGAAGTCTTTCTAGCCCGCAATATGCGTGTGGATACTTAAGGCGTGTGAGATTTGCGGGCTAGGCGGATGCATAGCCGGAGCTTCGGTTCTCCGCCTAAGGCGGATCGCCCTGACAAATTCATCGCCCTTGGCGACACTCCAAACCACGCCGACACGCCGATACGCCGTTACGCCGACACCTCAGTCAACTTTTCGGCCCGCTTTCCATTCCGATGCGCGACTGGCAGAGTAACGATAAACTCGGCGCCCTTGCCTTCCTCGCTGCGCACTGCCACCTGACCTTCATGCGCCTCGATCACAGCTTTGACCAGACTCAAGCCAAGGCCCAGCCCTCGCTGCGCCCGACTCTTGTCTCCGCGGTAGAGACGATCCCAAATCCGGGACTGTTCCGGCGCCGGAATCCCCCAGCCGTTGTCCCGAATGCTGATCCGGATGGAATCCGAAATGTTTGATGCCTGGACCACTATCTCGCCTCCGCCTGGCGTATACTTGAGAGCGTTGTCGATCAAATTCGCAAAGACCTGACGCGCTCGATTTGGATCAATCTCAGCGTAGCACGGATCAGAAAATGACGTCTTGACCTCGATATGCTTCTCTTCCGCGATGATCCGGTAGAGCTCGAGCACGTCTTGCAACAACTGGGTGACCGAGGTCTTTACTCGCTGTAACTGCATCATTCCGTGCTCGGCCTCAGTGACATCCATCAGCGTGTTGAGGATGGTAAGTACTCGATCGGATTCTTCGACGCAATCCGCCAGGCCTTCCCGGGTCGCTTCCTCGGACTCCTGTTGTAGCGCGATCTCCGCCGACCCTCGAAGCCTCGTTAATGGAGTGCGCAGGTCATGCGCTACATTATCGAGCGCTTCGCGCATGCCCTTAATAAGTCCCTGGTTTTTTTCGAGTACCCGATTAAACTGTCGCGCCAGATCGGCCAGCTCACCGTGCGCCTGGCTCTCCGGGACACGCTCAGCCAAGTCGCCCGTGCTTATGATCGTTCGCGCCGTCTTTAAGACCTCGCGGATCGGTGCAGTGGCGCGATGGGCAAAAATCGCACCGCCAAGCATCCCAAAAAGCAAGGTTGGAACCATGACGAACACAAACGAACGCAGGAACGGCTCGAGTAAAGCTATGCTCCGATTTGTGCTCCGGCCGACTTGAAGAACCGAGCCGTCGCTCAGCGGCATCGACGCGATCATAAAGTCGCTCCGAGCATCTTTCGGGATGCGGAGCCAGGGAGTTTGCTGACCTCGCTGGGCGTTCGCCTTCGAAGCGCTGTCCAGATCAATCCAATCCGCGGGGGCGACTAACAAAAGAACACTCCCAAGTTGCCCGGTCACCCGAACAAAAAATGGGCCTTCGTCTTGATTGAATTGGCTTTGATGGACCAGTTGCTGAAGCGCCGGAAGCCCGCGGGTTTCATAAACCGCCGCGCATTCCTTAAGCCGAGCCTCGATAATCGCGTTTTCGCTGCGTTCGAAGAACGAACCAAGCAGCAGGTACAGGAGCCCAAAGAGAGCGACCGCGCTGGCCGTAAAAGCGACGGCGTACCAAAGGCTAAGTCGGAAGGCAAAGCTACCGACAATCCGCCTAAGTCGAGCGAGCGACATAGCCAACTCCTCGAATCGTATGGATCAGTTTCATCTGAAAATTCCTATCGATCTTCGCGCGCAGCCGGTGCACGAGGACGTCAACTACATTGGTTTGCGGATCGAAACTGAAATCCCAGACGTGCTCGAGAATCATTGTCTTAGTCACGGGCCGCCCTGCGTGCCGTAGGAGAAGCTCGAGCAGAGCAAATTCGCGCGCTTGCAGATCGATCGTCTGCCCACCGCGCTTTACTTCCCGAGTATAGAGATCGATCGATAAGTCCGCGATTGAGAGATGGGCCGGCTCGGTCGCATGAGTGGCTCGCCGAATCAGGGCTTGAACCCGCGCCAGCAATTCCGAGAAAGCAAACGGTTTTGTCAGATAGTCGTCTCCGCCGGACTGGAGCCCGATAACGCGGTCGTCGACGCTTGCCCGTGCGCTTAGAATAAGCACAGGCAGCGTAAGTTTCTGCCGCCTTAGCTGCCGCAGCAGAGAGAGCCCGTCAAGTTTCGGCAGCATGAGATCTAAGACCGCGGCATCGTAAGTGATCGATAGCGCCCGAT
>JBAUZZ010000573.1:0-3624 GCA_049585495.1 Chthoniobacterales bacterium | reverse complement strand
TGAAACAGACAATATCGACTCTCGCCTGCGAGCCGCGGGTCGCTATGGTGGATTTCATCAAACATTCTCAAGATGCGATCGGTAACACTTCCGTGCCGTGTTTTCTTCCTATCAACGATGCACTCTGGCATCAAATGTAGCGAAGCCGGTTGCTCGTATTCCCTCGTTCCAATCGAAATTGTAGACTTCGTCACACCAACACGGTCATTGTCAGAAATGACAGAAACGCCACAAATACCAGCGCCCAGCACCTGGCAGTTTTGACAGTATTCGTCGTTTGATTAAATTCGTAGCATCCTCGCGGTTCAAGCGTTTCGATCAAATGACGTGCGCGTTTGTGCGGTGCCAGATTTCGGGTTCTTCGAAATTTGGAAGCGACAGAACTTCTGGGTTGAGCGCCTCACGCCTCTCGGGAGCAGGTGTTATGCAAAATAAGCAAAAGAAAATTGTCACATTCCTGCTCGCCATTGGCACGTTGCATTCAACTGGGTGTGGAAAGATGGGGCTGCCTCCGGCGGGCCCTCCGGACGTTGAAGTCGTAGAAGTAGTCCAGAAAGATGTGCCAATCACCAAAGACTGGGTTGCCACGTTGGATGGACTTGTCAACGCCCAGATTCGTGCTCAGGTGACCGGACTTCTGCTCAAACAAAACTACACTAACGGTGCCTATGTTCGGACCGGCGCACCAATGTTCCAGATAGATCCAAGGCCCTTTCAGGCTGCTCTCGACGGAGCCAAAGGGGATCTAGAGCAGGCAAAAGCGACTCTTGCAGCGGCCAAAGCGAGGTTGGGCAAAACAGAGATAGACGTGACGCGCTACACGCCACTTGCCAAGGAGAGCGCCATTAGCCAACAGGAGCTTGATGACGCCGTGCAAGCCGATCTGGCGGCGAAGGCGCAAGTACAGGGAGCCCAAGCTGCGATCGATGCAGCTCAAGCAGCGGTAGAAAAAGCCCAATTAAATCTTGGTTTCACGAGCATCATCTCGCCGATCGACGGCGTGGCAGCCATCTCCAACGCACAGGTCGGGGATTTAGTTGGTCCCCAGGGCGCGCCGTTGACATCCGTTTCTACGCTAAACCCCATCCTCGCGAATTTGACAATCAGCGAGCAGGAATATCTCAACGCAATGAAACTGATTGGGAAAGCGGACATCACCGAGGACGCGCAACTCCGAAGGCTCGAATGGCAGCTGCGGCTGACGGATGGATCTATCTACCCACTCAAAGGAGAGTTCCACGCCCTCGATCGTCAGATAGATGTGCGGACGGGAGCTATTCTCGTTCAAATCCAGTTCTCAAATCCGAATCGTGTTCTTCGACCTGGAGGCTTCGGCAGAATCAGCACGGTGGTAAGAATTCAAAAAAATGCATTGCTCGTTCCGCAACGCTCCGTGAGCGAACTACAAGGTGGCTATCTCGTGGCGGTGGTGGGTAGCGACAATAAGGTAAGAATCCAGCCCGTCAAGATGGGACAGAAGAGCGGCGAGATGTGGATCGTCGATGAAGGTCTCAAGCAGGGCGAACGAGTCGTGGCAGAGGGCGTGCAAAAAGTGCAGGAAGGCACCGAAGTGAAACCCAAACCTTACCAATCTAGTTCTCTACCTCCGGAGACGTCTGGTAGCGCCAAGCTGTAACTGACATTCATATGGCTAAATTCTTTATCAACCATCCCGTGATGTCCATGGTGATTTCGATCGTCATGGTCATCGTTGGCGCGGTCGCCATCCTGAGCTTACCGACGGCGCAGTTTCCAAACATTGCCGACCCACAAATCCAAATAACAGCTACCTACCCCGGTGCGGACGCGACCACCCTCGATCAATCCGTTGCCACACCCATCGAGCAGCAAATGAGCGGCGTGGACAACATGGAATACATGTACTCGCTGAATGCCAACAACGGCCAAATGAAGCTCACGGTGGATTTCGACATAAAAACCGATCCGAACACCGACCTGATTCTCGCTCAGATGCGCCAGTCCCAGGCGGCTTCCCAGCTTCCGTCCGAAGTGAACACGCAGGGTGTCACCGTACAGAAGTCCACTTCCGCCCCGCTGATGCTGTTCGACCTCTACTCGCCGACAGGCCAGTATGACTCTCAGTTTCTGGCGAACTACGCTTACATAAATCTTCTCAGCCCTCTCACGCGCTCTTATGGACTCGCCAGCGTCACGATTTTTGGCGCCGGCCAATACGCCATGCGTTTCTGGGTGAACCCCAACCAACTGGCCAAACTACAAATCACTGTTCCGGAGATTATCAACGCCGTCAAAGTACAAAACAACGTGAATCCCGCCGGACAGATCGGTGGCGAGCCGGTGCCTCCTGGGCAAGACTTCACCTACGCGGTCATTGCGCAAAGCCGCTTGGTTTCGACGGAAGAGTTCGGCCAGATCGTCGTCCGCGCCAACCCGGACGGCTCCTTCGTGCGGCTGCAAGACGTGGCTAGAATTGACCTCGGAACTCAGGTCTACAATCTACAGGGCCGGTTGGATGGCAAGCCAGCTGCAGTCGTGGCCATTTACCAACTTCCTGGATCCAACGCCATCCAAGCTGCCCAAGGCGCCAAAGACCTCATGGCGGCGGCTAAGAAACAATTCCCTCCCGGCCTCGACTATGCGATTGCTCTGGACACAACGCTTCCTGTCACCGAGGGTATAACTGAAATCGTTCATACCCTCATCGAGGCCCTCGTCCTCGTCATCATCGTTGTGTTCCTCTTCCTTCAGGGCTGGCGGGCTACGCTGATTCCTCTGCTGGCCGTGCCGGTATCTCTGGTAGGTACTTTCCTAGTCTTTCCGCTTCTCGGCTTCTCCATCAATACGCTCTCTCTTTTCGGTCTTGTCCTAGCGATAGGCTTGGTTGTGGACGACGCGATCGTGGTGGTTGAGGCCATTGAACAACACATTGAGCATGGGCTGTCTCCGAAAGATGCGGCCTTCAAAGCCATGGAGGAAGTCTCAGGCCCCGTCATCGGAATCGCTATTGTGCTGTCGGCGGTATTCATTCCAACGGCCTTCATCCCTGGCATCACGGGACGTCTCTATCAACAGTTCGCCGTGACGATTGCAGTGTCTGTCATCATCTCGGCCTTCAATGCCCTGACGCTGAGTCCCGCGCTTGGTGCCCTGTTGCTGCGGCCGAAGAAAGAATCCCGGGGTCCATTGGGTAAATTCTTCGGATGGTTCAACCGGGTTTTTGGCCGCGCAACCGAAGGCTATGTCAACGTGTGCTCGGTATTGATTCGCAGGCTGGGCTTAGTTGGCGTTTTGCTTCTCATTTTTGTTGTTCTGGCTGGCTTCTTCGGCAAAAAGCTCCCCTCCAGTTTCTTGCCCGAAGAAGATCAGGGCTACCTATTTGTCGCTTTACAACTGCCTGATGCTTCTTCGCTCCAGCGTACCAGCATAGCTGCAGCAAAGGTCGAAGACATCTTAATGAAAACGCCGGGAATCGATCATGTGACGACCGTAGTTGGCTACAACATGTTGAGCGGCGTGCAAAATACCTATAGCACTTTCTTTTGGGTAACTCTCAAGGAGTGGAAGGAACGCAAGGCCCCCGATGAGCAATACTGGGCCATCAAGATCCACTTGAATGTTGCACTTCGTGAAATCTCTCAGGGC
>JBAUZZ010000572.1:0-5736 GCA_049585495.1 Chthoniobacterales bacterium | reverse complement strand
TTGCTCGGATCGGTGCGTCCGTCGAGGTAAAGGGTTTCATCTAAAGCGAAGCCGGGGCCGCGGGTAGCGACCGTCAGAACCTGTTCGGTTTGGTGGAAGGTGGCTTTAAGCTTGGCTGAGGCGGCGTATCCTCGTTCGAGGAGACTGGCTCCGATTTGCTTCATCAGGGGTTCGAGTGAAGTCAATGCTTTAAGGTCCAGCGTCCAAATGCCGCTCAAATCCGGTTTGTCCGGTGGATTCGGCTTGGGTGCGGCGGAAGCCTGGGGCAGGCTGAAAACACCGAGGCACGCGAGGGCGGCGAGCGAGCGGAGCAGGAGGTGCCTCATCAGAGTAGAAGGCTCTTTTTAATCTGATGCGCCAGCCAGTCCGCGCTAAACCAGGACTTTACCTTGGGGACACTTGATTGCCAAGCCCAGTTCATAATTCAGATTCGGAATCTACTGGGGGCGCCGGCGCTGCAACGCGCTACTTATTCTTTGGCACCGCAGTAGTTGTACTGGCGTCAGGATTTGCAAGAACCTCGCTTCGTTTAGAGCCTCCTGGACCGTGATTTCCCCAACTGCCTTGCCCACAGCAGCCGATTTCTCGTGAATGCCCGCGCCATCCCTTGGATTGGTCAGAAGGGCTATATCCAGCGCCTCACGGACAGTCCGAAGATGGGCAAGCGCTAATGCGATACCTCGCCGACCCTCCTTATCAATCTTTCGCGCCTCCGCGGTTTGCTCGGGCGTCAAATTGAGTTGCGGGAACGGGTTCATAAGGGGGCTTATTGTTACCTCGGACGGCAGGGAAATCCTCGCTGTCGACTTTGAAATCGGGGGTTCACCAAAGAGATGAGCTCCTAAGAGGAGGCTTGCAAAGACCAAAATACGTTCCTTCATCGTTTAAGAGAATCACTCCTCCGACCCGAGACATTTTCGCTCGTGCTCCTCAAGTTCCTAAAGGGCGAGACGAAGATCGCTTAGATTTTACACAAGCGTGGGTGCGTTACCACGGCAGATACGAGAACCAATACACAAATAATAATATGACCACAATAACAACACCCTTCTCAGGCGGATGCGCTTGCGGCGTGATTCGCTACGAATCCACAGCAGAACCGGTTATGATGCTTCACTGTCATCAGACGCGCAACCGTGGGACCAAATGAATCCCGCGTTGCCAAAGTTTGAAAAGTATCCTCACGGCGGAGTGCTGGTGTCCTATGGCGGGATGACGAAATACTGTGTCCGATCTGACTTGTGATGATTGGGGGCGATACAACGTGTCTGTAGGCATGGCCTGGTGGAGACGGGAAATAATGCTTTGGCATCCTGAGAAGGATGCCAGACCAGACGTTCAGACAGAATATGATCTTGCTTCACTTGGCGAGGTTGAGAGTACTCACGGACCTTACTGCGATCCTCCCAGGTGGATGATGAACTACAAGGGAAAAGTTTCCGCGAAGAAAGGCGATCTGATTCAACCGAGAGGCTAAAAGCGGGAATCAACCGCTCGCGGGAAAGGCGATCACCGAAACTTTCGGATTCTTCCGATTCGCTTTAGGATCTGCCTGATGAAAGAGGATCAAGGTGCGTTGATGATTCTTATGGTCACGGATCAATCCGTCACCGGAGGAAAAGGTTCACTGGTTGAAGTCCAGCCATTCCATCCTTTGACGGATGCCAAACCCCAGAACCTGCAAGCGGTATATGACCTTGCCTCCCTAGGCGAGGTCGAAAGTGTGCGTGGCCCTTATGACGATCCTCCTAAATGGACCGTGTACTACAAAGGAAAGGTTTCGGCTAAGAAAGGTGACCGGATCGTGGCGAAAGAGTGAAAGGCGGGATGAGCGCTAGCGAACCCTTACTAGTCTTGCGAGCTCCAACAACTTAATTCAAAGGCTTGCTCAGCGAAGCCAGAAATGAATCTGAACCCCGGTGACTACTCTTCGAATTGGGTGTAGTTGCTGCACCGGGCGTTAGAATGGCTCTCAGGTATTTTTCGTGAGCCTCCAAATACATTACGAAGCCTCTGGGCCAGTGCATCTTGTTGTTCGGACCAGAGCGGGATTTCTGGGAAAGCAAGGAGAAGGAATACTTAAATTTCCGCTCTCTTGTTCGCTTTCTTGTCGGCGTTGACTGATAAGGGTTTCCTGGAATCCCCTTGATCACAAGGTCTTGCGTTGGCACCGAAGAAACTTGTTCCGAAGTGGTTCTCGCAGGCAGGTCAGGGTTAGCAGGTTTTGATTCAACAGCGACTGTGTCTGGCTGCACGTTCTGAACGACCTGTTCAGCGGTATCTAACTTGTGTGTTACACTCTTTTTCGGAAGAGCAACCCAGATAGCTAGGATCGCACCCGTACCGACCAATATTAGGACGCCACTGGCTACGATGGCTACAAATCGACTCAGAGGAAGTTGTTCTTTAAATTCTACGATATCATCCTGGCCGGGCTGTTTTTCTGGTTTCAACTTAGGCGACCAGCGTTCGACGGATTTCATAGATTTCTTAGAGCTCTACCGAAGACTTGATGGCCAGTATTAACCTTTAGATCAGGCAGAATAGCAAGCGAGTTGGCCAGGTGCCCGGCCTGAGGGCACAGCCACCTCCGAACCGGCGACTCGCCTTTCACCGAAGCCAACAGATGCGAACCGTGACCGCCTCGCTATGCCATCGGCCTGGGCGTCATCACCCACCAGCTAACTGGATTGGGAGGGGACGGCGCACCCTGCTCGAGGGCAGAGCGGGGCAGGGGAGCCGTAAGTAGCATTGGCTGACGCTCTTGCGTACGAGGTCTCATCTTTGGTCTCAAAGTCGGAACATTAAGAGGGTCGCACTTCTGTAAATGGATGATGAACAATTTAAGGCGGGGGCGGGAATCGAACCCGCGAATAGATCTGGCCCTAGCGTAAGTCCCTCTCCCATAGGGAAATAGACATTGTAAAACATTGCTGTACAATGTTGGATTGTCTTACTATTTGTCTTACCTATGGCCTGCATCTGGAAGCACCCAAAATCCAAGTATTGGATCGCTCGGTTTCTTTCGGCCGATGGTGAATATAAGAATCGATCGACCAAAGAAACCGATTCAAAAAAGGCGCGAAAGACGGCCGAGGACTGGGAAAAGGTCGAGCGCATGGCACGGCGCGGCGTTCTGGTCGAGGCGCAAGCAAGAGAAGTCTTGAACGAGATTCTTGAGCGGACCACCGGCGACCGACTGCAGACCCATTCCTGCCGGGAATGGCTTGAGGAATGGATCAAAGGCAAACAGGGGACAACCGCGGGCAAGACCATGCTGAAGTACACGCAGGTGACGCGAGACTTTCTTGGGCACCTTGGGAAGCGCGCGGACCTGCCTCTTACAGCAATCAGCATTCAGGACTTCAGGTCCTTTCGTGACAAGCTCGCCGAAGGCGGCCGGTCGCCTCAGACAGTTAATCAGTTGCTCCACAAGACCTTGACAATTCCGTTTAACAAGGCGCGAAGACTCGGACTGATTCCCATGAACCCGTTAGTTGCGGTCGAATCTTTGACCGAGGATCCGGGCGAGCGCGACATATTCACGACGGAGCAGATAGGATCTCTACTGGAAGTGGCCCGCGACGACTGGAGGGGCGTCATCCTTGCTGGCTTTTACACGGGTTTGCGCCTTATCGACATTACGAACCTAAGATGGTCAAACATCGATGTGGCTGCCGGCTGCATCACGCTCTACGCGCAAAAGAGCAAGCGGACCAAGCGAAGAATCATCATCCCGATCCACGACGATCTAGCGGATTGGCTGTCGTCCCGGCCTTCGAGCGATGTGGATGGATTCATCTTTCCCTCGCTTGCCGGGAAGGCCGTTGGCGGAAGCAGCGGCCTTTCGCGACAGTTCCGGAAGATTATGGAGAAGGCCGGAGTCGTGGGACGGGTCATCCGATATGGCAAGGGCGCGGGCCGACGTATCGAAAGCCTCTCCTTTCACAGCTTGCGCCATTCCTTCAACAGCGCGCTGGCGAACGCAGGCGTCAGCCAGGAGTTGCGCCAGGCGCTTACCGGCCATATGTCAGCGAGGGATAATGAGCGCTACACTCACCGGCAGATCAGCCTCTTGCGAACCGCTATTGAACAGGTTCCGCGTATCAAACCATCGATCTAGTCGAGGTCTAGGAATAGCTCTGGTCGGATACCAAAATGCTGGCCAAGTTTCCTGGCGTGCTCTTGAGTAATCGGCCGGGCCCCTTTAAAGATTAGAGACACCAGGCTTTCGCTTACTCCGAGAACCGCGGCGAGTCTCGTTTGGTCGGTACCGGTTTCTTGACAGGCTGTCGTGAGCATCTCCAAGCCGCTCAGTCTATCAGCTGGCGGAATGGTGCGTTGTTCATAATCGTAGACCTGCTGGCTCAGGATGGCTAGATAGTCCTCTTGATCTTGGTTTAGGGGCAAGCCTGCCATCGCGTCAATGGCCTCCAGCGTGTTCCTGTAGGCAACCTCATCGTGAATCGGGCGAGGAGGCAGGACAGCGCACAGTCCCTTGTAGGTGTCAGGTATTCCACGTCTAAAAAGCTTACGATTGGTTTTGGCTTTCATTCATGAGTACCTCTCCTTCCACTTTCCTGTTCCGTACTCTTTGTGGGTCAACAAATCTCGGATGCGTGTTGAAATGAATGTGCGGTGTAGAAGTTGGTTTCGCGGCGAGGCTTAATTTGGTCACATGACCTTGATGTCATTAAAAGGTCAAGTATTATTTGACCTATGCATGACAAAGAGCAGGGTGACGACAGTAAACAAAGACACTCCCGACTCTTTGAACTGGTCTCGGAGCAGGGCGGATACTTTACTGCCGCTCAGGCACGTGCGTGTGGCTTCAGCAAGGCACTGCTGGCCCATCACGCGAAATCCGGCCGTTACCTCCGGGTCCGCCAAGGGCTTTACCGATTTCGCGAATACCCGAGTTCGCCGCGCGAGGAAGTTATAGCCGCCTGGCTTGCCACGGGAAAGGAAGCGGCGGTTGTGTCTCATGAGAGCGCGCTCGACATGCTCGGACTTTCCGACGTGGTACCGAAGGTCGTTGATCTCACCGTTCCCAGGGCGCGGCGCTATCGTTCCGCGTCTCAAGGGGTGGTGATCCACACGACTACCCGGGCCCTCAAGAAATCCGACATAGTGATTCGCGATGGAGTCCGACTTACTGCGCCTGAGCGCTCGATCATCGACGCGGCCGAGGCGGGAACCGCCCCCGAGCAGATACTGGCCGCGGTTGATCAAGCACTCGACCGGGGCATGGCAAGCGAATCAAAGCTGCTTGCCGCCGCAAGGGCGCGTGGAGGCCGAGTCGAGCGCCTTGTTCAACAAGCTCTAGATAGGCGTCACCGGCAATGAAGTATCGAACCGGAGCCGCATTTCGTCAGGCGCTTGAGCAGCGCCTGCTTATGCGATCGCGTGACACGGGCACTTCAGTCGTCCGCCTTCGAAAGGCGGTCGTTTTCGACCGTCTTCTTGTGCGCCTCGCGGAGGTTGTGCGGGATCGCACTTGGCCAACAAACATATTGACCCACGCTCGAGGGTGACTACATAATGTAGTCAATGCGGATTGTCGCTCCCTCAACCATAGGAAGATGGTGCGATGAACATCCGAGGGCGAAAGGGAGATTGCTGGCATGGCTGGACATCGTGAAAAAGGCGAAATGGAGTCACCCTCCCGGCATGCTCAAGCAGTTCCCAAAAGCTGATCCAGTAAAGGTGAAGAGTGGAAAACCGAACATGTACGTG
>JBAUZZ010000571.1:0-4408 GCA_049585495.1 Chthoniobacterales bacterium | reverse complement strand
CGAATCATGTTTGGTTGCGGCTCCGCCGCGCTAGGAGCGATGCCGGCTAGCATCAACCGCGCAAATCCGAAACAGCTTAATGAAACCCAAGCTCCGAAATTCCGGCGACGGCGGAGCGTCGCCCTCCAAGACAATTTCGAGAATTTGGTTTAAAAGAAGCCCAAGCTCGAATTAGTTTTCTCCCAGCAGCCGTAACGCCGAGGGCGCAGCAATCTCAGAATGAGGCTGAAAGATTCTCGCAAGAATCTGATCCGAATGAAATCGCGGACACATTTCAAAAAAAGGGCGCGAACGCGGTTAGCCGAATTAAGAGCGAGATGCGAGATAACTTCCTGACGGTAATTCTGGGATTAGTCATAGCCATCGCATTTCCCAAAGAATCTGTTACCTGGCTGCGGCCAGATTGATGGAACACCTTGCCAAGGCGGTCAATTTCAGATCGGTTTCTTCTTCTTCTTCAAGAGTCATCTGAAGAAGTCTCGCGTCCTGTTCGTCGCCCAGCAGTTCCGCGTAAGTGCGGGCAGTTCCGTAGCCGGCGATTTCGTAATGTTCGACACGTTGAGCGGCTGAGATCAGCCCTGCGTCTTTTACCTCGGCATCCGCTTGTTGCTCTATCATTTCAGCGCCTTCCGCAATGATGGCTTCCATTCCCTGACATTTGGCTGCGTGCGCCGACTGCTTATGGCGGAATAAGATCTGTTCCAGCCTTTGGGCATGCCCCTTTGTCTGTTCCAAATGTTCCCGAAACCCGGCGGCGAGTTCCGGATTGTGTGCCGCCCTGGCCATCCTTGGCAGCGCACCGATAAGCTGTTTTTCCGCGCTATAGAGATCCTTGAGTTCCCGAACATAGAGATCCTGCAGGGTTGCAAGTTTCATCAAACAACGTTCGCGCCGAAACGATGTAACGGATCTATTCCGCTGGTGCCGGATTCCCGGAAGATCTTGCCTTCGAATTGTCGTTGCACTTTCGCTAGGATTTTGCCGCTGAAAAGCGGTAGGGCGAATTCGTCCCGCGAAGCGCGCGAAGCGGGACAAATGAGCCTCAAGGGGCTGGCAACATTTGTCCGGCATCCGTCGGACGAATTCGCGTTACCCGCGATGGGCTGAATGTTTTCCTTCACTGTTTGGCATAGGAGATGCTCCGTGCAATAAGCCAACCGGGATACGCTGTATTCGGCATCAACTGCTCGAATTTGAGCACCAACCGCATGGACACGAAGCTTTTCGACAGCCAAAGGGCGATTGCTACAGCATTGAAGGAACCGGCGCCCAATCTAGCTCAACTGAATAAAGCTGCAGCCGATTAGCCTTACCACAGTGCAAACCGCCGATGCTGACAATGCAGGGAATAAGACTCTGGAGTTTATCTGGAGCCACGAACCTCATGGATCCTTTATTCGAGGCGAGCCGTCGGTGTCTCTCTTGTTCGAATCAACAGGGAGATGGATCCTAAGAATCTACAAGAAGAAGAGCGCATTAGGAATCCCAATAACGTTCGAGATCGGCTTCACGAAAAGGTATGCCGAAACGACTGAACAGGCGGTGGCTATAGCCAACACCATCCTCAGCGTCGAACTCGGTGACTAGCCCGCAAATCTCTCAGGATTTGTATTAGCGATTCAGACATAAACGGGGCTGGAGGATGCCAATGCGGCTCTCCGCCGTGGCGAATCGCCCTACCCATCACCGGCCAGGAACGCAACTCGGTAGGGCGAAGCTCCCGCTGAGCCGACGGAGCTCCGCTCTTTTGGTTGCGGCTCCGCCGCGCTAGGAGCGATGCAGGCTAGGAGCCAGAGAAGCTGTCCGAACAGGCCCGCGTCAGGAAGTCAAGCTGCCAGGAGCATGTGGGGATCCATCACGAACTTTTTGGCGACACCCTTGTCGAAATCGACATAGCCTTTTGGCGCGTCGTCCAACTTGATCACAGTTACGTTTACTGCCTTTGCGATCTGAATTTTGTCGTGGAGAATCGCCTGCATGAGCTGGCGATTGTACTTCAAGACCGGCGTCTGGCCCGTCTGGAAAGCATGGCTCTTGGCCCAGCCGAGGCCCAACCGAATCGACAGTGATCCGGTTTTTGCTGCCTGATCAACGCCGCCCGGATCATCGGTTACGTAGAGACCCGGAATCCCAAGCGATCCACCGGCTCTTGTCAGCTCCATCAGCGAGTTCAGCACCGTGGCTGGCGCCTCTTTGTGCGACTCTCCGCCATGTGCGCGAGCTTCAAAACCGACACAGTCGACCGCGCAATCAACCTCGGCAACACCGAGGATCTGTTCGATCTGATCTGCGAGGGAAGCCGTGAGCGAGACGTCTACAGTTTCGCAACCGAAGGAGCGTGCTTGCTGTAGACGTTCCTTGTTCAAATCGCCGACAATAACCGCGGCCGCCCCCAGGAGGTGACAGGCTGCAGCACAGGCCAGCCCAACCGGCCCAGCGCCCGCGACATAGACGGTCGTTCCGGGACCGACTCCTGCTGAAACTGCGCCGTGATAACCTGTGGGCAGAATATCCGATAGGCAGGTCAGATCCCGAATTTTCTCCATGGCTTGAGCCTTGTCCGGGAACTTTAGTAGATTGAAGTCGGCATAGGGTACCATAACGTATTCGGCCTGTCCGCCGACCCACCCTCCCATGTCAACGTAACCGTAGGCGCCGCCGGCGCGCGCGGGATTGACGTTCAGGCAGATGCCAGTTTTTTGTTCTCTACAATTCCTGCAGCGACCGCAGGCTACGTTAAAGGGAACAGAGACCAGATCCCCGATTTCGAAGAACTCGACTCCCCTTCCTTTTTCAATCACTTCTCCGGTGATCTCATGACCGAGGACAAGACCGGCCGGCGCCGTTGTGCGTCCACGCACCATATGCTGGTCGCTTCCGCAGATATTGGTCGACACGATGCGAAGAAGTACACCGTGGTCGATTTCCTTACCATTCGGCGCAACGAATTTCGGATAATCAATACCCTGAACTTCGACTTTTCCGGGTCCGATGTAAACGACACCACGATTGGTGGCCATAGGATAAATTTCTTTGAAGTTTAGAGGCTTCGCACGACCTGTAGCCAACAACCCGAGCAGTTCGCCTAGCCTCGGTTTAGGTCAACTATGCTATTTGCCCTGGGACAGAACTCACACTGGTGAGTCCTCCAAAAGGCACCCTAACGCGGGGCGCCTGAAAGTAAACCCGAAACCCTTAAAAAAGCGTGACCGGCGAGCCTTCGCCGAGCTTAAATCAACGGTTTGGTTGACCCTTGCCACGGGTGCATAAACTTTCGTGTAACCCAGATTTGAGCTACAAAGATCTCTCCTGATCGGCCTTGTCAGGCTTGCCCTGACCGCCTACTGTGGCTGTGGCCGGTAAAGCGCTTCTTTCTTCAAGGCTATCGCCCCCTCAATTGAGGAAGCAGTTTCTATGTTACAAATAGTTATCGACAGTGCCAACTATGAAGCAGAAGCAGGTGAACACCTGATCGACGTCATCAATCGAATTGGGAAAGAGCTTCCTCAGGTCTGCTACCACCCACAGCTGGGCCCCATTCAAAGCTGCGATACTTGCCTGGTGGAAGTCAGCGGCCAGCTCGCGCGCGCTTGCGCCACCACCGTCTCTGAAGGGATGCAAATCGTTACGGCATCGGCGAAGGCAGAATCGGCCCGGCGAGAAGCGTTCGACCGGATCCTGGGCAACCATCTTCTCTACTGTACCGTTTGCGACAATAACAACGGAAACTGCACAGTCCATAACACAACCAAATTGCTGAAGGTTGAACACCAGCAAATACCGTATCGACCTAAACCTTACGAACTCGACAACACGAACCCCTTCTATCGGTACGACCCCGACCAGTGCATTCTCTGCGGCCGCTGTGTGCAAGCGTGCCAGACTCTGGAGGTGAATGAAACACTCTCGATCCGTTGGGAAGACCCCCATCCTCGTGTCTTGTGGGATGGCGGGAAAACAATCGGCGAATCGAGCTGCGTATCTTGCGGTCATTGTGTCACGGTCTGTCCCTGTAACGCTCTGATGGAAAAATCGATGCTCGGTGAAGCAGGTTATATGACCGCTATTCCCCACGACGCCTTAAACGGGATGATCGATGTGGTCAAGGGAATCGAACCAGAGCTTGGCTACGGCTCGATTTTGAAGGTCTCTGAAGTAGAATCGGCGATGCGAAAAGATCGTGTCCGCCGCACCAAGACGGTCTGCACCTACTGCGGTGTTGGATGTAGCTTTGAAATTTGGACAAAAGATCGGCACATTCTAAAGGTTGAGCCGTCGGAGGGCCCCGCCAACGGTGTTTCGACCTGCGTAAAAGGCAAGTTCGGATGGGATTTTGTAAATAGCCGGGACCGACTGACAAAACCACTTATCCGAGAAGGGGAGACGTTTCGCGAAGCGACTTGGGATG
>JBAUZZ010000570.1:0-4650 GCA_049585495.1 Chthoniobacterales bacterium | reverse complement strand
TTCCTCCGCGAAGCGGAGTTTTAGGAGCCTGTCTAGAGGGCGGAAGCTTTTCGGATTAGACGCGCAAACTGCCGCTCAGCTCGCTTTCAAATCCGACAGGCTCCTGGGCTGAGTTCTCTTACGCCTTTGGCGTGCAACCCTGAGCACGCCACTGCAAGGGGATCATGAGCCGCGCGTGAAAGGTGCGAGGACGCGATTAGTCAAGATGACCTTGCCTCAGGCTATCCGATTTCGCACTTTCGGTGGTTCGACGGGTGCCTGCGTTTCGGCCTTGAGCTGGTGAATGAGAACACGATACAATGTTGACCTCGCCGACGGCACGAACTTCTCAACCTGCTGCGACCGATCGCAATCTATGAAATGGCCGACCAAATGGGTGGGGTGTCTCGCGCCAATTGTTCCCTGCTGCTTTGTCTTGTTCCTGAGCGCGTGCTCGAAGCGTGAGCAAGGAGATAATTCATTCGGTCCGCCCGAGGTGCTGGTAACAGAAGTCCTCCAGCAGGATGTACCGGTGATAAGGGAATGGATTGGGTCCCTCGACGGTTCGGTAAACGCAGATATCCGGGCGCGAGTTTCTGGTTATCTCATTTCGCAGGATTACAAGGAGGGTAGGCTCGTTAAGACGGGAGATCTGCTCTTTCAGATAGACCCAACAACCTACGAGGCCGCGCTGGAGCAGACGAAGGCGGCGTTTGCGCAAGCGAAGGCAAACCAGGTTCAAACTGAACAGGCGGAACAGCGGATGCGGGAACTCTTCGCCCAGAAGGTTGAAAGTGCGCAGAACCGCGATAATGCGATACAGCAGAACGATGCGGCAAAGGCAGCGGTGAAAGCGCAGGAGGCTGCGGTACGCCAAGCGGAAATCAATCTGGAATTTACCAGGTTAAAGGCGCCGGTCACTGGGATTGCCGGAATTGCGAATCCAGGTATCGGCGACCTCGTTAGTCCCAGTGATACTCAGCCGCTAACGACCATTTCAACTGTTGATCCAATCAAGGCTTACTTCCAGGTCAGTGAGCAAGATTATCTGAAAGCCCAGGAGAACATGGAACGAGATTCCACCGGTAAGGTCCTGGCGCCGCCGGTCCAGATAATTCTGGCCGACGGTGCACTGTACGCTGAAAAGGGAAAATTCTCGGCCGTCGACCGGCAGGTGGACGCTCAGACAGGCACGATCCGCCTCGCCGCGCTGTTTCCGAATCCCCAAAATATCTTACGCCCTGGCCAATTCGTTCGCGTTCGGGTGACGGTGAGGACAAGGCGTGGAGCGTTGGTAGTGCCCCAGCGTGCGGTGAATCAGTTACAGACGAGCTATGAAGTAGCGGTCGTGGGCGCGGACAATAGAGCGGAAGTTCGTTCCGTCAAGGTGGGTGAATTCTTCGGTTCGCTTTGGGTGATCGAAGATGGGTTGAAGCCGGGCGAGCGTGTCGTGGTTGAGGGCCTGCAAAAGGTACGCGACGGCAAGCCAGTGAAGCCGAAGCCGTGGGCAAAGACCGCGAGCTAGCCCGCAAAGCCAGGATCGCTCATCTGCCCAGGCGGATGAGCGATCCTGGACCAAGATATGTCGCAATTTTTCATCCAACGGCCGGTCCTCGCCGTCGTGGTTTCCATTATCACGGTGATCGTTGGGGGGGTGGCCCTGGCCTTGCTGCCGATATCGCTTTTCCCTAACATCACGCCGCCGGAAATTGTCGTATCGGCCTCTTATCCGGGCGCTGACGCGCTAACAGTTGAGCAATCTGTTGCGACTCCTATCGAGCAGCAAATAGGTGGGGTCGATAACATGAATTATATGTAGTGAATTTTGACGAAAATACCGATCCGAAAACTGACCAGGTCCTTACCCAGATGCGGCAGGCCCAGGCGGAAGCTCGACTACCGCCGGAGGTCACCGCGCAGGGAGTCAGTGTCCAGAAGTCCTTCTCTGCCCCGTTGATGATCATTGCCCTTCGCTCCAGAGACGGCCGCTACGACTCTCAATTCCTGACGAATTATGCTTATATTAATCTCAACGACCAACTAACTCGACTACCGGGTATCTCCAACGTCCAGGTATTCGGATCTGGCCAGTACGCCATTCGCATTTGGGTGAAACCCAATCTGCTAGGTAGGTTTAACATTACGGTTCCGGATGTCGTAAATGCCATTCAACAGCAGAATGCTGTCAACCCGGTTGGTGAAGCCGGAGGAGAGCCGGTACCGGCTGGACAAGAATTTACCTACATGGCCGTTTCCCGGGGCTTGCTTGTCACCCCTGAACAGTTCGGGAATATCGTCGTTCGTGAACAGTCAAACGGGGCTATGGTACGAATCAAGGATGTGGCCGAGCTCGGTTCCCAGGTGTACACGACCCGAGCCCGAATTAATGGAGAGCCAAGCGCCGCCATTGCGATCTATCAACTGCCCGGGACGAACGCGTTAGCGGCAGCTACCGGGGTGAAGAAGCTGATGGCGCAGCTTAAGGAGCGCTTTCCCCGGGGGCTGGACTATGTGATCTCGCTGGACACGACCAAGCCGGTGAGAGCGGGGATCAAGGAGATCGTTAAGACATTGATCGAAGCGCTGGGCTTGGTGATTTTGGTTGTCTACCTGTTTTTGCAGAGTTGGCGGGCGACGCTCATTCCGTTGTTAGCGGTGCCGGTGTCATTGGTGGGCACCTTCATACTATTTCCGCTCCTGGGTTTTTCGATTAATACCCTTTCGCTGTTCGGTCTTGTGCTGGCGATCGGTCTGGTCGTCGATGATGCGATCGTGGTGGTCGAAGCCGTGGAACGCCACATCGAAGAGGGATTGCCACCCAAAGAAGCGACGATCAGAGCGATGAAAGAGATCACCGGTCCGGTGATTGGGGTTGCGCTGGTGCTGGCGTCGGTGTTTGTGCCGACGGCCTTCATTCCCGGAATTACGGGGCGACTCTACCAACAGTTTGCTGTGACTATTGCGGTATCAGTCCTGATCTCGGCCTTTAATGCGTTGACGTTGAGTCCGGCGCTATGTGCGCTGTTACTGCGTCCTCGCCGAGCCGGGGTTGGAGCTTTGGGGAAGTTCTTCAGTGGGTTCAATCATCTCTTCGGGCTTGCCAGGGAGGGCTACGTTCGGCTTTCGGCGCTGTTCATTCGCCGGACAGCACTAGCGCTGCTGGTGCTGGTGGGGTTCGGGGCAGCCGCCTTCTTCTTTGGAAAGCAGATCCCGACGAGTTTTTTGCCGGATGAAGATCAGGGATTCTTCTACGTCAATCTGCAACTGCCCAATGCCGCCTCCCTGCAACGCACGGACGAGGTCTGCCGCAAAATCGAATCCATCCTCGCCCGGACTCCAGGCGTTAGCTTTGTAACGACCACGATCGGATCGAGCCTGCTCAGCGGAGTGCAAAGTACCTACAACGGCTTCTTCTTCGTCACGCTGAATCCCTGGAAAGAACGCGAGGCGAAAGGAATACACTATCAGGAAATCAAGAACCGATTGAACCGTGAATTGAAACGCCAACCCGAGGGCATCACTTTTGCCTTTTCGCCTCCTGCGATCCCAGGAGCCGGGGCATCCGGAGAACTCACCTTTGTTCTCGAAGATCGCGCCGGAAGCGATACCGAACTTCTGTCGAAGAACGTCGCTAGATTTCTCGCCGCGGCCCGCGAGCGCCCCGAGCTAGCACAAGCCAGCACGACATTTCAGCCTACTGTCCCACAGCTCTATATCGATGTTGACTATGAGAAAGCCCTTAAGCAAGGCGTTGCGGTCAGCGATATCTTCGAGACGATCCAGACATTCATGGGGGGATCGTTTATTAACTATTTCAACCGCTTCGGGCGCCAATGGCAAGTTTACCTGCAAGCCGAGGGTACATACAGGAACAACCCTGACAACCTTGGGCAGTTCTATGTCCGGAACGTGAACAACAATATGGTTCCACTCAGTGCCCTGGCACGAATCGAAAGCCGCACCGGACCGGAGTTCACAATGCGCTACAATCTATTTAGTTGCGCGCAAATAAATGCGACGCCCGCTACCGGATTCACCTCCGGCCAGGCAATGAACGCGTTAGAGGAAGTCTTCGCTCAGACGATGCCGCCCGAAATGGGATACGATTACCTTGGAATGTCATTCCAGGAGAAGCAGGCGCAGCTGGGCGTCCCACCGGCCGCGATTTTCGGCTTCTCGCTCTTATTTGTCTTTTTAATTCTGGCCGCCCTCTACGAGAGTTGGTCGCTCCCATTCAGCGTGTTGTTGAGTACGCCGATCGCGGTCTTTGGAGCCTTCGGGATGCTCTATCTGCGACGGGTTGTAACCGGAGAATTTTTCTCGCCATTTCTAGTGCAGATAGAGAACAACGTATTCGCCCAGATCGGTCTGGTCATGATTATCGGGTTAGTCGCCAAGAACGCCATTTTAATCGTCGAGTTTGCCAAGACGGAATATGAGCGCGGCACCCCATTGGCAGAAGCCGCGCTCGCCGGTGCGCGGCTACGGCTGCGCCCGATTTTGATGACGTCATTTGCCTTTATCCTCGGCTGTGTGCCGCTCTGGACGGCCTCCGGCTCCGGAGCAGTTGCCCGGCAAGTGATGGGCACCACCGTGATTGGCGGCATGTTTGCAGCGAGTTTGATCGCTGTGTTCCTCATTCCAGCGAGTTTTTATTTCATCGAAAAATTT
>JBAUZZ010000569.1:0-1551 GCA_049585495.1 Chthoniobacterales bacterium | reverse complement strand
GTACGCTGTCGATAAGCGATTTCCGGAAATACTCTATGTGCCCGAAGACGTGCGCTTTGACCTGCACAAGCAAACGGCGAGCTGGTTCTGCGGCGACATCGAGCGGAAGATCAAACTCCTGCCAGGGCGCACCTACATCCGTCCGTCCGGCCACAAAGTCCACATGTTGAAGCCAGCCGGCGGACGGGCCTGGCGACTAATCGGAACGGTGGCAGAGGGCACGCTTTGTCACAAGCCTTCTACGGTGTCCGGCGGCGGAAAATCGGAGATATCCAAGCCGATTACCGATGCGATCATCCAGGGACCGGTGTACGTAGCTGACTTCAAAAGAGATTTCGATCTTGTCGAAGAGTTGATCAACCACGACTATGCGGGCCGGTTTCGCGACGGACGAATAACACGGGTGAGCCGGCCGATCCTTAGCCCTGAACGTTCGCTCGGTTCGGTCATCAAGTTACTCACCCCGGCTCCCGACCAGTACGCAGACGAGTATTCGGCCTGGCTTAACTCGATTCCGCAATACGTGCGAGAACTCGTTTTCGTCGTAAAACGCTTCTACAAACCTGCCTGGGGCCAGGGCTGGCGTGAACATTTTAGCGTGGACATTGTCAACGGGGTCCCTGCTCATGAGCTCAAATGCGACAACCGTAGACTCGTGACTAACTATCTCCGCGTTGGATACGACCAGGACGGCTCCTGGAGGACTTTCGG
This sequence comes from Chthoniobacterales bacterium, assembly GCA_049585495.1. Taxonomy (GTDB): domain Bacteria; phylum Verrucomicrobiota; class Verrucomicrobiia; order Chthoniobacterales; family JAFAMB01; genus JBAUZZ01. The sequence continues at coordinate 840 of JBAUZZ010000569.1, read as the reverse complement.
CTTGCGTAAAGACTTTCATCCGGCCTCAAAGCTCGCGTTCGAAGACGACATCACGGCTTCCATTACGGTGCCAGCAACGCTTCTGGAAAACCTCAGTCCCGAGTGTCGGCAACCGTCGGTAAAGTTCGCAGTAAATTGCGAGAAGCGGCTGTTCCAGAGACCGGACGACGCGGTTCATCCCGGATACGACAAGCAGACCGAAGCAGACTTCGCGCGGCCGGGCAACTTTTTCTCGAACTATGAAGCGCTAACAGCAGCGCACGCTCAGGCGTTAATCGAGGATGCAATCGGCTTCGACAAGTTCACCCAGCCGCTGCAACGGCTCATCCTCGAGGCGGCGACGAGCAGCAACGGAGCCTATTTTGTCTCTTCCGCTCATCCCCGCGTTGTTGACGGTCGGCCTTCGACAAATACGCGTTATCTCCAGCCTCGGACCGATCTCGTTAATCCGCGCGATGCCTACCTGGCAGAGATTGGCACCCGCCTTCACCGGCGGATTCCGCTCGATAAGCCGGTTCATAGGCCTGTCGATGCAGTTCTCCCCGGGCGTCGAAACAATCCGCCTGAGGATGCGATTCGGCCGCTGGCAGTCTTCAATCCTATTCATTACTTCGAGCTGCCGGAGCTGTTCATGGAATTCATTTGCAGCATGACCGGAAAATCTCCTTCAACCACCGGTGCCGGCTCCGAGGGCGCGCTGACCAAGGGACCTTTTAACGCGTTGCCGCCTATCGTCGACCTTAACGCCGCGCTCGCCTCTTATCTGCTCACCGGCGAAGCGGTTTTTGTCACCGCTACGGGATTCGTTGGTCCTCATTTTCGCGTCGATCACGACATCAG
>JBAUZZ010000568.1:0-5138 GCA_049585495.1 Chthoniobacterales bacterium | reverse complement strand
ACCTTGCTCGCATGCATACCATTCTGCTCGAAGGCAGTAGTCAATCTTGTCACGTAAGATATGGACCAACACCAGAGACCCGAGGATACGACAGAAAGCGGCAAGGATCATTTAAGAGCCGCCGCCAAAGATATCAAAGAAGCAGTGAGCGCCAAAGTAGAAGATATCCGCCAAGCCGCCGCGGAAAAAACAGATGAATTTCGAGAAGCAGCGCAAGGCAAGGTTCAAGAGCTCAGAGGAGCGGCGGAGAGCGCCTGGGCAGATGCCAGATCCCAGGCGAAGACTTGGCAAGCTGAAACCTCTGCCGTCTCGATAACTTCCCACCCATCGCCGCAGACTTCCTCCCCCTCGACGGCATTTTTTCGCGCCTGCGCTTCTTGCCGGACAGCAGCAACGGGCCTAAAGCGTCGTGGAAATACGTCCGATTCATTGTCGCTCTTCTTTACGTCCTGCGAGGCGCCATGTTTAACAAATCCACTTTCGGATCGGGGGCGTCGAGCATTAGGTATAACAATCGGTCAGAACTTTTCGCTGCATTTCGGGCGCAGAATGAAGCCTTCTGCCGTGCATTCAATGTCCATCAGCGGCGTTGCATAGATTTGACGGCTCGGACCCGCAGAGTCTGTACGTTCTGATCGGATTGGGTATTGTTCATCGCAACATCTCCTTTTCTTTCCGTCAAAAGGAAAGAGCTCTTTAACCGCTTCGGCACTCTTCACGCCTAGTACTCGTAACGACGAGCAGAACCGCACGGACGCCGAACATGTTCGGTTGCTTTTCGCGAAGATTGCGCGGCCTGTGCGGCCAGACTCTGAGAAGCCTGGAATGTTCTTTCTATGTGCCAGCAAATTTGCCGTCTCTAACGTCCAGTGTCCTGCTCAATTGCGATAGTTATTATGGGGCAACCCAGTTTTTTCTCATGGAAAAGGAAAACAAGATGGAAGGTGAGTCGTCAGAAGAACACCTCGAGAGCGCCAGGGAGCATCTTGAGAAGGCGAAAATGCACGCAACAGAAGCGGGGGCGGAGGCCAAAGCTGCTGCTAGTGCAAAGGTGGATGAGCTGCGGAGCGCAGCAGACGAGAAAATAAAAGAGGCTTCGGCTCAACCAGGCCGGTGGCAAGCCGACTTAGAAGATCGGGTACGACGGAAGCCGCTCCAAGCGATCGCGTGGGCCTTTGCTCTCGGATTGTTGGTAGGCGCCCTTCTTCGAAAGTGAGCTTTATCGTCTCATGGTTTGACAGCGCAATTGGCGGAACCAACGTCGGGAGCCTGCTAAATTCTAGACTTAGCTTACACGGCGTTCTTCGAGCCGGTCGTGGTGCCTGCACGATGGTACCGAAATCGTTTAGGTAGACTACTCGTTCGCCGGCTCAGCTGTTTTCTTTCAGGTCAGGACATCCGAGATCGGCCCGCATCAGGGCAGCGGAAGTGAAAGGCTTAGGTAAGAAGCCGTCGAAACGAGGCCGCCTAGCAAAAAGCTTTTCCGTCTTGAAATCCGTCATAGCAATGACCGGCACCTCTCGACTAGAATCTCGGTTTAGTGAACGGACCGCGCTCAACAGCTCAAAGCCATCTTTTTCGGGCATTCGGATATCGGAAATAATCAGGTTCGGTTGGAGTCTGAGAATGACATCCAATGCTTCGTCCACGTTCTGACAAGCCTGAACCCGTGCGCCCTTGTCCGACAGAAAACGGCCGACTGCGCACCAGAGATTCGCCTGGTCATCGACGACTACAATTTTAAGGTTGTCCAAACGGTGTAACTTCATATGCAAGTCCACCTACCGCTACCCCGATGCGCGATCCGGCGTTTGAATTACTCGACATAGTTCGCGCGGCAGCCGAGGGATGGATCACGCAACCCGTTCCATTGGATTTGCAGTGCCTGCACTACCCTTTGATCAGTGTCCGCCCCGAGCGATTCTGCGTGGGCGTTTGCCCGCTCGACTCGTCCAATGTGGATAGGACCCCGCAGATTTGCTAGTCCGGAAAGCTGCCAGTCTTGCTGTACCTTGTCGACGCAGGGGAGGCCCCTGGTCAATAGGGCGGATCAGAGGCTCTCAGCGAGCTGATAAAAGAGCCTTCCAAGGTCCTCTGATAACATGTTGGGAGGCCGCTTCACGAAAGGAGTTATCGAAAGTATGTCTAGGGTTATTCTTTTAATTGGTTTGGTAGTATTTTGGGAGCGTGTACTAGCGAAGAGGTGGTCACGACACCGCCCCCGACAACGACGACCACCGTTGTTAAACGAACCACAACCACGACCGAGCCTGTAGCGCCGCCGGCCTCATCGACGACCACGACGGTTGTGACGCCGGGCCAGTAGGGTGGTGGTCCGCTCAGGAACTGGCCTAAAAAAGGCGCGGTGGGCGTCCGCTTCGAGCGGCTGCCACTTTGCTATCGGGTATGGAACTCGAAATAAGTGATCGCGACCTTCTCGCCGCGAGCTGTTTCTAGCTCCACCTCAGAGTTGGACCGTGAGCTCTAGAGCTCAGATGTGACACGAAACAGGCCTCATAGATGGCTCAACATGAATCAATGGAGCAGGCTCAATGGCTATCGGGAGATTCTGAGAGTCGCAATTCCGGTCAGCCTTGAGTCCGTATTCCAGGCGTCATTCAGTTTTATTGACCAGATCATCGTTGGCGTGCTTGGCGCCAGTGCGGTCGCGGCGGTGGGCCTCTCCAACAGCGTTTCTTTCATTGTCGCGCTCTTATACTCCGCAATAGGAACTGGGAGCGGCGTCTTAGTGGCTCAGGCGTTTGGACGTCAGGACATGAAAGCAGTCTCAAGAGTTGCCTCGCTCGGACAGATCTTCGCTGCTGTTTTTGGAACCTGTACGGCCCTGCCGCTGATCCTGTTTCCAACCGTCATCCTGCGGGCGGTCGGAGCCCAAGCGGATCTGGTCGGTGTTGCGAGTGGATATCTTCGATTGTTCGCAGCCGCGATGCCAATGACGGTCACCACTGCAGTAACGACAGCTACGTTTCGTTCGCTGAGCGATTCGCGAACGCCGATGGCGATAACTATGGCAGCAGTGATTCTAAACACTCTGCTGGCCCTCTTTCTCGTGCTTGGGTTAGGCCCTTTTCCGAAGCTCGGCGTCATCGGCGCGGGACTGGCTAGCCTGGTATCACAGGCTGCGCGGTGTCTGGCGCTGGTCGCCGTTCTGTACCGTCGCAAGCAGGGGAATGCACTGGTATTGGCCGGGAACGGGATTCGAAACGCGGAGGATCGCTCGACCTCTATTCGATATCACCTATCCGATTGCCCTGAGCGAAATGCTTTGGGGAACAAGCACCTTTATTTACACCATTGTGTTTACCCGGTTAGGCACTGCGGCTCTGGCTTCCAGCCAGATCGTTATGACGATCGAGAACTTGTTCATTGTCGCGGCGGCAGGTCTCCCTCCAGCGGCGGTGGCCTCGATTGGCCAAGCGATCGGGAAAGGGTTGCTGCGGCACGCGAAGATGCAGGCCGGATTGGTGCTGCAACTGGGGGTTGTTGTCGGCCTCAGCTTCGGCGCATTGTTAGTCGTCGCTAGTTTTCTCTTACCTCTCATTTATCCGCGTGTTGGTCAGGATGTCTTGCAACTGGCGTTCTGGGGCCTGATCATCACCGCCTGCGTTCAGGCGGCAAAGGTTCTCAACAACATTCTGGGAAACGGCATTCTCCCCAGCGGTGGCGACACAAAGTTTGTTCTTTTGACTCATATTATTGGCAGTTACGCTGCAGGATTGCCCGCTGCAGTGCTGTTGGGGGCCGTGGCCAAACTGGGAGCGCAGAGCGTATTTGCCGCCAGAGCCTTTGAGGAAGCACTGAAGGTGTTCGTTTTTGTCCTGCGTTATCGCACCTCCTCCTGGTATCGGAAGTCGATGGACAGGCCTGCCGCGGCTTCTTCCAAACCGTGATTTGCAACAGATCCAGCTTGGACAAGAGCGACGAACTAAATTTGACGGGCATTGTCAGGAGATCGCGCGGCTGATTTTGCCTCAGACGGCAAACACCAAGTAAGGCCCAGCGCGTAAGATCAGATTTTATGAACATTTCGAATATCAAGGAGGGAACCGAGTGAAACAGCATTGACATTCAATGTCTACTCGCCGCCGGCATATTCCTCCGAGAAAAAGGGTTAACCATACCGGTATCAGGAATAGCAAAACCAAATCCGACTATGGAACTCGGCGGAAACCAAATGAACCCGAAAGGAGAGCCTGCGATTCAGCAAGCAATTCGAAGAAAACCCGCCTCCAGCTGGGCTTCGATTTTCCTCGACTACGTGGAACTGAAGGCGCGATTGCTGACGACCGAATCGAAAGAGGCTACAGGCCATCTAATCGGACTTGTTATACTGACGGCTGTTGTACTGGTTCTGGCGATTGCCAGCGTTCTGATGTATGGCGCATTTCTACTGTTTGTCATAGCGCTGCTGTTTCACCTGGCGTGGGGATGGAGCGCCCTGATTTGTGGGCTCATCCTTACCCTTTCGAGCGCGATCACATTTTTTATCTTGCGACAGCGTCTGCGTAAACCGGTTTTCCAGATGACGCTCAAAGATATTGAAAAGGACAAAGAATGGCTGACCCAGAAGAAGACAAAAGCTCCTTAGCTGTTCGTCTCGAAGAAGATCGGCGGGGAATGGCGGAACAGGTGAGTGACTTGAAGAAAGACTACAATATCCCACGGCTACTCAATGCGTCCATTCGACAATATCCGTGGACCTGGGTCGCCGGCGCAGCACTGGAGTCGGCGCCAATGCTTTTGCGCTTCCAGACCCAAAATCGCTTGCTTGTGCCAGATTTGGCGGGCAGAGGTCATCTGTGGTTCTGCGTTGAGCTTTAGGGTGAAAGCAACCACCATGCTTTTCCCATCGTTTATCAGGTGCCTTTTGATGATCAGTTGGCCCTCATTTCCCTGTTTGGTTTTGATCTGATGAGTCTCGACGAGCTGCTTGTAGTCATTGGACCAGGCGGTTCTGGTCTTGAGTGAAGTGGCTCCGAGCAGTTGCTGATTGCTCGGATCGGTGCGTCCGTCGAGGTAAAGGGTTTCATCTAAAGCGAAGCCGGGGCCGCGGGTAGCGACCGTCAGAACCTGTTCGGTTTGGTGGAAGGTGGCTTTAAGCTTGGCTGAGGCGGCGT
>JBAUZZ010000567.1:0-2161 GCA_049585495.1 Chthoniobacterales bacterium | reverse complement strand
GCCGGAGGAAACGGTTCACTGGTTGAGGTTGAGCTTCTGCACTTTCGGCGATGCTTCAGACCGGAAAACCTGCAAGCGGAATATGACCTTGCTTCACTGGGCGAGGTTGAGAGGGTGAGCAGACCTTACGGCGATCCTCCTACGTGGACGGTGAGCTACAAGGGAAAGGTTTCGGCCAAGCCGGGTGCCCTGATCAAACCGAAAGCCTGAAAGCGGGACTCAAGAAGGTTTGGCTATATATCAAGCGACAGGTAGCCAGACGCTCAGGATTTTAGGACGCCTTTTCTTCACACGACTATCGGCGCGTTGATCGGCGCTGCGGGCGCAATCGCCGAGGCGCTTTTGGCTTCTAGTTTATTTAGCAAAAAAGGAGCGGCAATCGGTCGCGGCCGCTTTTGCCCGCGAAATACAAGCCATCATAGGCGTTGTCGGATGGCGCCGAGCACGTGAGGCCATTTTAAAGGGTAAGAGCTTCCCTATTGAGGAACATCCTTTTTCGGTGCCCACCGATCCAACAGTAAAGCAGAGAGCGATAGATGTCGAGCCAAGCAGGGCCATCCAGCGCGTGCTCTCAGGCGCCAGCGGGGACGGTCGGAAACATAGCGACGATCAGTAGTGGCGAATTGTCAGGCAGGACAAACTCTAGCTTCTTTGCCGCCCATTCGATCTGTCGCCAAGAGCCTTGTGCGGACGCGGCTCTCGGGAGGTCGGGAAGCGAATTGACTGGTTTTGGGAGGCTTACTGGAAAGAGAACGGCAGAAACGTATCAAGGCGATTCAGTGAAAATGCCCATGGTGACGGCATAGCTGAACGGAAGGCAAGGGAAGCGCGACTAGCTGCCGAGGAGCTGTTGCCGAATCTGAGGCGAGCCATGCTATTTGCTAAGCGGCAGGAAGCGCCCCAGTCTAGAAGAGGGTTGGCACCGCTGCGGTCTCCGAAGCGAACCGGTAGGGGGCCGTCGGCGAACGCGCCGGGGGACGGCGGTAACATCCACCGAACGGGATAGACGTAGATTTGAGTGGAGACAGGAGAACCCGAAAATGAAGGGCATAATGATCCTCGCCTGCGTTGCCTTGTCGGCGTGCGCCGATACTGGGCAACCTATTCCATTACCGTATGTGTCCTATACCCCGGAGATGGGGCACCGGGCGGCAGTCGCGTGGTCTGACGGAATAATTCTTCTTCATCCGACGCATTTTGTTTTAACTGGCGTAGTCAACGTTGAGCCAAATTACGCCCTAAAATTACGGGCCGGACCGGGAACTAGGTTTAATGTCGTGGCAGCAATACCAGCCGATGCGACCGGTATTTTAGCGTTTGACGAAGATGCGGTCTGGGATGGCGATACTTGGTGGTACCCGGTCGAATGGCAGGGCCTCCGTGGCTATGTGAGTGGAAACTATCTCCCGCACGATTAGTAGCGGCGAATTGGTAGGCACGACAAACTCTCGCTTCTTTGCCATTCCATTCGATCCGGTGCTTGAGACCTTATGCGTTGCTAAAACTGATCCGATGACCCGCGATCGATACTTTGGTGCCAATTCTCAATTTTCTTTAGAACGGCTTCTAGGTCTTCGGCGACAGATTTCTCTCCCTTGCCCGTGTCTTGTATCTTAACGACATCCAGCACCATCGTGTAGGTGAAATCGGCCTGACACGTTGAACGATTGAGCTGACGAGCAGGATCAGTGGCATAATGGCAAACTTACGCGCTTTGCCTTCACGTTCGAATGGGATCACGACGTGGTTGCGCGTGATGCAACCTGAGTAGCCTGAATCACGCATCTTGCCAGTTTTACAAAAGCCAGGGGAAGCGCCGCCCCGCTTCTCGCCGTGCGTCCATCGCTTCCTGCTTAGCTTTTGTTGAGCCCAAGGACGCAATTGAAAAATACTTGCGTTCGGTTTTTGCCATTCGCTCGCCAGTAAGCCACCCAATACGGGTAGGTTTTCCCGAAGGGCGGTAGTTTAGTTAGCGTTGTAGACTCGATTCGCTGCGGTGAAGCCGGCTGAAAATATTGTTGTCTCCGTAAATCACCCAGGGACCGGATAGCACATGATTGAAGTCCACAAATTTCCAGTCACAAAAATCGATGTTGTCGAGGCCCAGATAGTCGCGGACCGCCGGAGACACGTCCAGCCCAGCGTCTCGGTTTCCGTTTGG
>JBAUZZ010000566.1:0-4151 GCA_049585495.1 Chthoniobacterales bacterium | reverse complement strand
GTCGAGGAGATCACGGCCGCTTCGGTGACCGGGGTTTCCGTGGACGCGATCGCAACTTTCGCGATCGTGGCTTTCGCGAGTTTGATGGAGGGTTTTTTGATTTCGGCTTTTCTGGCTTCGGATATCCAGGCTATTACCCTTACGATTACCCCTATTACTACCCATACCTTTATTACAACTACGATGCGTATCAAGGCGCCGATCAATCTGTGGACTACGGAACATCCAGATCAGGTGAAGCGATCTCGGTTGTGCAATCTGCATTGAACAAGTGCGGCTATTACCGGGGACCGATTGACGGCGTGATTGGCGCTGGCAGCCGTCGGGCGATCCGCGCCTTCCAAAGCGATCAAGGATTACCCGTCACCGGTCTGATCAATCGCAAATTGCTTACAGCGTTGCAGCTCGGATGAGAATAAGCGCGTGTCTGAGCTCATTATATCAGCATGATCGCAGGCGGAACGTAGCAAACGAGGTTTTATGGTAATCATCGAAGAAAGAAACAGGAACAAGCTTGGGAACCCCGAGCGACCTGACTCAGGAAAGGGCACTGACGAGATGCCTCAGAAGATTGTCGACTTCGAATCGGGTCGCAAAACGCTGGAAAATGCCTGGTTAGAGAAAGAGCAAATTCGGGCGAGGCTCGTGGAGCGCTGTCGTTTGCCCGGCAGGCTACCCGACGATTGGCTAGAGTTTTCGCTAACGATCGCGATGTTCTTCGCGTTGCTGCTGGGCTTTTACGTCGGACTGATTGGGTCTTTCCGGTTCTGAGCGCTCTCCGTCGCCAAGATCTGTCTTAAGCGAGCGTCGTGAGAGCCTGCATCATGGCTAGACAACGTCTTTGGTGGCTCGGTGCGCTTATCTTCATCGGCCTAGTGATCCACATTAGCTCGAATTCGGCGCAATGGGTGTTCCTTGCTCGTGTCCAATGGGTCGCATTGCTTGCATTGGCAATCCTTGCAGCGGTCGCGCATACCCTGGGTCGGGAACTGCTTATCGGAGCCTATGATCTAAACAACAGGCGGGCAGGATTTCATGTCGGCTTGCTCCTGGTGCTGGTTGGAACCTCCATTGTCGACTCGGCATACATCACCCAGAAATATGGACAGGAACGACTCCGCGAGGCACTTGGTCATCCGTTCCTTCCGTCGTGGGGATGGATCCTGCTCGTCTTCGTCATGATCACGCTAAATGCTGGGGCGGCGTTCGTCGCCACAGATCCTAAAATAAGAAGGCAGATTCTATACGGGCTCATCTCCGGTTGTCTCGCCGGGGTCGGGGCCTGGCTGTTTTTGGACTTCGTGGTTGCGCGAATGATTCCATTTCTGCTCGAACAAGCGGGCAATATTTCTCCTGTGATTCATGCTTGTTTGGATTGGGTAAAATCAACGCTCTCCAAGCTAGCGAATGTTCTTCCACGCTGGATTAGTAGCGGCTACTTCAGCTTAGACAAAAGCGCTTCTGTAATAGAGCCGGGTCACATCCGTGCGGCAGTCTGTTTTCTAGCCACCACGTTACTGTATTACTGGTTAAGAACCAAGCGCCTCTCGCCCTTGTGCTATTTTTTGCTTCTGATGACCGTCCTAGTGTGGGCCCTTTCCGGGCTCGCATTTTTCCTCGATGCGTTTCGGATCCCTCTCTTTGTTCCAATCGTTCTTTGGTTATCCGTCGCGGCGTTTCACCTGAAAGCCGATCATTTCTATCGGATATATCAGGAGGTTTCAGCGAAGAAAGACTTCTACGTAAAACCCTCAGACCCTGCATCAATCTTGGCGCGCGCGACCGAAAACGACGGTCGGATCATTCTCGTGGCGGCGGCGGGAGGCGGAATTCAAGCGGCGGCTTGGACGGCAAGGGTACTAACTGGCTTGGAGGAGATCTGTACTGAAAAGCGACCGGGTATATTTGCTCGGTCGCTAAAACTACTGAGCGGGGTTTCTGGTGGCAGCGTGGGGATTATGTATTTCGTCACAGCTTACAAGCTTGAGGGGTTTCTCTCCAAAAATTGGTCCGGGAACGGCAGGTCGCCCAGGATCCTGCAGGCTGTTGCTGACGTGGCAAAAAGATCTAGCCTGAGCGAAGCGATTCGGGGCCTGGCTTACACCGATTTCATCCGTGCTGTAACGCCTTTCTTGCTTACCGACGTTTACCGCGACCGTGCAGAAGGTTTGGAGAGGCGTGGGTCAGCAACGCCAACGAACTGAATGCGAGTTATTCTGACATCCTGCAGAGAGCCACGCTAAGGGGCTGGCAAAACGATGTGGCGCGAGGCGCACTGCCCGCGGTGATCTTTAACTCAACCATCGTCGAGACCGGTGAACGCCTCGCGTTTTCCACGGCACCATGCAGGGCATGTCGGTCGAAAGATGGGCTTGCAACCTGCGCGGCTTTCCAGGATTTCAGTTCCCTCTACGAGGGAGCAGACATCGCGATCACTACCGCCGTGAGACTCTCTTCCACCTTCCCGTTCATCTCGCCCACGCCGCGCCCTCTCCGGGCCGTTAGCCTTCCCGATGGAAAACCTCTCGCTGGCGGGCCACACAAAGCCGCCGGAGTCGACCATGGCAGCATGAACCTCCATTTGGCTGATGGCGGTTATTCCGATAACTCCGGCGTCGCCGCGCTCGTGCAGTGGCTACACAACGGCCTCCGCGATTTAGCTGATGGCGACCCGGCGAGATTACTTAAAGAGATTCTTGTGATTCGAATCAACGCATTCCCGGCCGCTGAACAAGGATATGTGAAAGAACATCGAGGCACCTTTTTTCAATTCTGGGCTCCGCTTCTTGCGATGAATACGTTCCGGGGGGCCGCGCACGCGTGTTCGGCTGATCGGGAGTTGGAACTACTTGCCGAGCGGTGGAGCGGCGAGGTGTTAGCCAGGCAGAAGGCTAAGAATCGAGACGGGGTGAGGATACGGACAGTTGATTTCACTTTTTCTCCAAGCGCGACGAGCAAGAAGAAACGCCCACCCCTATCGTGGCACTTGAGAATGGAACAACAGGCCGAAATCGAGACTGCCTGGAATGGCATTCACACTGGCGAGCAAACTCAGAAAGTATTGGCATACCTGGGGCTCGAAAAAAGTAGGCGATCGCTTATCATGGCGCATCAAGTTTCACGATCCAACATTTGATTCGACGGGCCAGGACGGGTTCGGCGAAATTTAGGCGGCCGCTGTTTCGCGATAACATGTTGAGCGTCGGGGGCCCGCGCTCTGTCAACGCTCCGGTCGCGTCCCTGGCGGGAGCGTGCCTTACTTTTTCTTTCCTGGAAACCCCCTACTGGGCCCGCGCTGCCGGCGTCACCTGCTCGGCGCTCGGCACCACTTCGGCTTTCTGCGTGGACTGGCAGATTCGCGACTGAGACGGCTGAGCACCTCCGTTGTGGAGTTCTCGGTCGACGTCCTCGCGAGCTTTCCTGAACTCATTCATGCTCTGCCCCAGGCTCCGCGCCAAATCAGGCAACTTTTTCGCCCCGAAGAGGACAAGAACGATGAGGAGGATGATAAATAGATCCGGGCCACCTAGGTTCCCAATCCCAATTGCAAAAATATTCATTACTATTCTAAACGGTTTGGGCTCGTAATTTATTCCCGAGAACCGCCGAAAGCTTTCCTGTAACAGGCCGATAGTCATTTCTATCGAAGCGGAGGACGAGGTATTTAGGGCCGTAGATCATTAAAGAACTACCCGGTTAGAAAACGGTCTCTCTTAACGCGAGACGTGAGTCCCGATTTCGTTTTAGTGCTTCTCTATGCATATTAAGCTCGGGCCCGTGCCCGTCTCCGTGTTGCGCTGCGCTTGAGGGCTCTGTCGGGAATAACGCACCCTCGCTTGCGATTATCTATATTGGATAAGGATGTTTGCTTTTGAGCCAGCGAGCGGCCGCAGCAGTGCTCGACTTTGAGCTGACGGAACCCTTGAGGAAGATCGGAAGGGCAGACCTCTTTCCAAAAAGTAGAAAAAAGCGAGGAGACGCTACTCTCATGAGTAACGACGTGGTGGATGTCTACGAGTATTCCGTAAAGCTTCGGTTCTCTCCGAAGTCCTGGGGACGTATCTCGCATCAAGTCGAGCAACTGCTCTACAGCGACGTTGCCGACTATATCATCGAGGCAATAGAGCTAAAGTTGATGGCCGATGAGGACC
>JBAUZZ010000565.1:0-7697 GCA_049585495.1 Chthoniobacterales bacterium | reverse complement strand
AACCAAATTTTGCCACGCGGCTCCGGGCTCGGTCCCGCATCGTCGCGACATCGGGCACCAAACCCAGATACCAGAAGAAGAACGAAACGGTGAAGTAGGTCGAGACCGCGAACACGTCCCACAACAGCGGGCTTCGGAAATTCGGCCAGATCCAGTTTGGGACTGGGATCGGAGCTACGAACCAGAGCATCCAAATTCGCCCTACGTGAATTGCCGGGAAAACGCCCGCGCACATCACCGCGAACAAAGTCATCGCTTCCGCCGAACGATTGATTGCAGTACGCCACTTTTGCCGGCAGAGGAAAAGAATGGCCGAGATCAGCGTGCCGGCGTGGCCAATACCGATCCAGAACACGAAGTTCGTGATGCCCCACGCCCAAGCCACCGGAATGTTGTTTCCCCAGACGCCGACGCCAGTCCAGAGCAAATAGATGATACAGAAGACACCAAACGTCGCGAAGGAACCGGTAACGGCAATCGCAAACCACCACCAGAGCGGCGCTTTCCTTTCTGGGATGCCGGCAAGCAGACAAGTAATCCAATGCATCGAGCGGTTGTTTGCCACCATCGGTGGTCTCGGCATCCGCTCCGCCAAGGGGGTCATTGATACTTGCAACTGGGCCACAATGCGTTTCCCCCACCGAATCGATTTCGGGTCTGAGGCACGCTTACATACTCAACGGAATAGCAAAACGGATCTCCCCTATCTTGATGTAGTCTTACCTCGGTTTTGTGTGATGATGGCTATCGAGCAGCCGATCAATGCTCGATTCGTACTCACTCCGCCAGCGTTTTAGACGCAAGAAATCTGTGAACGCAGCGATGATTCCGGCCGCAAGCCAAAGGAGTAGAAAAACGATTGTGCTCGGTACCTGGTAGAGTAAGCAGGCGCCAACAGTTACGTAGCTGATGAAGAAGATTATGCTGTCACGGAAGGTGAATCTGGGGCGCCGCTTCCAAAACCATTCAGCGCGCGTGCGTTCGGGATGGTCTATCACCGGCTGAGGAACATCTAGTGACTCCAGGAGTTCCGCGGGAGGGAGCTCTGGATACTTCCAATCCCTCGTCATGCATAATTCCCTCCAAAAGCGCAATACTCGGTAGGTAACTCCGGTTTGTTTCATATGCCATAGCAGCGGCTATCGGGCTTATCGCTCGCCCGCCCTAGCGACGATACTATCAATCAACAACATCATCTCTGCCTGCGCCCGGGCGGATAGGGATCAACGCTACGACGCGCCCTCAACAGCGCGCACTAAAAGTTCCACGAGCGCGATTCTGCGCGAGCCCTTGTTTAATTCTGACCTCCGCCCTGGTCGCCCGTATTTGCCGCGGTTACCTTGCCATCCCGGATCCTCAGGATGAAATCTCCGTCACCCGCAAACGTCCCGATTGGCTTAGCCATTCTTAGCAGAGCGCGCAGCGGCGGATCCCTCACATCGACCACCGCTCGCGTTTGTTCTTGCTGCTGTACGTTCATGATCGATTTCCTCTTAATCGTTTAGACTGCAGAATGAGATCAACATTCGCTGATCTATATCGTTGTGCGATATACATAAAAGTGATATAATTCAAGGGATGATTGATGGGAGATTAAGTTCGGCGGAGAGCACGTCGAAGGAGTTGCCATGGTTAAAGGCAACTCGATTAAGGGGCTGGACTCGAACCGTTTTTATGTGGTGGAGTTTTCCGGGCAACACGGAGAGTCCTGTTGGCGCTTAAGTGCCTCCAGATATACAGAGCCCACAGCAGGACTTACCACGTCAGGCTCCCACCAGATAACCTGCCGTCAAAACAGCGAAAAGCTGTTTGCCTTCGAAGGGGAGATTATCGGATTTACGAACGTAAAGATCTGTATCCACGGCGAGTGGATCGCCGATCTTCCGAAGCTAGCAACCGGAACGGCCTCGGACTACGGAGGCGGTGGTGGAGCCTTGAACAGAATCGCTTCCAATCTGTCGTAAAATCTGTCTGCAGGAACGCGATCCGCAGTCAGAGGGATGGCCCCCACTAATCCTCAAGGCACCTTCGCCAGCAATGTCCAGAGAGGAGAGACCTTGGCCAATCAATACAAACACTTTCCGCTCCGCTCCCAGAGCCTGACCCAGTGCTACGCGGGCTGGGGCTCTTGGCGCGTCAACTGGCACGCAAAAACAGCGCGAGGCCCAGATGCGGCCGCGGATCCGGTCGCGAGCTTCGACCTGCTAGGCCTGTCAAAGAAATTTTCCTCTGCCTCATCCCTCAGGAGATATCGAAGCAGCAGCGCGGTGCCTCTCCGTGGTGGCAGCGCTCCTTTACGGGAATGCCGATAATTTCGGAAAGCAGCGCCTCTACGATCAGGCAAGCTTCCGGATGATGGGCAGTGGCTGCTGTTGCTCGCCAATTCCGCCCGAGCTGCCGCGTTGCGTTCGGCGGGCGAGTCCCCCTCGGTCATGCAATCGACCAGTTGCCGCAGGCTTTAGGTTCCCTCAGGGCTTGGCTCAATCCACTTGGCCCGCAATCGCGCCGAGAGTGTGGTGCCGCCGTCAGCCCAAGCGACCTGGAGGCTGACGCGCACGTAAAACGCGGTCCGACGTCTTCGCTCTGCGCTCTGCGCGGCATACCGCCCTCTTAAATGCCACTAGCGGCAAGTGTCAGCCAGTGTTTTCCTTGACGCCACGCGGTTTAGCCAGGAGGGGTATGTAACGATTTTTCAAAATTCAACGGGCACAAGAGTTGGTCGGCTCCGCCCGCGCTACGGCGCAATGCAAAAGAACCTGGATTGGTCTAAGTTGTTACCTCCGTTGATGTTAAACTCCAAAACAGAATCCCGGAGGCCTATTACTTGAGCAGAAGCCAACGGGCCATTTCTAGAGCGGTCAGCCACGGACCATCATGCGAAGGTTCTAGCAAGCCTTTGTGGTAGAAAAATCCGCGGGCCCGCGCTTTTGACTTATAGGCGGTCGGCGGAGTCTTACCAATCCCGGGGGTTATCTATTTGTGTATCACCACGCGCCAAATGACATTATAGGGCGATTTTTTCGGGGGTTGCGGAAGTAAGAGTCGAACTTACAAAAAGCCAGCTTATGAGACTGGCTTGGGGGCCGCCTTTTGGCCGGTGTTGACCGTGGCAAAACTCCCTTGGAGGGGCGGCTCATGGGTCTGGATTTCGTCGACCTCTTCTTTAACCTTAATTTGCCGGGCTTCCATTCGTTCAAGTATGGCGATGATTTTATCGAGTTTTTCGTCGGTAGTCATAACAGTTTTTCGACTTGGTTGTATTCGGGTTCCGAATGTATGTTTTTTTGCACCGTATCGATATACGATATAGCTGATTTCACACTCGATCAATTGCTTTGCACGAACCAAGGCGGCCCGGTAACCGTCACAATAATCGTCTCCGCCCGCTCTTGGGTAGGCTGTCCAAGGATTAAGCGTTACGGAAACTTATCTCGTAAATGTCACATATAATTCCCCTTGTAACCTTCGGCTAAGCGGGCGAACTATCCGTAACGAATGAAGAAATATATCAAGCGGGGCAAGGAGCCTAGCCGTTGCCTGGTGTGTAACGGTTGGTTGCTCGCACGCAAAGGTGCGAAGTACTGTTCGAACCCGTGCAGACAAGCGGCGTATCGGAAACGATATGATGCTAAGGCCAATAAAGTTTTCCAGAAACTGCTGTGCGATTCGTCCACTTAGTGGACAAACGGCAACTGGTGAGCCCAATCGAAATCATGGATCGGTTGCGGGCGGCTGCCGACCTTTGCGCTTGGCGTAATTGATTTTTTGTCGTTCCAGAATTCTTGTGCGATGGCGCGCGTAATAAAGTTTCCAGCGCTGACTCTCAATTTCCTGGAAGATAGACCAGAATCCATCCCCCTTATCAGGTCGGAAAAGCGTGGGTGCGGCCAGCTCGCTCCACTGCCTTGCCCATGTGCAGGCAATGCGTGCAACCACGGGGCGAACTCGCACCTGACATTGAGGCATTTTGTCAATCCATCGATGATCGGAAAAATACCTATGGCGGAGCCAATTAAAGCCGAAGAGCTATTCCACTGTCAACGACCCCGCCCTAAAGGACGGGGCTTGGAAGAAGGGGTCGAAGGTGGCGTTGGAGTTGGTTTAGGACCGGCCGTAGACACCTCCAAAAGCACGGGCTCAATCGATAGCGGCACGTCGGAAACAACGACGTAGTTTTTGTTCATCGTAAAGAGCATGTCCTGCGTCGTACCGCGTACAACGTTGACCGCTTTGACCGAGGTAGCCCCAGGCTGAAATATCCTGATGGATACGTTGTTCACCTTGGGTACGCCAGCGTCCATCTGATTTTGATAGAAAACCGCCGCTATCGTGTTCGTGGGATTGGCAGTGGTCCCGGTGACAAAGGCGAGTCCCTTAAAGTTTTTGCTGTTGGAATCGGGGGAGGCTTCCGTCGGTGCGGTAGTTGACGGGATAAGGGAAGCAGGCAGCTCAGCGGAAAGCCGCTGATGAACAAACGTAGCTTGACGGGGTTCCTGGTTGAAGGACAGAAAACTTTGTTTGTCATCTCCTCCAACGCTGCACCCTTCGTACATAAAGGTATGAGCTACCCCGCCCCAATAACTTGCGATGGTTCGCCGCGCCTCCCATACCGCCGACCAGTATTCGCCCTCCCGGCCTTTGTCGGAGATGGCGCGCTCGGTCTCCCATAGCGGAAGGCTTGTCTTGCTCTTTAGGAGCTTTACCCAGGCAAGGTAGTCTACCGCGCCCCCGCCAACGTTCGGCAGGAGCTTCGTAGGCTCCCAAGTGTGCTCCGGAATCCAATTCCCCGGGTCGTAGGGATGATATACAACTCCATCAAAACGCGCTGGCCCTAGGGCAAGAATGCGCAATATCTGGTCGCCCTGTTCGTCGATGCCTATTACCGGCACTTCAGGCGCGGCGGCATGGACCGCGTCGGCTACGGCGTTGGTGAGATCGAATAATAACCGTTCACCGGAGGGGCCTTGGAAGGCGCGATAATTTTGGGCTTCGTTTATAACCTCGATAACGATTTTGTAACCTTTGGCGGCTTGGGCCTTAGCCCAGAAAGCTGCAAAATTGGCGGTGGCCTTAATGATAGCCGGATTGTTAGTCCAGCCGGGGCCGCCGTAAAAGGTGGGTACGTTCTCATCGATAAGACCTACAATACCAAGACCGGCTGCTGCAGCGGCGTCTATCCATTGCTGTTTTGTAGGCTCAAGAATGAATTTGCCCTGAGTCGGTTCATCGAGTCCCCAATTGATGTCGTCCCGGATCCAGGCGACACCCTCTTGTACGAACTGTTTGTGCAAATAGTTGCCGTAACGCGCGGCGTCGGTGTTCTGGCGGTCGAAATGAGTGGCTAAGCCAAACCGCTGATCACTACCTGCCGCAATAGAGGTAAGAACAAGGAGGAAGAGAAGCGCGAAAATCGAGAAGATTTGCATAGGAAGGTCAGCAGACATTTTCGGTCCGGCGCTGGCCTTGGGTCAACGATTACCGGAAAGCGGTGTTTCTCGCCGTTCCACGGGTGCCGGGATCCGCCATATGCCCGGCCACAATAAACATTCCGATGGGATTGTTAAAGTTTCGCGGATTGTCAGCAGGCATGCCTAGGGGCTAGTGGCGAAACATTAAACGAAAAACATTAAACCTTTGCTATTTGTCCCGAGTCCGTTGTTTGAACCAATGGATTACCCCCTCTTCGCTCAATTCGCGATTGGCTACGTCAATGAAGACAAAGGCAACTTCAGATTCGTCAGCTACGAACTCTTTACCGTTCAACCTAAGCGTCTCACCATCGTGCGCCGTAAAAGGGCCGATTGATCCAGTGGGAGGGAGGATATCCCACCCGGCAACTGTTGCTCCAGCCGGAAGCAGTCGGAGCGTGGTGGACTGGTAACGGTCCAACACGGAGCCTCTGAGGTAGAAGATCCGGTGAGGCCGGATCAGCGAGCACTTAGACCATAATGGAAATGAACACCGAGCAAACCTCGAAATCGCCAATGTGGCTGCCAAGCCTGTTGATGGTTAGGCGAAGGCCGTCGTCCAACTGGGAAGCGAGCAACGCACGCACTGGTTGGGAGCACCGGGGTAGTGGTGATGGGATGAGAGCAAAGGACCAACGAGTCAACACGGGAAGCCCGACGTGGCGGGAAGAGAGATCCCAACCGGAAGTCCGCGAGGAACAGGCCGGGCTGTGTCAGGTGGCGGATAGGTCCGTAGTAGCGCTGAAGCGAGTAATGACCGTGGAGCGAAGGGAGCTTAGTTCAAGGGCAACGTAGGAAGTAGCGAGAGCGCGGACATTGATGTGAGTCTACTAACTCCAGAAAGCGTTCGGAAGCTGCAGAGAGCGTTGTATGCCAAAGCGAAGGCAAATCCGGCTTATCGCTTCTATGCGTTGTACGACAAGATCTATCGCAAAGACGTGCTTTTGTGGGCCTGGAGCTGCTGCCGCGCCAACGGCGGGAGTTCCGGAGTCGACGGGCAAAGCTTTGCGGGAATCGAGCGCGAAGGTGTTGAAGCATGGCTGGAACAATTAGCGCAGGAAACTGCGAACCTAGACCTACCGACCACAAGCGGTGCGGCGGGTCAATATCCCTAAAGCGGATGGGAAGACAAGGCCGCTCGGGATACCGACGGTCAAGGATCGGGTGGCACAGATGGCGGCGGTCATCGTGCTGGAAGCGATCTTTGAGGCGGATCTGACTGATGAACAGTATGCCTACCGACCGAAGCGGAGTGCGCATGATGCAGTACGAGAGGTGCACCGGCTTCTGAATCGAGGGTACACCGAGGTGGTGGACGCCGACCTGAGCAGTTATTTCGACACCATTCCACACCACGAACTGATGCAGAGCGTTGCCCGGCGCGTGAGTGATAGGGCCATGCTGGCACTGGTCAAATCGTGGCTGGAAATGCCTGTGGAGGAGGACGACGGCAAAGGTAACAAGCGAAGGACCACCGTCAATAAGGACAGCGGAAGAGGCACTCCGCAAGGGGCGCGAATTTCGCCGCTCATGGCCAACCTGTATATGCGACGCTTCCTGCTAGGCTGGAAGCAACAAGGCTGGGACCGTAAGCTGCAGGCCCACATCGTGAATTACGCCGATGACTTCGTAATCCTATGCCGCAACCGAGCGGAAGAGGCACGAAGGCGGATGGAGATAATGATGCAGAAGCTGAAGCTGACAGTGAACCAGCAAAAGACTCGGATCTGTCGAGTACCCGTGGAGTCGTTTGACTTCCTGGGTTACACGCTGGGCCAATGTCATCGCGCGAAAACGGGAAAAGCCTACATTGGGACTCGACCCTCGAAGAAACGAGTGGTCAGACTGTGCGGGAAAATCAGTGAGATGACTCGACGCCAAACGTGTGGGCGCGAGACGGAGGAAGTAGTCGGGGAACTCAACCTGGTGTTAAAAGGCTGGGCCAACTACTTTCGACTCGGTTCTGTCAGTAAAGCCTACCGCGCCGTGGATCGCCACACGCGGAATCGGCTGCGCCGATGTTGTGCCGAAAACACAAGGTTAAGGGTGGCGGAACGCACCGGATCCTCAAGGCATTTCGACCAAGTATCGTGGTTTGGCTGGTCGATTCTTTGAAAACGAGCAAACCGAACATTGAGGCAAAATATGATCTCGCTTCGCTAGGCGAGGTTGAGAGCATTACCGGACCTTTCGACGATCCTCCTAGGTGGACGGTGAGCTATAAGGAGC
>JBAUZZ010000564.1:0-5451 GCA_049585495.1 Chthoniobacterales bacterium | reverse complement strand
GCTTGACACCGAGGAGTAAAGTAGCCGCAGCCCGACTACGCCAAGCCTACGTCGCGGCCGAAGGCAACCGGTTTGTCAAACTCTGTGGTTGAGGGCGCGCCGAAGCGTGCGAAGGCGGCTTCCAGCTGCGTTCGATCGTTTCGGAGAAACGATCCCGGGTCGTTTCTCCGAAAACGACCGATGACGGGCGGGACGCCCGTCCCACTCGCCAAACGCCGAACGCAAAGCCTTGCATGACCCGAAAGAAAGCTGATATTTTCTTTTTTATGTCGAACACCCTCAAGGAGCTAAAGAGGGATGTCGTTCCTTCCGGCTTTCAGGAACAGTACATCAAGGCGTTTAACTGGATGTTGCTCGCGCGAACGGTCGAAGATAAGATTGTAAGTCTTTGGCGTGCAGGGAAAATCTCGGGCGGTGTCTACATCGGCAGAGGGCAGGAAGCGATCAGTGTCGCTTTAGGAATGAGGATTCGGCCGGGCGATATCTTTGGTCCACTGATCCGAGATCAGGCCGGACGGTTTGCTGCTGGCGAAGGACTGCTGGAGGTGGTTCGCACCTATCTTGGATCGCGGTTCGGAGTGATGCGCGGAAGAGACGGAAACGTTCACCGAGGCCGACCGCGTGAAGGGTCATATGCCATGATCAGTCACCTGGGCGCTCTTATCTCCGTTGTGGCTGGAGGGTTGCTTGCCCGCCGCCTCAAAGGAGATCACAGCGCCATTGGTGCTACCACGATTGGCGATGGTGGCACCTCCACCGGCGCATTCCATGAGGCAATGAATATGGCGGCAGTCGAAAGGCTGCCGCTTGTTGTTGTGGTGGTGAACAACCAATATGCTTATTCGACTCCGAACTCGCGCCAGTTTAGGTGCCGGGACTTAGTCGATCGTGCGATCGGATACGGCATAGACGGCTATTCGACGGATGCAACGGACCTGAAAGAATGTATGGAAGTTGTTAATCATGCCGTCGAACGGGCGCGGGCCGGGCGTGGTCCGCAAATGGTGGTCGGTGCCTGCCTGCGCTTGAGTGGCCATGCGGGGCACGATGATGCAAGTTACATGGACCAAACTCTGTTTCAGACTGATATCGGCCGCGATTGCCTGGAGGTGGCGGAAGCATATCTCCTGGAGCAGCAGTGGGCTGACCTTGGCAGTATCGAGCAATGGAAGGAGGACGCGCGGACTCGGGTAGAGGAAGCGATCATCAAGGTTCAGCGCGAACCACCGGTGTCGCCAGACGAGGAAGATTGGTGCCCTTTTGCTACTCGGCGCTTTGTTGACACAACCCTGGCCGCATGAGCATCACCTACCTCGAAGCAATTCGGGAAGCACAGGCGAAAGCTCTTCGGGAGGATCCCAGAGTCTATATTTATGGTCAGGATATCGCGGTCTTCGGCGGCGCCTTCAAAGCGACGAAGAATCTCGTTAAGGAATTTCCTGACCGACTGCTCGATGCGCCAATCAGCGAAGACGCAATAGTCGGCAGCGCTATTGGCGCAGCAATCGAAGGAATGCGGCCGATCGTGGAAATGCAGTTTGCCGACTTTTCATCGGTTGCCTTCAACCAAATTGTGAACCAGGCGGCCACCTTGTTCTGGCGGACCGGTGTCCCCTGCTCAATCACCATTCGGCTACCATCCGGGGGAAATCCCGGAGCCGGCCCGTGCCATACCCAGAGCCTGGAATCGCTTTACGCTCACTTTCCGGGCCTCGTTGTGATGACGCCGGCAACGGTCGAAGACGCTTATTTCATGTTGCTGGAAGCCGTTGCTCTTGATGATCCGGTTATCTTCTGTGAACACAAATTTCTTTACAATCGGCTTAAGGCCGACTCCCTGCCGGAAACTGGATTGCCAACCGGAAAGGCCCGGGTGGCGCGCGCGGGAAGAGACGTCAGCATCGTGGCCTACAGCGCGATGGTGCAAGAAGCTTTAGCCGCGGCCGAGGAACTGCATCGAAATGGCATCGAGGCTGAAATTGTCGATCTGCGTTCCGTCAAACCCCTCGACCACGATACGGTCCTGGCATCTGTCGCACGCACCGGGCGACTGCTGTGCATAGGCGAGTCGTGGCCTTGGGGAGGCGCCAATGCCGAAGTCATCGCAAGAGTCGCAAGCCAAGGCTTCCACCTCCTCGATGCGCCGCCGCTCCGGATCAATTCCAAGGATACTCCGATCCCATATCACCCAAACCTCTGGCAAGCCCACAAGCCAACGGCGGCATTGATCGTAAACCATGTCCGGCAGCTTCTCGAATGGTGACCATCCGACAACCTTTGGTTCGGCTAAAAAACCGCCGCTTTCCTGGATTGCGGCTCGCCAGGAGGCTCGCCCTACCATTGATGTGCCATGGGAGCATCATCGCTAGGGCGAATCCGCCTTGGCGGATGAGCCGTCGCAGTTTTGGAGCGAAACCAACCTCTCCGTTCCTTTCATCCTAGTATGCCCAGAATTCCCATCATCATGCCCCAGCTTGGTGAATCGATCACAGAGGCCACCATCGTGCGCTTTAGCGTTAACGTCGGCGACCCTGTCGAAGCTGACCAGGAAGTCATGGAAGTTGAAACAAACAAAGCAGTCATGGGCGTTATCACGCCGTGCCCCGGCGTCGTCGCGAGCTTTTCCGCGCAAGCCGAACAGACCTACCCGGTCGGCGCAGTTCTGGGTTACGTGGAAACGACAGATGACGTCGCACGGAAGCTCGGGCTTGATGTTGAACCAGCTTCGGTTCCGGCCCAGCAGCCCAAGGCGAGTCCCGCCGAATCGCCAATTGCATCGACAAAGTCAGAAAGCCACCACGATCTACCAGTGCCTGTCGCGCAGCAAGGCGCCAGCTTTTTCTCACCGCGCCTGCGGGCGCGAATCGATCAATTGGGAATCCACTCGACCGAAATAGGCGTTGTACCGGGAACAGGAAAAGGCGCCAGGGTTACCATTGAAGATTTTGAGTCCTACCTCGAGTCACTGGCACGGCAGCCGACCCGGAAGGCCTCAGCTATGCGTTTGGCAGTCGCGGATTCAATGCGCAGGAGTTGGACCCGGCCGTTGGCAACCATCGGTGCTGCTGTCTCACTCGAAGGCATTTCGTCCCACCGCAAATCGTTAGACCCCCCACCGGGTCCGGCGCTGTACGTCGCAAAGGCACTCGCGGTCGCACTCTCGGAAAATCCTCAGTACGCCGGACGACTTATCGGCGAGAAGCTCGTCCTGCCGGATTCAATCGACATCGGCGTAGCGGTCGAAGTGGAAGACGGCGTGGTCGTACCGGTTATTCGAGAACTGGATCGGAAGTCCCTGGTTCAATTGGCATCCGAATACCAGAAATTGGTGGAAGCCGCGCGTAGTCGCCGGCTGCCGGAGAACGCTCGCGGCTCCGGGATCGCGTCGGTAACGAATTACGGCCCACTGGGTATCACCTGGGGGACACCGATCCCGCTCCCAACCGAATCTGTGATAGTCGGACTTGGTCGGGGCGAATTGTGTCCGGTTTGGGATGAACTCAAATCTCAGTTCGTCCCCAAACTGCAAGCCGAGTTGACCATCACCTTCGATCATCGTGTCCTTGACGGTGGTGCGGCCGGAAAACTACTTCAGCGTCTGAAAGCACTATTGGAACGGCCCGAAGAATTGTAGGGCTTTGGGCCGGGCGCCGGAATTCCCTGGCGGCTGAGCCAGCCGCCCTACAACCTGACCTCTGATTATTAATTCCAAATTCCGAAATTAGCTTGTAGGCGGCTGAGCCAGCCGCCCTACAACTTGCCCCTGGTTATTAATCCAAATTCCGAAGTTAGCTTGTAGGGCTGCTGGCTCGGCCGCCGGAGCTTTGGGATTTGGGTTTAATCCAACTTCCGAAAATTGCCTTGAAACCGTCGCCGGAATTTCGGAGTTTAGGTTAATTCCCTCCGGCCACCAACCTGCCGACCAACTGCCACAACCCGTTCCAGATTCTCGAGTCGATCTGCACGTAAATCGCTACACAGACAAGCAGCATCAAAAAGCCGGCTTTTAGCTCTTTCATCGGAAGGCGTTGTTTGGATTTGCACGTTTACCAGGCGGCCATTATCCCCTCCGAGTCCCGTTCGCGGTCCTATAGCGGCACCGGCGGAACTTCGCGATCTGGCGTGGAGCAGGAGAGATGCCAGATCCAAGGCCTGTCTCATAAGATGCCATGGGAAAATAGCTTACATATCTTATGCGTATACCTGGTTCTGAAACTGCGGGGAAACAGATCCGGAAACTGAGACTTCCCAATCCCAACACCGGGACCGCAGGTAGTTGGGGTGTCGGCGCAGTTGTGAAATGTCGGTGCGCGAAATTCGCCAGGGCGATCGTCCCGGCGGCGGTAGGGCGAGCCTCCCGGCGAGCCGCGTTTCCGAAATTCGGCGGCGCACGGCCACCTGCGCGGAGCTACGGCGCGCCCTTCTGGATCGGAAAAGTCTGCAGTAGTGGGCGTGTTATCCAACTCCAGCCGCGACGTAGGCCTTGCGAAGTCGGGAGGCCGCCCTCCAAGGCAATTTAGGAATTGGGTTAAAACAGTGTTGCAGTGCGCTCTTCGAATCACGCCTATCGAGAATTGGCGTTTGACCCGACCGACAGCGTGCGGATGATTGAAATAGCAGGGTTGCGGCTTAGTCGCACTGCAACACCCACTTTAACCTCTGAAATTCGCCATGACATACCAATCAATTCCTCTGCGTTCGCTCGGCAGTTCCCAGATCAGAGTCTCAGCGCTTGGGCTGGGCTGCATGGGAATGTCCTTCGCCTACGGACCCGCCGATGAAGCCGAATCTCTCCGCGTTTTGCGTCGCTATCTCGAACTTGGCGGTAATTTCCTTGATACCGCCGAAATTTACGGGCCCTACAAAAACGAAGAATTGCTGGGGCGTTTTCTCCGCGATGTGTCGCGTGACAGTGTGGTGGTGGCAACGAAATTCGGATTCCGGATTGGCGACAACCAGATCCGTGGGGTTGACGGTTCGCCAGCAAATGTGCGTCGTGCCTGTGACGCGAGTCTCAAGCGGCTGGGAATCGACTCTATCGACCTCTTTTATCAGCATCGAGTTGATCCCGGCGTCCCGATCGAAGAAACCGTGGGCGGGATGGCTGAACTGGTTGCCGGTGGTAAAGTTCGCTCACTCGGGCTTTCCGAAGCCAGCCCGGAGACCTTGCGGCGCGCAGCTAAGGTGCATCCGATCGCGGCGCTGCAGAGCGAATATTCGCTCTGGTCCCGCGAAGTGGAGACAAACGGTGTTTTGGCGACCTGCCGGGAGCTCGGTATCAGCTTCGTCCCGTACAGCCCCCTTGGGCGCGGCTTTCTGACCGGCGCAATCCAAAAACAGTCGGATCTTGACCCGAGCGACTGGCGGCGGACCAATCCGCGTTTCGGCGAAGAAGCGTTGCAGAACAATCTCAAACTAGCTGACACAGTCAAAGAACTGGCGACAAAGAAA
>JBAUZZ010000563.1:0-1606 GCA_049585495.1 Chthoniobacterales bacterium | reverse complement strand
GGCAGGCCGCGATCTCGGCTAGCTGCTTATTTTCGAAATAATACATCGCCAATATCTTTTTCTGTACGCGCGGGAGCCGTGCGATGCACTGCGCGAGCAGCAAGACAGCTTCTTTGTGCTGTGCGCTATCTCCTTCTGGCATGCACATTTGGACGTTGGGAAAGCGTTCCTATTTCAGCCGACGTGGTTCCTACTTTAAGATAGGGGCTTTCCCTGGTAGGGCGATAGGGCGTCTGTTCAATAAGGTAGTCCATCGTTATCGCTTGCTTCGAGGATAGCAGCTGATGGTGGCATCGTGCCGAGGTGGCCTGATTGCTCCATTTTGACGACTCGGCCGCGAGAATTCGCCAAATACGCAGACCCGGCCGAACGAGCCGAGCAAAAGCTGTTCGCAGCCTGGTTGACTCAACACGCGCTCTACTTTTCTCAAGCCCGCTTGGATAAGCGGAGCACAATCAGAGTCGCATCCAGACTTCACGATCTTTGAGAACCGCCGAACCGTGTTCACCGGGATGAAGAAAGCGCACACGCAGCCTAGTGCGGATCAGATTTGCTGCATGGACATGTTGCGGGATCGGGGTTTCACAACCGTGATCGGCCGAAGCGCCGTGCAAGCCATTGAGCTGACAAACGATTTCTTGGGGATTTGATTGTGGACGGATTCCACCTCCTGCCGGGCTCGCGCAGATCTGCGAGGTATTCCAGGCCATAGGCGAAATCGTGGAGTTGGCACTTGCGCGCCGCTGCTGCTATCTCCCGAAGCTTTTCAGGCTCGGCGCTCTCTAGCACGCGCTTCAGACTGCCCCGAAGGAATTCTGCCTCCCCCATCTCTTGGGAATGGGTCTCCGTCAGCTTTCCTATAACTAACTCAGCGAACTCTACTTGGATCCCACCTTGTGCTATCAGCGCGTCGACTTCCTCCACTAACCAAGCTTCGAGTTTCTCTTGGTGTTCGAGGTTCATTCGATTTACTCCACATGCTTACCCGAACAGAAAGTGCCCGATAGCGCCCAAAAGTGACGGCTTGCCCCGCGGCGGGTGACGACGGCTGGCGCCCTTGCGGGGATTCGGGCGCACATAGGCGTGACGTAGCTGATGCCCGTATGCGGAATCGATGCCGTTCCGCGGGTGCCTCTCGGACATGACCACCGAACGAGATTGAACCGCCCCGTTTGGAGGCGTTCAGCCACACGCCCAGCCGCCCGGCTTCCGTGGTCGGGCCGCGGCTCTTGGCGCCGTTTGATTCCTGCGCTCGGCCGTTGGAATTTTCGGATGGCCTTGGAGAGTTTGCTCCGTGGAGTTACCATGCGGAAAGAAGGGCTGGACCGCGTATACGCGCACAAGGAATAAGAGGGGCATAAAAGCATCGCCGAAGGACGGGAGCCTGGCAAACGGCGCGCAGGATCGATTCGACGAGAGGATCTGGAACAGTTTCGATCTAGCCGGCCGGCGTCACCCCCACCCCAAGGCCGAAAGGCGGCTGATTGCGTCGCCGATGCCGGATCTCGCCTGAGGAAGCCTATTTTCCTCGGTGCTGATGTGTGCGATTGCCATCGCTAATGACACCGTTCAGAAGCGGGCTCAAGACAGCCATTCCGCATTCAAT
>JBAUZZ010000562.1:0-5613 GCA_049585495.1 Chthoniobacterales bacterium | reverse complement strand
TTACAACCTTCGGAATCCAAAGACTTGGCATGCCCGCGGCGAGAAGCTTTCCGCGGAGTTCCTTCAGCGAGAGATCCCGGGCTGTCAGCAACACCAGCGACTCCCCTTTGGACTGGTCTGGAATGCCAACAACGGTGACAACGCGCTCCTCTTCCATCTTGAAGCCGAACACTTCGACGATCTTTGCCTCGATTGTTTCGTGCGGGACCATCTCGCCGGCGATTTTTGAAAATCGGGATAAACGCCCCTCAATATAGAGGAATCCGTCTTCATCGAATCGGGCGAGGTCACCGGTTCGAAACCAGCCATCACAGAGAACTTTGCTCGTCCAGGCCGGGTCATTTAAGTAGCTCTCGAAGACATTTGGACCTTTCAGCCAGAGGATTCCGAGTTCGTGCGGGCTGAGGAGCTGGCCTGAGTCGATATCTCGAATCTGGGCTGCCTGACCGGGCAGCAGCGTGCCGACCGATCCCGGCCGAGACGACGGTTGAACGGTATCGCCCGGCTGAGTCTTTGGCGGATCAGGGAGATTTACACTCACCACCGGAGCCGTCTCCGTCAGCCCATAACCTTCGAGGATAGGAATACCAAATTTTTTTTCGAAGGATTCTGCCAGCTCAGGGGGCAACTTCTCGGCGCCGGCAACCAATAGTTTAATACTCGAGAACTGCTTTGGTTCCGAGCGCCTTAAATAGCCACGGAGAAACGTTGGAGTCGTCGTCAGCAACGTTACCTGGTACTTTTGGATCAGTTCCGCGTTCTTCACGACATCGACGGGAGTCGGATAGGTGACGGTTCTGACTCCTTCCATTAGCGGGTGCCAAAGGGTAACGGTGCATCCAAAGCAGTGGAAGAAAGGCAAAGACGCCATCAGCGTATCTGAGCGATCGAGGTGCACCACTGCCCGGAACTGCATCACGTTGGCGATAATATTGCGATGGCTGAGAACCACCCCTTTTGGTTCGCCGGCAGTACCGCTGGTAAAGAGGAGGACCGCTTCTTCCCGGCCGCCCTTGGCCGGAAGCCGTAACAGGGCGCTTATCAACCAGGCGGGGGCCAGAAGCACAACGAGTCGCCACAACACGATCTTCGGTTTGAGTTCCGGAACGAGCTCTTCCAGTCGGTAAACCTGTTGTGGCCAGGGAAAGTCTTGAAGGCGTTTCATCACCGGCTTTGCCGAAATGGCGTGAAGAATCTGTCCTCGCTCGATTGCTGATTGCAACGCCGCTCGTCCGGCCGTGAAATTCAAGTTGACCGGAATTTTGTTGGCCAGAGCTGTTCCGATATTAGCGATCACTGCGCCTATCCCAGGAGGCAGAACGACCGCGACGCGGCGACCCGAGCAATTCTTTTTGATCCATCGACTCAAGGCAATGCTCGCGGCCAGGAGGTCCCCGCCTTTCATGCGCCGGTGGTCCATTCCATCGATAAACACCTCGGAAAATTGGCTCCGGCGAAGTCCGCGGATGGTTGCTCTACCCAGATGGTCATCGAGACCCGGACGCTTCTGAAAACAGAACTCCCCTAGTTCGAGGAGGCGTTCCCGAGCTAGTCCAATCGTAATCGCCTCCGGCGAGGCCGGCTTTCCAAAAGCGACCGTAAGTGGTACTGAGAAACTCTTCGGTCGTTTAGAGGAGTTCTTTTCTCCCTCAGACAAGGAGCAGGATCCCCACAGCCGATCCAACCACACCGGAACAACCGGTGCGCCCGACAACTTCGCAATCAGCTCAAATCCGCTGCGTAGTTGAACCTGCGTCCCGGGCCGGCTGAGTTCGGCCTCCGGAACGATACACACGACCTCGTCCGCGCTAATGCGAGCCGCTGCGCCATGGGCTGCCTCCTTCGTTCGTACGTTCGGTATGGCAATGGCATTCACCAAGCGGAAAAAAGGATTTAGCCACCTGAGCTTATAAACCGATTCTTGGGCGATGAATCGGATGGGTCGGGGACAGGCTAATTGAAGCGCCACGGGGTCCAGTTCGGCCATGTGGTTCGGCAAGAGCAGGAATCCCCCGTTGGGGAGGTTTTCCACCCCGAAAGACTTTACCTTTTTCAGAGAACCCGTGACCGAACCTCCAAATAGACGGAGGATGGATTCCCGGAATTTTGGAGAGGTAGAGTGATGGAGCAATGGAGTAATGGAGTGTTCGAGTAATGGAGCAGAGGACAAGAGACGAAGAACAATATCGCGGTAGCAACCACTTAGAGCAACTACGGTTCAGCAGCTCCGATGCGGCTTGAGCCTTGCACCCATCCCGCCTGGCGCTTAACCTGCGGTTCATGTCCGCGACTCCGATGATGCAGCAGTATCAGAGCATCCGGAGGACCTTACCGCCGGACACGCTCCTCCTCTTTCGCCTGGGCGACTTTTACGAGTTGTTCTTCGAAGATGCTAAGGTCGCTTCCGATATCCTCAATGTCGCCCTGACAAAACGGAACGGTATCCCGATGTGCGGTGTCCCCTATCACGCGGCTGAAGGGTACGTTGGCAAGCTGATTAAGGCCGGTCGCCGGATCGCGATCTGTGATCAGCTCAGTGATCCACAGCCAGGCAGGATCGTCGATCGCCAGGTGACCCAAATCATCAGCCCTGGAACGGTCAGCAATATTGAGTTGCTCGAAGCCCGTCAAAATAACTTTCTCGCCGCGGTTAATCGCGTGAACGAAAAATACGGGCTGGCGTTGCTCGACGTCAGCACCGGCGACTTCCGGGTGAGCGAGTTGGCGAGCCTAAGCGCGGCCCTGGACGAGTTGAGCCGCTTTGCACCTGCCGAAGTCATTGCCCCGGATTCGATCGATCTACGCAAAATACGGAATGCCTCTCCTTACGACGGCTACACTTTTGAGCCCGAGCATGCGACCTACCTGCTCCGCGAACAGTTTCGTGTTCAGTCACTAGATGGATTCGGGTGCAACGGAATGTTAGCGGCAATCGGGGCGGCGGGAGCCATTATTCACTACCTGAAGCATCAGCTGCGGCGATCCACCTCGCACATTCGATCGCTTGGCGTGTTCTTGTCCGACGAATTTGTTGCGCTGGATACTGCGACCCAGCGCAACCTCGAATTGATCGCGTCACAGGGAAGCGGTGAGGAAACAAGCCTGCTTTCGGCCGTTGATCGGACCGTCACGCCAATGGGTGGACGCATGCTCCGCCAATGGATCTTGAAACCGTTGCGAAATGTTGCCCAAATTCGCCGCCGTCAATCGCTGATCCAGGAACTGCTTGACCAGTCGTTTTTACTGAATGCTTGTCGCCGGACGATGCAAGGGATCCGGGATGTCGAGCGCACGCTTGGCCGGCTCAGCCAGGGAAGCGGGAATGCCAGAGACCTTGCTTCCGTCAAAGGTTCGCTGGAGGCTTTTCCGGACGTCTTTGACCACTTGCTGGCGCTGGAGTCCGCGACGCTTGGCGGAGGCGAGGAACGCCTCGGGTGGGAACTCAGAACTCAAATCCATCCCTTGCCCGAACTCAAAGAGTTGCTCGACCGAGCGTTAGTGGACGAACCACCTGCGTTGCTGAAGGAGGGTGGAATCTTTCGGACCGGTTATCACACAGGTTTGGACGAGCTGAGAAGCGGGTCTGCCAGCGGGAAAGAATGGATCGCAGCACTTCAGCAAAGAGAAATCGAACGCACAGGTATCAAGTCACTCAAAGTCCGCTTTAACTCCGTGTTCGGCTATTTCATTGAGGTCACGAAAGCGAACCTCGATGCGGTTCCGATGGATTACACGCGCAAGCAGACCACCGTGGGCGGAGAGCGCTTCATTACCCCGGAACTGAAGGGGATGGAGGCGAAGATCTTAGGCGCGGATGAGAGATCAAAGGCCCTGGAGTACGAGTTGTTTTTGGATTTAAAAGAGCGGACGCTCCACTACTTGCCGCAACTCCAGGAAACGGCGCGAGCGATCGCTACACTGGATGCTGTCGCTTCGCTCGCCGAAACGGCGCGTCTGTTTGGCTACTGCCGACCGGTTCTTATCGACGAGCTTCGGATCTCGGTCCAGGATGGACGCCATCCCGTGCTCGATCAGAGCCTGAAGGAAGAGAAATTTGTCCCTAACGACTGCTTCCTCGACGGAGACGAAAATCGCCTTCTCCTCATTACCGGGCCGAACATGGCCGGGAAATCGACCTTTATTCGGCAGGTGGCCCTGATTGTCTTGCTCGCCCAGATCGGGAGCTTCGTTCCGGCGCGCGCTGCCGAAATCGGGATTGTTGACCGCATTTTCACACGGGTTGGCGCCTCTGATGATCTCTCCCGCGGGCAGTCAACGTTCATGGTGGAGATGAACGAAACTGCGAACATCGTGAACAACGCCACCGCGGCCAGCCTGATCATCCTGGACGAGATCGGACGAGGTACGTCCACCTTTGACGGGCTTTCGATTGCCTGGAGTGTCGCAGAGCACCTTCATGACCTCATTCGGGCCCGCACCTTGTTCGCTACGCACTATCACGAGATGACTGAGCTGGAGATGATCTGCCCGGGCGTAAAGAACTATAATGTGGCGGTTCGAGAGTGGAACGATCAGATCATTTTCTTGCGCAAAATTCAGCGTGGCGCGGCCGATAAAAGTTATGGGATCCAGGTAGCACGCCTGGCCGGGTTGCCGATCGCGGTTGTCGAACGCGCTAAAGAGATCTTAGCTAACCTGGAGGCCTCGGAGCTGAACGCTCAGGGTAAACCCAGACTTGCCGAGGCGAAGGTCTTCCGCACCAAACCCAAGCGCGCCGAAGAGCCGAAACCACAGCTGAACCTCTTCGATTACGGGGCCAATCGGTGAAGGACGCGCGTCCTCATTCCTATTTGACTCTTCTCTGGTTCCCGATTAGTCACCATGCGCCAGGAACGTGTGATGAAAAAACTTTCGTTTTTTTTTACGGTTGTAGTGCTCGGCCTCCCGGCTTGCGAACGGCACCCGGCAAGCCAACTCGAAGAGCGGGGAGCGGGAAAAGAGAACAAATCATCGGCAACCTCGCCCGAGCAGTCTCCAACCCCCGAAGCCTTGCCCGGCGGCACACCAAAGAGCTATTTTCCCCAAAATTCTCAGAGTTAACACTTGTTGTAGGGCGGCTGGCTCAGCCGCCGAGACAACCAATGCCAATCTGGCCTGCCTCTGAGACTGGTGGCTTAAGATACCCCTTCTTTAGAATAATTCTTGATATCGTTCTTACGCGTGCGACCGTATTTGCTGTGAGGCTTTCTCCAGAGGTGGTTCAGCGACTCGCGGCTAAGGGGATCCGGCTGACAAAACAGCGTGAGGAGGTTTTGGGCATCATGCTCCAGAAACGGGACCATCCGACGGCGGCTGAGGTCTTTCTTCGGGCGAAACGACATATGCCATCTATCTCTCTCGCAACCGTTTACAACTGTCTGGAAGCGCTTGTTCAATCCGGTGTCGTGAAACAGGTAAACCTGGATCGAGCACCCACCCGTTATTGCGCAAATCTACTGGAGCATAGCCACTTTTTCTGCGAACAATGCGGCTCCGTGTTCGACGTGGATGTCCCGCCGACGGCCGGGTTGGACCTGGGACCGGGATTTATTGTTTCCCACGCTGAGATTGCGTTGCGGGGACTTTGTCCGAACTGCTCTGGTTTAGCCAATT
>JBAUZZ010000561.1:0-9333 GCA_049585495.1 Chthoniobacterales bacterium | reverse complement strand
CCGTTGGAGAGGAGCAGCAGAGTAAAGCAGTTTTTTGCCTGGCGTTTGCGCAGTTCAACGACTTCAGCCGGAACGCCGTCGTCGCCTTCCCACCCGCAGTTCCAGCTGAAGTTATTGGCTGGTCCATCGGTATTTCCGTGTCCATTCGCTTCGTTGTGCCGTTCGTTGTAGGAAACCAGGTCGTATAAGGTAAAGCCGTCGTGAGAAATGACGTAGTTGATGCTGTAGAACGGACGGCGCGCTTCTTCGATGCGGTCGGGAAATAAATCGTCACTCCCATACAGACGTCGCATCACGCTTGGAACCATGCCTGGATCCCCTCTGACAAAACGGCGGATATCATCTCGAAATTGGCCGTTCCATTGATGCCAAAACATTCCGGGGAAACTGGTTCCCAACTGATAGGCTCCGGCGGCGTCCCACGGTTCGGCAATTAGCCGAACCTGACCGAGCACCGGATCGGTGCGAATAGCGGACAGGAGTGGGGGATCGATCAGGTCGATGGCCCCGTCCCCGTCTCGGGTGAGGATTGACGCGAGATCAAACCGAAAACCATCGACATGCATCTCGGTGACCCAATAACGCAGACTGTCGAGAATGAGGTTTCGGATGCAAGGGTCGCTCACATTCAAAGTATTTCCGGTTCCTGCGAAGTTTGCGTACGGGCGGGAAGGGTCCGAGGTCATGAGATAAAAACTGGCGTTATCGATCCCCTTAAATGAGTAAGTGGGGCCAACGTGATCGGCTTCGGCGGTGTGATTGCAGACAACATCGAGAATCACTTCGATTCCTGCCGTATGCAGAGCCTGAACCATCTCCTTGAATTCGGTTACCGGCCTTTCCCGGTCGAAAGCGTAATTGAGATGCGGGCAAAAGAAATTGAGAGTCATGTAGCCCCAGTAATTGTTTTCCTGGGGGTCGAACTGGTGCACCGGCATTAGTTCGACGATCGTCACGCCCAGCTCCTTCAGGTAGGGGATCTTTTCGATCACACCGGCGAAGGTTCCCCGTTTGCCCGATTCGACGGCACTGGTTGGGCTGGCGGTAAATCCCTTCACATGCATTTCATAAATGATTGCGCTCGAGTAGTGACGGGGAGCAGGCGTTGCGCTCCATTGGAAGGCAGGCTCCATAGACCGGAAAATGCCGAGTGGCGCGCGACCCGCGTTGCTTCCCGGCCTTTGAGCGGCTGGCCGGCTAAACGCGGGGGGGAAGAACACACCCTTGGCGAAAGGGTCGATGAGAATCTTTTCCGGATCGAACGCATGCCATTGCGACGGTCCATGGGAGGGCGGCCCGTTGACCCGGTAGGCGTAAAACCGAGCATCGTCAATCTCGTTCTCTTTAAGCCGGCAATGCCAGACGCGCTTGGTTTTGTGACTGAGCGGTTCGAGCCAGATCTCAGCAACCGGAGTGACAAAGTCATCTTTGCTATAAAGCACCAGCGTCACCTCGCGGGCATTTCGAGAATACAAGGCGAAATTGTAGGCTCGCTCCTCTGGCAGGTATGTGACTCCAAGAGGAGTGGGCGAGCCCTCGAAGGCCGGCCATTGAACACTTCTAGGTTGCCAGACCGAGATATTCACGTTGTTCGTTAGGGAGCGGCCAAGTCACCTACTCATAGAACGGTGGGAGGTCAATGCGGGATTGAGCCGAGAACGCAAAATTAGTTCGAGCCTACGATTTAGGATTTAGGATCTAGGATCTAGGATCTAGGAGAACTGGAAGTCTCACTCCACAACTGCATTCGATGTGCTATTCAACTGATATGAGCACCAAAACTTTCGAAGATCTAATTGTATGGCAGAAAGCCCACAAATATGTCCTTGCTCGCGATCTTCGATACGCGGACATTCGCAACCTGCGGCCGCTTCTGGACGAGGCAAGCAAGCTGCCAGAGGCCTATATCCGAGGTGTAGAGCGAAATGCAGCCGCCTCTCCTAAATCCTAGATCCCAGCTCCTAGATCCTTCTCAATGATCCCGTCCCGAGAGGAAGCCTGGCAGTTAGTCACGGAGTACACGAAAAGTGAGTCGCTGCGCCGCCATATGCTTGCTGTCGAAGCCGCTATGCGCGCTTATGCCCTGAAGTTCGGAGGCGATCCCGAACTTTGGGGCCTGGTGGGACTGCTGCACGATTTTGATTACGAGCGTTATCCGACGGTTTCTGCCAGCGGTCATCCCGTTCGAGGCTCGGAGATTCTGCACGAAAAAGGCATCGACAGCGCAATCATCACCGCGATTCTCTCCCACGCGCCGGAGATAACGGGCCGGAAGCCCGAAACTCCCATGGAGAAAGCGCTCCTCGCGGTCGACGAACTCACCGGTTTCGTTATCGCCGTTGCTCTGGTTAGGCCTTCAAAGAGCCTGTCAGACCTTGAACTCAAATCCATTAAGAAGAAATGGAAAGACAAAGCGTTCGCGGCGCCAGTGAATCGCGGCGAGATCGAGCAGGGGGCGGCTAGTTTAGGGGTGCCGCTGGATGAGCACATTCAAATTGTTCTCGATGCCATGAAAGGGCAGGCTGGAGAACTGGGGTTGGCTGGGGCGGGTGAGAGGTGAGAGGTGAGAAGTGAGAAGTGAGAGGTGAGAGGTGAGAAGTGACTGCAGCAAGAACATTCCGTGATCTGAAAGTTTACCAGCTTGCAAGAGCTGCAAGCCGCGAGATTTTTGAAGCAAGTAAGAAGTTTCCTCGAGAGGAACGTTACTCGCTAACCGATCAGCTTCGCCGCTCGTCGCGCGCGACCAAGGCAATGATCTCCGAGGCGTGGGGAAGGCGACGATATCAAGCGGTATTTATCAGCAAAATTGACGAGGCGCTCGGCGAAGCTAGTGAAACCCAGTCATGGTTGGAAGACGCGCTCGACTCCGGGTATCTCGGAACGAGCGAGTTTGAAAAGATGGACGGCGATTGGAGTTCGATCGCCGCCATGCTCGCGCGGATGATCGATCGCGCATCCGATTTTTGCAAGTATTCGCCGGGCACTGACTATCGAGCGACGGTTAAGGAAGAATCACATGTTTGGGATCAAATGTTGGCAGATGATTCATACGGGCAAGACAAATAAAGGACCTCTCACTTCTCACCTCTCACCTCTCACCTCTCACCAGTTAACCCCGTAACTCTCCCTCCGGAGTTCGCTCTTTCGGCAGGCGCGCCTGCCATCCCCAACGTCCGCAGGACGAAGACGTACTCTAGCGCGACCTCTTTCAAGCGGTCGAAGCGCCCGCTATCCCCTCCGTGACCGGCACCCAGGTTGGTTTTCAACAGCAGGACGCGATGCTGGTCCTTGAGTGTCCGTTGTTTCGCAACCCATTTTGCCGGCTCCCAATAACTGACTCGAGGGTCGTTCAGCCCAGCCGTTACCAACAGATTTGGATACCGCTTTTGCTGGATATTGTCGTACGGCGAATAGGAAGCTATGTAATCGAAATACTTTGGCTCATTCGGGTTGCCCCACTCTTCGTACTCTGTCACCGTCAGTGGCAGGCTCGGATCTGACATCGTGTTCAGGACATCGACAAAGGGTACGAGGGCGACAACGGTCGTGAACAGATCGGGGCGCATATTCATCACCGCGCCCATAAGAAGTCCGCCGGCGCTGCCACCGGAAATCGCCACCTTCCCGGGCGAACAGTATTTATGGTCGATAAGGAACTCCGTGCTGCGAATAAAGTCGGTGAACGAATTCTTTTTGTTCAGCAATTTCCCATCTTCGTACCAACTCCGGCCGAGCTCGCCGCCGCCCCGGATGTGGGCTATAGCGTAAACGAATCCGCGATCTACCAGGCTCAAGCGGGTCGACGCAAATTCGGCATCGTTATTGATGCCGTAGGCGCCGTAACCGGTGAGATAGAGGGGAGCATGGCCGTCTCTCTGGAATCCCTTCTTGTAGAAGAGCGAAATGGGGATGTCCGCGCCGTCCTCAGCTTTCGCAAAGACCCGTTCTTCGATATAGTCGCTCTTATTGTACCCTCCGAGCACCGGGGTGACCTTCTTCACTTCTTTCGTGCGGGCCACCATGTCATAGTCGATGACGGATCCTGGGGTTATCAATGAGCTGAAACTCAGGCGAACAACCGTGGTCTTGAATTCAGGATTCGCCTCGAAGTCGACTTCGTAGGTCGGTTCGTCAAAATCGATTTCATGCGATTGTTCGGACTTTAGATCGACAATGCGAATCGTGGGTAATCCGTTTCGGCGTTCCAGGATCGCGAGTTGATCCTGGAACGCTTCGAGCCCATCCACTTTGATCCGAGGATCGTAGGCGAGGAAGTCGTGCCAATTCTCCTTACCAGGATTTGCAATCGGGGCTGCGACGACCTTGAAATTTTTCGCGTGGTCGTTCGTGACGATAAAAAAGCGATCGCCGTTATGATCGACTGAGTACAGAACATTCTCTTCGCGCGGCCGAATGAGGCCAAACTCGCCGCGGGGCTCATCCGCATTCAGGAATCGAACTTCGCTGGTGAGCTCACTCTGGACGGAAACAAAAATAAACTTCTCACTACGGGACTTGGCAATTTCGAGAAAGAAGCGTTCATCCTTCTCTTCGTACACGACCTGGTCTTCGGCGACGCGTGTTCCCAGCTGATGTCGGACGGCTTTAAAAGGGCGTCGGGCCGGATCAAGCTGATCGTAAAAGAAGGTTTTATTGTCATTAGCCCAGGCAAACGAATACGACGTGTTATTGATCTCATCCGGCAGAAGGTTGCCGGTCTCGAGGTCCTTGATCCGCAACGTGTAGGTTTCGCTTCCATCGGTATCGGTCGAATAGGCGAGGAGCTTGTGGTCTGGGCTGACATCAAAGACACCGATACGAAAGTATTTCTGGCCCCTGGCTAACTCGTTCTCGTCAAGCAGCATCTCTTCCGGTGCTGCCAGACTGCATTTCTTCCGGCAATGTACTGGGTACTGTTTCCCCGCTTCGGTTCGTGAGTAGTAAAAGTAGTCATCAATCTTCTGCGGAACGGACAGATCTTCCTCCTTAATCCGGGCCCGCATTTCGCGGTAGAGTTTCTGCTCCAGACCCTCCACCGGTTTGAGCGCTGACCGGGTGTAGCGATTCTCGGCCTGCAGGTACTGAACGACCTGGGGATTGCTCTTCTCGCGCAGCCAGAAGAACGGATCGTTTCGGGTCTGGCCGTTTTGAGAAACTTCGTGTGGCTTCTGCTCCGCTACCGGCGGTTCCTGAGCGACGAGAACTCTGGTCAAAGTCAGGGACATCAGCAGGAGAAATAAACCGAATCGGGCCATGGGAAAAACAGAGTTCTCGACTGGAATGTTGGAAAAAGCAAATGAGCGCAAGCTGAGCGGTTTGGAAAATTCGGTCGGTGGGTGAGAGACCGTAGGGGGCCGTGCTCCGTAGGAGCAATATCTTTATAGCCAACGTCAACGAAAAAACGCGATAGCTCCGTAGGAGCGGAATCTAATCCGCTTCTATCGGCTGGAAAATGTATCGTTGGTCATGCTGCACGTTGAACCGCTTCAGCAATGCTCCGTATTCCTCGCTGAAGGTCTTGTGGCGGTGCTGCTTCTGTTGATCTTGAATGTAGCGGATTACGGCGCCGAGTTGTGAGTGGGAATAAGAGAATGCTCCGAAGCCTTCCTGCCAGGAAAACCTGCCGGCGATCCAGCGGCGATCGTTGATGAACCCGGACGATCCTGCCTTGACGTCGCGAACCAGTTCGGAAAGAGCAATATTCGGTTTCTGGCCGATGAGAATATGGAAATGATCCGGCATATTGTTGATGGCAATTAGCTTCTGACCCTGTCCGGAAATGATTCCAGTGATGTACTTTTGAAGCTCATCGTTGTGTTCAGATCGGATCAGGTTCTGCCGGCCCTGCACCGCGAAAACCACGTGAATGTAGATTTGGGTGTAGGTATTAGCCATGAGATGCCGCTCCTACGGAGCTTAGCACGTTTTTTATTTGCGTTGCTATAGAGATGTTGCTCCTACGGAGCGGGCGCTGGCCGCGCCGGACGATCCACGCGGCCCTGCTGCGCCGTAGTAAGGGACGCGGGACGAAAGTAGTCGTGCTCCCTAGGAGCAATATCTTTATAGCCCGCTCACCCCGCTCCGCCAGGCGGTTCCCCCGGCTTGGGCGCCGCGCTCGATTGCGGTGCTGAACGAAGTTGCACAACCCGGGTCCCGCTGATCTTGTCGTGCCAGGTGCTTCGTTGCGGGTCGAACAGAATCCAAATGAACCCGAGGCAAATCGGCAGGAGAGACAGGAGACTCGAGAGCGCGCGAATCAGTGCGGTGGAATAATCTCCTGCTATCGTTGTACCATCGAGCTTTTGTACCTGCAGGTTCAAAACGATTCCCCCCAGGGTTGTGCTTCGCCAAACGTACATCGCGAAGCGGTATAAGACCCAGGCGGGGATAAGAATCCGCGTGAGACGAAGAGAGTCCAGGATTGCGTACAGCAGCACCAGGTCGATCAGGTTGGCGCCCAACCGCGCCCAGAACTGCGGATATCCCCGGTCAACGCTGGCCGTGGCCGCGACCGGAGTGGCCAGTGCTGGCGGCCCCGGGGAAATTGGCTGGGTACCTGGCGCGGAGTGTGCCGGGGGTGCGACCCGGCTCCGCTCAAGGATGTGGATTGTAAACGCGCCAAGACCAGCGAGGAAAACGACACTTCCGGCAACAAAGCCGATAACGGGGATGCAATATAGAATCCAGCAGATCAGGGCGCCCATGGTAATCCAGAGATACAGCGCATACGGCTTTTGACCCAGCTTCGGTGCGACGCTTTCCCCGATCAGATTGAAAACCGCGGCGTTGCCGATCAGCGCAAAAACGAGCAGGGCAGCGACCACCAGGGGAATCGCCAAAATACCGACTACGGTCAGCATTAGCAGAAAACAGAAAAGGGCCGCCGCAGGAACAATTGCGACTCCAGACAGGAACGAAGCCGGTGCACGTTCGCGCAAAATCAGACCAGTCCCGATCAGCAATTTGGGAAAGACGCCGCCAATCGCCAGGCAAAATATCAGCACGCCGAGCGCGACTGCCCAGGATACAGGGGACCACGGTGACATCGGGCGCAGAAAAAGGACCGTGCTCGAGAACCAGTCACCCAAACCCCTTAGAGTATGCGGAGACAACAGATCAAGGTTGAGGCGGTCACCATTGAATGTTGCCTGACTGGCATCGTGGATCACCGACAGCACGGAAACGAAGTCGCCATTCAAGATGGACCCTGACTCGAAAGCGATGCTTGAGGCAATACTGACGAAATCACCGTTAGCCGTCCCCTTCATTTTTGCGTCGCTTCCGACGAGGACAAGATCGCCATTAAGCGTTCCATCGATCCGGGCGTGGCCTCGGATTACTACGACGTCGCCGTTGGCAGCGTCCCCGGCGTTCAGTACGAAGTCTTGGCCGATCACCACCTGATCGTGTGAGTCTGCCTTCTTATGTTTGTGCTCGTTTCGTGCCGGGATCGGATCGTCATCGTCAGACTCAACAGCCGCGCGAATTTCAGCGGCGAGCGGGGTGTCGGCATGTATCGGCGTGTCGGCGTATCGGCGTGTCGGCGGGTAGCGGAGTAACGGAGTAATGGAGTATTGGAGTAATGGAGTAATGGAGTAATGGAGGAAGATCGGTAGGGCGATTCGCCCCAGGCGGAGAGCCGATGTTTCGGTAGGGCGAATTCGTCCCGCGATGCGGGACAAATGAGCCTGAAACCCGGTCTGGTCTGCCCAAGTCAAGCTGGTTAAGAGCACACCTGCCAATAGTGCGACTGCGCGTTTCATCGCTTCGCTGTCGAAAGGCGCTGGACAGCCAGCACCGCCACCACGCAGAACAGGTAGCTGAGCAATGCTACGGTCACTAGAACGGTTACGATCGGCAGCTGACCTATCTTTGTTTCGAACAGAATACTCCAGCCGGCCTCGGCGAAGATGGCGCCTAAACGGATCAACAAGTTGCCCCTGATTAAGTCTGAGGCCCAATGAAATGGATTGAGCAGCGGCAGGAGCACGAGGAGAGCCAGGGCAAATCCTAGCGCGAACGTGCGGATAAGGCCCGCTCGCTTCGCCCAGGTACGTACCCAGGCCGGTTGAGCAGCCCGCCGCTCGACCGTCTCCATTACTCTTGGGAGAAGTGTTGGCGGCGCTTGAAGGTCTTTCAGACCCTTTAGCTCCTCATCCAGCCAGTCTTTATCCCGGTCACTCATCTCTTCTTGGAACGAGCTTTCTTAATGTTTCTCGGCCACGATGAAGATCGGTTTTCACTTTCGCCAGCGAGATTCCGAGCTTGGAGGCAATCTCATCGTAACTCATTTCCTGAAAATGGAACAGTACAAGCGGTACGCGCTGGGCGTCCGGAAGCTTCCGGATGGCCAATTCCAGCGCTTCCTGCCGCTCGGTACCGGCTTCCGGTGCTACCGCGATTTCCGGCGGGTCATCCTGTTCCGAAAAAAAGCGCCAGCGGGCACGGTATCGGTTCAAATGGTTAATCGAAAGATTGGTGGCTACCGTCTTCAGCCAGCCACCGGCGGTCTCGCTTTGCTGCAGGTCTCCAAACCGGTCGAACGCCTTGATGAAAACTTCCTGAGAGATATCTTCGGCATCGGCGAAATTTCCAACAATTCGAGCTGCAACCGAAAATACCATGCTTTGGTAACGTCGGACAAATGTCTCGAACTCCTGGACCTCCACCATCGTCTTGTCTAGATCGCGACTGGCCAGGCTCTGAAGTAGCGGCAATGTCGCGGCGGTGACCATGTTGGCAAGAAGTTCCCCGAGGTTCGACTAAATTGACAGTGCCAGGGCTTGAGAGATGCACGCGGCGGCGGCGAAAAGGGCCCAGCCCCCCAGCCAGAGAACGGCCAGGCTTTCGATGATGCCGGCCCGGTCAACGCCGGCCACCCGGCTCCAGTTTGCTGAGCTATGCCGCACAACGGGCTGAGCTGAGTTAGCGAGATAGATGATTTTTTTGTCCATAAACTTTAGTGTTTCCGAGCGGAGGACACGGCGGGTCGGCACAAAGTTGCAAAAAAGTTTCGTTCCGAGTTCCGCGTTCTGAGCTCCGAGTTCCGAGGTTCCAAGTATCGCGTCCCTCCGCCGACGCGCCTCAAACCTGGAACTTGGAACCTGAAACCTGGAACTCCCCTCAAACCATTTGACCATCCTCGGGCCCTGAAATAGCCTACCCAGCTTCACTTGGTGAGGTGGCTGAGCGGTCGAAAGCGGCGCTTTGCTAAAGCGTTGTACCTTTAATCGGGTACCGAGGGTTCGAATCCCTCCCTCACCGCTCTATTTGAGCGCTTCTCGCTCGAAGAGCGCGACTTATACTGGAGCAGTAATAAGTTTCCCGAACGTT
>JBAUZZ010000560.1:0-1868 GCA_049585495.1 Chthoniobacterales bacterium | reverse complement strand
CGATTGGGCCGATGCCTGCGATAGTTATAGATGTGGGCACACAACAGAAAGAGAAAGGAATAACCGTTGAACGGTAACAATTCCCAGATGGCCAGTTCTCCGAAGGCGCGGACACTGCGGGAGCTCTACGGAAAGACGACCCGCGCTTGGGAACAAAGCACAGCGCCAATTGTGCGATTTTGGGCTGAGAACGGGCAATGTTGGGGCTTTCCGTTTTTTAGCCTCGTGGCCGCTCGGTACATGCCGAGCCAGGAGCGATTGATCCTCTATTGGTCGTTAGGGACTCTTGGGATCACCGGGCCGAAGGCGCTGGAGTTCTATGACGATTTCGCGAACCACAGGGCGACCCTGCTTAAGGCCGACGGTAAAGACATTCTATCGGTAAAACTGGTCCTGAACGCCGAAAGGGCAGAAGATGCGGAACCTTAGAATGGCCCGCGCCCGCACTAAAGACCCCTCGGAAGATGCGGATCTCTTGTTTGTTAGAGGGGGAAGCAGGCTGCCGAAGTGACGGCCTGCAGCGGTTTTCAGTATTCGGACGCAAGCATGATACTGAGCACACTCACCGTCTGTTTCGTGTCGGAAGGGTCCCCGGTGCCGCGTACCAGGTCGGGCGCGTAATAATCGATCTTCCACAAAATCTTCTCGCCGTTATGCATGAAGGCTCCAAAGTCGCGCTCGCCATGCGGATCGTTGGCGCTGTTGAAATCATCAAATCAAAACGCTCGATCTTTTCGCGGATCGCGGATTGATCGCGCAGTGGCAAAGCGTTGATGCCCGCCGCTTGCACCAGTCGGCCGGCAAGTCCCATGGCGGTGCGGCAGAGGTCGTTGAGTTCGGCAATGCGCCGGATTTTGTCAGTAGTTTTAGTCATTTTTTTCTCCGTAAAAAACGGGTTGCACATGCAACCCTTGGCGGGTAGCAAACGCAAGGGCGGCGCCTGCCGAGGGGGATCGCCCGACCTGCACAAGCGCAGCGCGGAAGGTTGGGGATACGGCGTGTGCCGTTCACGAAGCCCTTGCGGCGCGAGCGGCGGCGCCCCTTAGCTCTTCCCGCGTGGGGGGTGTTACCGTTTCGGCGCCTTATGCCTTATCGAGAGAGGGTGATCGCCTCGGCAGAAGGACGCAATTCTTGGAGGGAAGCGCGAGAGACCCTTAAGCGAACCAAAGTGACGAATCAAGGCAAGAGCAACGGATTCTTTGCCAATGAGCAAGGTCAGGTGTTCCACGCCGGAGAACGCGGAAGAACCGTAACGGGCGAGTTTTTCGGAGACTAAGAAGCTTGGCGAGGCTTTGGGAGCAGCTTGGCGAATATTTTGCTGCGTCCCGCGCAGTCCGCTCCCGGCGGAAAGCGAAGCGATAGCTTTGCGCCCACGGAAAGAGGCCGGAGGCGCAAGAGCGCGGCACGCGGTCGAGGATATAAATGGAAGGTGCCTCGCGAGCGGGCGAGACAAGGAAGGAAGCCGTTTATGCCGCAGACGGCACTCTTGCGCTTGGAGGTCGACCGTGGGTTCGGAGCTACATCCGACACCGTCGGACTCGACAATTTCTTCAGGAGTGGATCTTGCCGACGAATCCGATTGTCCGCAGACCGCACTGTGGGCTCATTTCTCGAGGTTTTCGTGGGGCACCACCAGTCGATCATCCATCCAGGGCTACGCTATCGTCTGTAGCAACACAATCGTTTTCGCACTCTGGCATACCAAGTGTATGGCCTTTTTCCCGGCCAGTCTGAACATTCCGCTAAAAGTTTCCGCTTATCTGTTTGAGATTCGTGGTCGCGCCGCACCCGTCTTCCTCAAAGCCGGCTGAAAGGACCCGCGAATTTGTTGTATTCGCAGGGGACACATCGACCGTTTTCTCCTTACT
>JBAUZZ010000559.1:0-10647 GCA_049585495.1 Chthoniobacterales bacterium | reverse complement strand
CGCAGGCCGGATGCCCTGAGTTGAGACCTGATTCGCCTTCGGGCGCTTTGGGAAGGGCGGACAGACTGCGAGCCTGGTGAACGGCTGCGGTCTTGGACCGGCCTTCCGGGATATCTGACTCCGGAGGGTTGCAGAGAATACAACGTTTTCGAGCGCGACCGCAGCGGTAAGAAAATTGCGTTACCGGACTCCAGGATGCTTGTATAATAAAACTTCCTGCCAAACGGCAACAATCGAAAATCGTCCCCGACTCGCTTCAGATGGCTTACGAAAGCGAATGGCTGACCCGGAAACGCCGGATCGACAGCCGGCTTAAGGCTACCGGCTGGGACATCATTTCCTTTTCGCAGGATATCCTGTTGAGTTCGCCCGACAAGGTAGCCGTGGAAGAACTGCCCACTGCGAATGGCCCGGCTGATTATGGGCTGTTTGTAGCTGGACGATTGCTAGGCATAGTCGAAGCCAAAAAAGTTGGCGTGAACCCGCAAAACGTTCTTGAGCAGGCGAAACGTTACGCTGGGGGCGCGTTCCATGGAGTCGGGAATTGGGACGGGTTGCGCGTGCCCTTCCTTTACGCGAGTAACGGTGAACTCATCTGGCATCTCGACGTCCGACCCGAGAAGCTTGTCTCTCGCCAGATCAAAGCCTTTCATTCAGCGGAAGCGCTACAATCGTTATTCGAACGAGATCTCACTCCTAGTGTTCGCTGGCTTGTCCAAACCCCACCGGACCAGATTGGACGACTCAGGAGCTATCAGCGGAACTGTATCTCGGCGGTTGAAAAAGAGATGA
The DNA here is from genome assembly GCA_049585495.1 of Chthoniobacterales bacterium. Lineage (GTDB taxonomy): Bacteria > Verrucomicrobiota > Verrucomicrobiia > Chthoniobacterales > JAFAMB01 > JBAUZZ01. Next base: position 9,855 of record JBAUZZ010000559.1, on the reverse strand, counting down.
TTACCGGCCGACGCGATCTAATGGTCGCTATGGCCACAGGGACCGGCAAAACCTTTCTCACCGTGGCTCAGATCTACCGCCTGCTTGAGTCAAAACTGGTTCGAAAAGTCCTTTTTCTGGTAGATCGCAAGGCTCTCGCAGCTCAGGCCGTTCGCGAATTTAACGCATTCAATACGCCCAAGGGAAACAAGTTCACTCAGGAGTACGAGGTCTACAGCCAGCGTTTCCAGAGGGAGGATTTTGGAGAAGATGCCCAGTTCGATCCAAAGGTGTTGCCAAACGAATATCTCACCGCGCCAAAGTCTAGCCATACCTTCGTGTACGTGTCCACGATTCAGCGCATGGTGAGAAACCTATTCGGCGCCGAGGCGGCATTTTCTCAAACGTCAAATGATTCCGATTCCGAAGAAGATGCCGATAAGCTCGATATTCCCATCCACGCTTTCGACCTGATCATCGCCGACGAATGTCACAGAGGTTATTCCGCGCAGGAACTGAGTCTGTGGCGTGATACCCTCCAGCACTTTGATGCTATCCGAGTTGGTCTGACAGCAACGCCGGCCGCGCATACTGTCGCGCTTTTTGGTGAACCTGTCTTTCGATACGGCGTCGAACAAGCCATTCGAGACGGCTACCTGGTCGATTACGAGGCCGTCGCCATCAAATCAAAGGTCCGAATTAACGGCCTATTCCTAAAAGAAGGCGAACAAGTCGGAAAGATCGATACGCAGACCGGCGAGGAAACCTTTGATAATGTCGAGGACGAGCGGACGTTTTCCGCTGAAGACATCGAGCAGGAGATAACCGCTCCAGATTCAAACCGCAAGATCATCGAAGAGGTCGCCAAGCATGCCTATGCACATGAGGAACAGACCGGGCGCTTTCCCAAAATCCTGATCTTTGCGGTTAACGATATTCCGCATGCCTCGCATGCGGATCAGCTCGTTCGCATCTGCCGTGAGGTGTTCAATCAAGGCGATGATTTTGTCCAGAAGATTACCGGCAACCCAAATGTTGATCGTCCGCTTCAACGAATCCGCGAGTTTCGCAATCGACCGAAGCCGAAGGTGGTTGTAACGGTGGACATGCTTTCAACTGGAGTTGATATCCCGGCCCTTGAGTTCATCGTTTTTCTTCGCCCGGTAAAATCCCGCATCCTGTGGGAACAAATGTTGGGTCGTGGTACGCGCCGTTGCGATGATATCAACAAGGCGAAATTTGTCGTGTTCGATTGTTTCGATGGAACGCTCATTCGGTATTTCAAGGACGTCAGCAATTTCAGGATCGAATCCCCGCAGAAGCCGGTGCTTTCCATTCCGCAGATTATCGAGAACATCTGGCAGAATATTGACCGCAAGTATCAGTCCAACGTTCTCGTTAAGCGCCTCCAGCGGATCGAAAAGGACATGAGCGGCGATGCCCGCACAATGTTCGCACAATGGATTGAGGACGGAGATGTCGGCAAGTTCGCTAGCGATTTACTACGCTCGTTACGCGAAAATTTCACAGATACAATGAAGTTGTTACGAAACCCGAAATTCCAGAAACTCCTGGTCGAGTACCCGAGAGCAAAGCGGTCTTTTTGGGTCAGCTACGACACGCAAGACGAGGTCACCTCCCGGGTAGAGGAGCGCTTCGGCAAGTATACCACAGCCTCAGATTATCTGGAAGCGTTCTCAAAATTCGTCAGGGAGAACCAGGATCAAATTACTGCGATTAAGATCCTGCTTGAGCGGCCCAAAGATTGGAATCCCCACGCCCTCGAACAACTTCGGCAAACCTTGCGCCAACACAATTTCAATGAAGCAAAATTGAAAGAGGCGCACGCCCGCGTTTACCATAAGCAGTTGGCCGACATCATATCGATGGTCAAGCATGCCGCACGGGAGGAGCTTCCAATTCTCTCCGCAGAAGAGAGGGTTGAAGCAGTCATTACTAGAATTCGATCCCGGCACGAGTTCTCGTCGGAGCAGTTGCAATGGCTTGCCTTTATCCAGAGCCACTTGGTCAGCAATCTCAGCATTGATCTTGATGATCTAGAGAATCAGCCGGTCTTCGCTGATCGTGGTGGAGTTACTCGGGCACAGAGGCTTTTCGGTGCAGACTTGCCGAAGTTGATCGATGAACTCAATCTTGCCCTCGCGGCATAACCGTACCGAGAAATTTCTATGCCCGACATTGTCAATAAACTCTGGGGCTTTTGCCACACGCTGCGCCACGATGGAATCGACTACGGCGACTACATCGAACAATTGACCTACTTGCTCTTCCTCAAGATGAGCGACGAACGTGGCGTTCAAGTGCCGAAGGGTTACGACTGGACGAGCCTGAAAGCTCTCGCAGGAACTGCACTCACGGATCACTACGCTGACGTGCTGCGTAGGCTGAGGGAAGCTGGTGGACTGCTTGCCGACATTTTTGCTCAGGCGACTCCGCGTTTCAATAACCCGGTAAATCTCAAACGTGTCATCGCCATGATCGACGAGGAAGACTGGTCGTCGATGGATGTGGATGTAAAGGGTGCAGCGTTCGAAGGCTTACTCGAAAAAGCAGCAAGCGAAGGCAAGAAAGGTGCCGGCCAATATTTTACTCCTCGTGTCCTCATTGATTCGATCATTCGCGTGATGAAACCGGATCCACGGGGCAAACCGGAATTCAAGATCTCTGATCCAGCATGTGGCACCGGAGGGTTCCTGGTGAGAGCGTACGAGTGGCTTGTTTCCCCTGAAGTCTCAGGTGGCGTTTTTGATCGAGCCGAGGCCAAACGGATCAGAACCGCGACTTACTACGGTCAGGATCTTGTGGCTCGCCCAAGACGACTCGCCTTGATGAACCTGTTTCTTCACGGTGTCGAACCAAAGATCTATCTCGGTGACACAATCTACGAACCCTTTAGTGGCGAGCGCTACGATGTCATTCTGACCAATCCTCCATTCGGAACTAAAGGAGCAAACCAGGCGCCGGAGAGGGAAGATTTCACCATCGAGACGAGCAACAAGCAGCTCAACTTTGTCCAGCATGTACTGACAGCTCTTAAGCCCGGATGCCGCGCCGCAATCGTCCTTCCCGATAACTGCTTGTTCGAGGGCAAGGCTGGCGAGGTATTTGAGATTCTAATGCAGGATTGCGATGTCCACACAGTTCTTCGTCTGCCCCGAGGCACCTTCACTCCTTACAGCCAAGGTGTTAAAGCAAATGTCATTTTCTTTTCCAAAGGGAGATCTACCGAGCACGTCTGGATCTTCGATGGTCGCTCCAATGTTCCAGGCATCACGAAGAAAGACCGCCCTCTGACACCCAAACATTTTGGAGAATTCGAAACCTGCTACGGCTCTGACCCCTACGGCCACGGCAAGCGAAAGGACACTGGTGAAACTGGTCGCTTTCGACGTTTCCACATCAGTGACATCAAAGATCGACAATACAAACTAGATATCACCTGGCTTAAGGATGAATCGCTCGAAGACAGCGACGAGTTGCCTGAACCGCAGGACCTAGCCAGCGAAGCCATTACTGAGCTTGAAGCCGTTGTAGATGACTTGCGGGAAATTGTCGCATTGGTCGAGAAGGAAGAAGGAGTTGAGAGTTGAGTGACTCATTGCCGCCAGGTTGGACTGTTGGTCTCCTCGACGAGGTCACCCACGACGTTAGGTCGGGCTTCGCCTCGGGCAACAAGAATGTCCAGGGCGGACTTTCACATCTCCGTATGAATAATATCGGCATCGCTGGGGAGCTCGTCCTTGATCTGGTTCGTACGGTGCCACTGGCTCTCGCGAAGCCCCATTACTTGCTCAACCCTGGCGACGTTCTCGTCTGCACGACCAATAGTACGAAACTGGTGGGCAAGTGTGCGTTTTTCGATCTGATCGGTCGTTATGTATTCAGCAATCACCTAACCCGGTTACGCCCAGTATCCCAATTAGCCGATGGAAAGTTTCTCCGTTGGAATCTTTGGGTTCTGTGGAAGTCGGGCTATTTCGACGAAAAATGCAAAAATTGGGTCAATCAGTCTACCCTGCCGAAAGAAGACTTATTGAATACGTCTGTTCTAATTCCCCCACTTCCCGAACAGCGCCGCATCGTGGCAAAGCTGGAGAAGTTGTTGGACAAAGTGGATTCGTGCCAAAGGCGGTTAGCGAAGATTCCGGTCTTGCTCAAAAGATTCCGGCAATCAGTTTTGGAAGCTGCCTGTTCAGGGAAATTGAGTTCGGACTATCGAGAGGAGAGCCTTGGCGAAATCCAAGATGATGTCCTGCCAGATGCTTCGACAGCAGACGGAGAGGAAGAACCAGAAGAAATTCCTGAGACTTGGAGATGGGTCCGATTCGGTAGGATAGTCCGTGAGCTTCGAAACGGAGTTTCACCTCGTCCCAATATCGAGCCACCGGGAACGCCAGTACTTCGTATCAGTGCTGTTAGATCTGGAAGCGTTGATCTAGCCGATGTTCGCTTTCTCCAGCACGCTGAAAAATTTCTTTTACAATACTCACTCGAAGAGGATGACTTGTTGTTCACCCGCTACAACGGTAGTCTCGAACTCCTTGGTATCTGCGGGATGGTACGCAGATTAGGGGCTCGAACCATTCTTTATCCCGACAAGCTGATGCGGGTCCGAGTCCATGGCTCGGTTTTGCCCGGCTACGTTGAAGCGTTTTTTCAAGCGCCGAGGACACACGAAAGGCTTATTGCAAAAGCGAAATCGAGCGCCGGACAGAACGGAGTGTCGGGTAGCGATCTAAAGATTCAACCGTTCGCATACCCGCCAGTCCCTGAGCAGAAAGAAATCGTCCGCCGTGTAGACGAGCTCTTCTCCTTAGCCGATCAAGTCGAAGTTCGTTACGCAAAAGCCAAAGAGCACGTCGATACCCTCAAACAATCGATCCTAGCCAAAGCTTTCCGTGGCGAACTTGTGCCGCAAGACCCGAACGATGAACCTGCTGCGCCCCTGCTTGAGAGGATTCGAGAAGATCGCGCAAGCCAACGGTCTGGTCCTTCGGTCAAAAAGGCAGACAAGTTTCGATCTTCCAGAAAAAGGAAAGCGCGAGCCAATCCCATCTAACAGGAGTAGTAGGACCGAATGTTCTCTTGGGCGGGCATTGAAGAGTCCGAGCTGCTGGTTCAGTTTTGTCCACACACTACCTTGTGTACGTCGAAGCGAGCTTTGCGGAAATCATGAACTCGGCTACCGGGAGGAAAGTGAGGCGGGGATTCCGTCTGACGCTACCGACGCGGAAAATAGAGCATCTCTTAGGAGACACCATCGACCGCGAAAGCTTTGACCCTACCGAAGGCGTAGATAGAAATCCGTTGACTGCTTAGTATCAATTGATACCTTGTGTGGATGAGCGGAATCAATAAATGGAAACGCAAATTCCGGAGGATTGGCGAAACACCGTCGCACAAATCCTCCGAAAGCAAATTGATGGGACGGTTCTAATTCGCCGAAGCGCCCGACAGGATTGGTCCGACATGTTTCCAGGTGCCTTCGATTGTGAGCTCAACGATGCCCTTGCTGCTGCGGTTGACGATCCAACCTTGGTCGGACGCCAAGTCTTTGGCATGGAAGAACCGGGCGAGGTCTACGAATTTATCTTCCGGCGCGAGGAACGAGCCGTCTACGCGAAGATCTGTCTGCAACGGCCGGATCTCGTCGTGATTGTTTACTCCGCTCACCGCCCACTAAAGGGAGTGAAACTATGAAGCCTCTGAAAGAAAGACTAGAAAAAATCGAGGTCGAAGAGTCAGTGCATATTCCGACACTAGACGGCAAGGGGATTGCCGAAACCGTGCGTGTAAAGGTGCCTGCTTGGAAAGACCCAAGCAACGGCGAGATTTACCTAGACGAGACAGCGCAGGAGATACTGGACAAGACAAAAGCCAGGCACATGGGGCTACTGAGCTCGTCCCGCATTCGGCAATTGCGCGAACGCCATCGTCTTACCCAAGCGAGAATGGCCCAGCTTTTCCAACTTGGAGAGAAAACTTGGACGCGTTGGGAGTCGGGGCGCGAACGGCCTAGTCGCTCGATGAATATCCTGCTACGAGCGTTCGACGATGGAAAGATCAACATGGATTATCTGGATTCTCTCCAACGCTCTACTGGTAGATTGTTCGTGAGCTGGAAATCGGAGGATGCAGAGGATTTGTTTCGGAAATCGTTGGTAGGTTGGGCCTTCGGATCATATGCCAACGCCGTCCTAGCGAAAGCGATCGAAACGCGAGCTTCGCAGCATATCGACTCCATCGTTGAAGTGCTGCGTAGCTACGACCGCGAGCCAGAGGTCCTCCCAGACGCCGCGGCTGTGATGCTCTACCGAAACGCATTTTTCCACGAATCTGCCCAACGGCTAGTAGAGTTCCGGACCTATGGCGGTAGGCACGCTCGAATTGAAAGGAGGCTAGCGGATGAAGAAGTCACCGCTTGAACTAGTCCATTACTTCGTTACCGACGTCGGTATCTCAGCAAACAAGGATTTCGATCCGGAAAAAGAGGTTAAGCTCGACCTAGCCGATTTGAACTGCGTCAACAAAGTCCGCAGCGTCGAGGGGAAGGATTTAACCTGGCGGATCTCGCTGCGAGTCCAGCAGGAAACATCGACGGAAAAGAATTCACCTTACAACTTTTGGATTAGGGTAAATGGGTTGTTCAAACTGAACCCTACATTCCCTAAAGAAAAGGCCGAGCGGTTTGTTACTACAAATGGGACGGCAATCCTTTATGCAGTAGCCCGCGAGGCCTTACGTTCTGTGATGGCTAACGGACCGTATCTTCCTCTATTGCTACCAAGTGTTTCCTTTTTGACGGACGAAAAGCCGGAGGCTCCTCGTACTCGTACCAGAAGCGCCAGCCGGAAGTAGGTCACGCGCCCTTCGCTATCGGCACGATGTTTACGGCGTGAGCGGGCGGGAAGATCTTCCAGTGCCGCTCGGCCTGTTCTGTTGCCACGATCCTCTATAGTTGCGATGTACAACATGTTCGGAGACCAGCCGGGGCGCGTCCAGAGTTCCGCACTGAGAAGCGCTCTCCAAGAACTCAGCTCAGGCCGATTCCTGATTTGTTGAGTTGTCGAGAGTGGTCGGACATTTTTTGGCGTGGAGGTCTACGGCCAACCAATCGGTCCTCAAGGCTACGACATCATCGACAGTGTAATTTTCGCGTACTGGATGCCGGTCGTGTAGTGCAGCACCCGTTCGCTTGCTGCGCAGGGTCTCAATGTGGGCTCACCAGGCGGCAGGGTACCTCTAAACAACGCTCTCGCGGGTACCGCGCTGCCTCTGGATCTTGGCGTGCCGTTGTTTGCGCACCTTCTCGTGGTGACAGTGTCCATTTAAACACTTCCCGTGGTGACAGTGTCCTGTGCGGCTTGTTTCGGACCTCTATGTGCTCAAGCCCGAGCCCACGCCGTGCGGACCCTTCCCGGGCGATTGCAGCCTGCGATTGTTCCAGGGGCTTGTCGCTATGAGAAACCAGCGAAGGTGTTCTCATTGCGTCGGTTAGATGTGAACAAATGCCCACGAGAAGAGCAAAGTTGTCGATGGGCTAAGGAATCTCTTTTTGGAAAGAGTCCTCTGGTTGGGGCCCGGTGTCAGTCTTGGTCTGCCGCGAACAGATCTCGGACAATAGCCTTGGCGGATTCCGTGGCTACAGCCTTAACTTCGGGCCTCATCAAATCTTGGACGAAGGCTTTGGAGAACTCTTCTGCTTCGGCCCAGGACTTGGCGGTTGACTCAATCTCGGCCTTGGTCTTGGCGGCGGTCTTGGCGCTGATCTCGGCCTCGATTTTCCAAATTGCACCGGTGGCGTCTTCAAACAACGCTTTTCCTTGCCGCACGGCTTCCGCATCATTGGCGACACCCAAAAGCATAGGTCTTAAAATGTTGCGAGTTGCGGCTGTCGTCGGGACGGCCTCGATTTGCGCGCAGTATTGTTGCTTCGAATAATCCCAGTAAATCCCCATCTTCAGTTTTGTCCGCGATGACGAATGGGGCGCAGAAAGTTCAGTGATATATCGTTTCATAAGTTGGGTTGGGTTGGGTGGCGGCACTTCGCCGGCGTTAAACAGTCAGGATTCTGGCGCGACGGGCACTCCTTTCAGTGTTGCCGCCGAGTCCCAGAGGTGTCTCTCCGGCCAACACCACTCCATTCGGTGTCGGCGTGTCTTAGTGTCGCTGTTCATTTTGTGATCTATTCATTTGCCTTTGGCTGCCCGACCCTTCACTCACAAGTTGGCGACCCTTCACACACAAGTCGAACTGGTCCAATGGGTTGTGACAAAAGGGTGAAGGGAGGTGATAGGTTGCAAATTGCAACCCTTCACTCGTAAGTGCAACAAAATCAGTCGATTTTACCAGAAAGGTGAAGGGTGAAGGGTGTTTTCGGGAATCGGAGCCGGTTGGTACTCTACACCAGGGGGATGGCCCACCAGGGGAATATCAGGTGTTCTTCTTCATCAATATTCAATTTTAACCCTTAACCCTTCACCGATCTGGACATTTGCCCTGATTATCAACCACTAGGTCCCCTAGGGGGCGTGGTGAAGGGAGGTTCGCCCGGCCCTGGCGCAACCGGGGACTGGTGTCGCGAGATGGATCATTTGCTCTCTTGCTTAATGCCCTTTATCAGGTGCTGCTTCTCCCACTCCGCCTCTGCCTTCCTGGCTTTTCGTCGCTGTTCCTCGGAGCCCGCTTTCTTAGAGCCCGCGTCGTCCGTTGTCGAAGATCCCGTGGCGTCCTCCCTGAAGTCGAGGGCGTATCGTGCCCCCTTGTTGGTCATCGTCTTGGTGATCTTGGGCGTTACCTTGGCCAAACTTGAGAGATATTTTGCCAAGGTGTTGATGCTGTTCGGCAACACTCCCCTTGGTGTGTTAGGATTCTCAAGTTGATTCGCGAGTTCCGTCAGAGTCATGTTCTCATGCTTCAGTCCCGCAAACTGGTGCTCCATGACTTCTAGAAGAAGCATGTACGGGGCAGTGTCCTCAACCGCCGCCACGATCTCCGGGTGTTGGAATGCCTTCATCCCGAACCTCGTTTCCTTTAGCTCTTCTGGAATTTGAAACTCGTGGAGTAGCCAGTACAAATACGCTGGTATCTCCTCGCGGATTTTGTCTGCGAAAGCCTTCTTACCTCCCAGCTTTTCAACTAGCTGCACGGTAGCGCCAGCATGCGTCTTAAGAATATGCATCTTGTCTTTGAGCGTCTCATCCTTCGCGGGGATTGCCGGTAGGTAATCTGGGTGATCATTGACCGATACCGTAACTCTCCAGAATGGCGGGAGCGTGAGTGCTTTTCTGCCCTTACCTTGACACCAGTGGTTATCATCCGCAGCGAGCTTCTTCAGTTCCGAAGCAAACAGAAGCCGGGTTTCCATGTCTCTGGCCGGCGTTTCATCCTCACACATTAAGTGTTCACACTCGAACAGATCCTCGTTGAAGTCTGTCCGCTTAATCATGTAAGCGTATGGTTTTGCTGCTCTTCCTCCGAGCAATGGCGTCACGAGGAGTTTTTGATATACGCTCTTTCCTGAGTCGATGGGACCAGCGAGTACCAAAATCTGTCCGGTTGTAATCTCCCCATTGTAAAGAGGCACGACGGCTAGTTGATTCCAGCAGTGCGCGTGGATGGCCTGATCCTGCAACATGCCGTCCATGAACTCCCGAATGGTGGGAAATTCCCCCTTAACGGGTTCTATCAATTCAGCCCCCTTGGTGATTAAAACTTTTTTACCGCCGTGGTGGATAATCCCGGGTTGATAGCCTGCTAAAGGTCCCCAATGATCGACGTGGTGTCTGTCGTGCAGAGCCGTATATGTCCTGTCCAGCGGAGAAGAAGCCGGAGTATCCCGCCTATCACTTATCC
>JBAUZZ010000558.1:0-6910 GCA_049585495.1 Chthoniobacterales bacterium | reverse complement strand
CGGATAGTGTGGTCGTCCCGTCCAGCCGGGACCGGGTATTTCGTCTCCGGATACTTCGGTTTGCTTTTTGTGACTGGACGCCCTTCCGCAATCCATTTATCGCGACCACCGTTCAAGATCCGCAAATCCTTGTGGCCGAAAAGGGTAAACACCCAAAGCGCATAGCAGGCCCACCAATTGGATTTGTCGCCGTAAAATACCAGCGTTGTCTCGGGCGTAACTCCGATCTGGCTCGCCAATCGAGCAAAGTGTTCAGGATCGAGATAGTCGCGAATGGTTTGATCATTGAGATCCTTGCGCCAATCAACGTGGACGGCGCCGGGAATATGCCCGGTGTCATACAGCAGGACATCTTCGTTGCTCTCAATGATGCGGACTTTGGGATCATTCAGATGCTCGGCAACCCAGTCGGCACTAACCAATGCTTCGGGGTGGGCGTATTCGCTGGTGCTCATAAAGAAGGCGAAAGTACACAAATTCGAAGGAACTTCAACTATTCTATATTTGTCTGTAGGCTTAGTGGATTTTTCGCCCCGGCTGCTAACTCCGATTCGTGTCGCGACGCTGCATTTTCAAGAAAAATGTGAGCGCCAAAGCCTTCGGTCAGCTCTTAATCACGAACTTCGGAGCAACGGTTTCGGCTTCGCCATAGACCCGTCCGCCCCATTGGGTATTGAAAAATTCATCGAGGCTGATCGACTCCTGCCGAATAAATCCGGAAGCCAATCCGCCCCTGGCGAAGAGTTCTAGAATGGCGACCAACCCGGCCGCGGTCGAAAGCTGGATCGCCGAAAGCGGGCGCCCACTGACTGTCCCGGCATAGATCTTTTTGACAAAACTCCGCTGCAAAAGTCCGGCATCATCGTTCCCGACCGTGTTGACAAAAACGACGACTACGTCACTAAAGGTCAGCGGAACCTCCTGGTCGAAAATCTGGGTCAGGACTTCCTGTTTCTGGCTGAGGTTTAAATCGAAGAGCAGGAATTTCATCAGATCACGATGGCCGGGATAGCGCAGCGTTTTGTAGCTAAGATCAGTCACGCGACCTTCGAACGTTTCGCACATCGTCGCCACGCCACCCGAAGTGTTGAAGGCCTCGTACTCAACGCCGTCGATCGTCAGACGTTCCACCCCGTCCAAAGGCGCCGTTGGTACCCGGCGCCCTTGATTCAGGGCCTCGCCGAATTGACAGTACTCGTTGATAAGTCCGGCAGTACTCCAGCTCAGATAGTATTTCATCTGATTGCTGGCGGAGAGAGGAAGTGCTCCTACGCGCATCTCGATCGATCTCACCGTTTTAAACGAGTTGGCCAGCCCGCTTCCGATGATGTTGATGGCGCCAGGCGCCAATCCGCACTGCGGTGCAAAGGTCACAGAATGACCTTCAGCGAGCTTACGGACGAAAATGCTCGTCTGCACATCTTCCGTCAGGTCGAAGTACGATCGCGCAGCACTTGCGCATGCTGCTGCGATGGTCTTGTTGAGATAGTACGGAGCTGCGCTCACGACGGCGTCGCAGTCTCGAACGAACGTGTCCAGATCTGCCTCGGACCTGACATCGAGCAGCCGAAAAGACGCCTTACGTAGACCGCTAAGGTTCTCCGAGGGACGCTGATCTCCCAAGCAGATTTTCGTGCAAAAGTCACAGGTCTCCAACAAGGTCGCGACCGAACCGCCTACTTTTCCAGCACCGACAATTCCAACATTCATAGGCTTCCAGCCTGTCCTCGAACATCAAGTCAACAAGCGAAACTTAGCGCGTGCTTCGGACACTGGCCAGGAGATGTAGCCATCGGCGGCCCGCCCAAGATTTGCGTTGACGAATTCGTTGGACCACCGTGCAGAAGTCAGCGGCACAGATACACCTATGGAAGGGACGAGGGTCGTCGGGCGAGGTTCATCCGAGTGGAAACCCAGGACGCCGCGGCAAAATCATGATTCCCAGCTACGACGTAGAGAAAGTTCGAGACGAGATCTTTTCGGAGCTTAAACTGCGAAAAACCGAGCTCGGCGGGTTTTGCGGCAAATGGTGCGGCACTGGTTCGTCTATCGAGAAGCGTTCCCCCATCGACGGTACACTGCTCGGTGAAATCCGCCCAGTCACCGATGACGAATACGAACAGATTATTGTCGCCGCACAAAATGCCTACACGAGCTGGCGCACCGTTCCAGCGCCCAAACGAGGCGAGGTGGTACGCCAATTCGGGGAGCGGCTGCGACAATTGAAAGCACCGCTGGGACGGCTGGTCTCGTTGGAGACCGGCAAGATTCTCGCCGAAGGCGAAGGCGAAGTGCAGGAGATGATCGACATCTGCGATTTTGCAACTGGCCTCTCCCGGCAGCTTTACGGTTTGACCATTCCCTCGGAACGAACCGGACACCGCATGCTGGAACAATGGCACCCACTCGGGGTGGTCGGCATTATCTCCGCTTTCAATTTTCCGGCTGCGGTCTGGTCCTGGAACGCCACGCTCGCCGTTGTGTGCGGCAGTGCGACGCTCTGGAAGCCATCGGAAAAGACACCGCTGACCGCGATCGCATGCGTGAAAATTGCTGAGCAGGTTTGCCACCAGGCTGGTGTCGATCCCGCCATCTTCAGTCTGATCGTCGGAGACGGTTTCACCGGCAGTAGACTGGCCGCGGACAATCGCGTTCCGTTGGTGTCAGCGACCGGCTCGACGCGGATGGGTAAACGGGTCGCCGAGACCGTTTCCGCACGCTTCGGCAAGATGCTGCTCGAGCTAGGCGGAAATAATGCGCTAATCGTGACCCCGTCAGGCGATCTCCGCCTTGCTCTCCGAGCCATTCTTTTCGGCGCTGTTGGCACGGCTGGCCAGCGTTGTACAACCACTCGGCGGTTGATCGTGCAGCGGTCAGTTCTAGAACGGTTGGTCAATGCCTTAATCGCGTCCTACGATCAGGTACGAATCGTAACCCGCTGCACCCGGAGACGCTGATGGGCCCGCTCATTGATGACGCCGCTGTGCTGGCGATGGAAAAATCTTTGGCGGAACTACGGGCACTTGGTGGCTCCGTGCTCTACGGGGGCGAGCGCTTACGAGGCGAAAACTATCCGGGTGGTTTATACGTTAAGCCCTGCTTGGTGGAGGCACGGAATGAGTGGCCGGTAGTCCAGCGCGAAACTTTCGCTCCGATTCTCTATATCATTCCATACGAAACCCTCGAGGAAGCAATCGCGCTTCAGAACGCGGTCCCGCAAGGCCTGACTTCAGCGATCTTTTCAACGGATGTGCGCGAAACAGAGCGCTTCCTCGCTGCGACCGGAAGCGACTGTGGCATTGCCAACGTCAACGTGGGCACCAGTGGAGCCGAGATTGGCGGTGCTTTCGGTGGGGAGAAAGAGACCGGCGGAGGCCGTGAGAGTGGCAGCGATGCCTGGAAGTCGTACATGCGGCGCCAGACTGTGACAATCAATTACTCTTCCGATCTTCCCTTGGCCCAGGGGATCAAGTTTGAGTGAACGGATTACGCGTTTAGCGTTTGGCGTTTAGCGTTCGGCGCGGTAGGGGCGCACTCAAGATGCGGCCTAGAGTTTGGCCATTTTTCGCTAAGCGTGTCGGTCCGCTCGGAGGGCCGACCCTACCAAGCTTGTGGCTTCCGTATTTGGTAGGGTCGTTTCTCCGAAACGACCGATTCGCAGCTAGAAGCTGCGGCTACTTTGCTCGTGGCATTCCTCGACTCCTAAGCTCAGTAGACGCACCTTCCAGGTGCGCCCACGGAACTCGGAACCGGGAACTCCTACAGCCTCACCCTGATCCATTCCAGGTAGTCATTTAATACGCGCGCGCGCTCGGTCTCATTGTGGAGCTCATGCCGTAAGCCTGGATAGATCCTCAGCGTTTTCGACGGCGCCTTGAGCCGCTGAAAAAAATCCCGAGTTGCCTGGAGCGAAGTCACGGAATCCTCGTCCCCATGGGTCAACAGGATCGGTATTTGGACCTCCGGTGAGGCCAACAAACTCGCTGCAGCTTTCTCCGCCTCAAAGTACATCCGCACGGTGATGAAATTGTGCAGCAGATCCAAATCTTCCAGGGAATCGAGATGAGCTTGATCCTGCGAGACTTTCTTATCGCTGATGCCGGTAGGAAAGCGATACGAAGGGACGTATCGGTTCAAGATTCTGGCAAAATTAACCAGCCAGGCGCCTGGCGGCTCAGTCAATTGCAACCACGGCGCACTCGCTATCACACCATCCACCTCGACCAGTTTCTGCTGCGCGATCCAAAGCACCAGCTGGCCGCCCAAACTATGACCAAAAAGGAAGCACCTTTGTATCGTGCGATCGCGAACAAACGGAAGCACGTCCGCGGCCAGCTCGGAATAATGAAGGATCACACCAGGTCGACCCTGGCTTTTGCCGTGTCCGCGAAGATCGGGCGCAACCGCGGCCAAGCCTGCGTCGGCAAAGAACTTTCCAACGTGAACGTACCGGCCGGAATGTTCGCCCTGACCATGAATGATGACGACGAGCGCAGGTGGAGCAACGGGCGATTCCCAGCGGCGGTAGAACAACTGCAACCCGTCGGCATTGGGGCGCGTGCCTGTCGCGTACGCTCGGGCGTCCATGGGCGGCAATAATTCGTCGACAATGCCCGCAAATCAAAGAAGATTTATTGAAGTGTTTCCGATTGGCGGTTTCTTGCGGCATCTTCCCGGCAGCCAGGCGTTGACGCGGTCTAAAGATCGATTGGTTAGCAATAAAATCCGCGCTGACCTCGACCGCCTAATCAAACCATACGGATCTATGTTAGATCTCCATCTCGATACTCAAACCCGTTCCATCTCATTCAGGGTCGATCTCAAAGGAGAATTGGCGCCGATCAAAATTGAACTCCACGACTACGTTCTTTTAGCGGAAAACTCACGCACCTTTCTACAAATTGACGGATCCAAAATTGAGACTTCTCGGGAATGGCTAACCACATTGCTTCGCGAGAAATTGGCAACGCAAAAAATTCCCGTGCCGGAGCACGTGGCTTGGCTAGTGAAATTGTTGAGCTAGTTGTTCCGACTGGAGGGCGATGAACTTCGGCGAGCTCAGTCGAGATGCTCCGTCATCGCCGTGGCTCAGCACTCGCAACTGGAAGCTGCGGCTACTTTGCTCCACGGCGTGATCGAAATGTAAGTTCCGAGATCCCCGATTTATCGATCTCGCCGATGCCTAGCTCGATCATCCGCTCATACTGCCGCTTTGAGGCTTCGAGCAGGGGCAGATGCAGATGTTGTTCCTTTCCCAGTTCGAGAGCGATGCCACTGTCTTTTGCTGCGTGGGCCGCCGAAAAAAATGTACTGTGCTCGCGGTCAATCATATCGCCACCGTCCGTCTCGAGGACCCGGGAATTTGCACCAGTCTGGGAAAAAACCTCAAGAACCATTCGAAGGTCAAATCCGAGCGAATCGGCCAGGCCCAGACCTTCAGCGAGGCCCGCGGTATTGATATTCATCACCATGTTGACCAGCGCCTTTAATTCCGCAGCCTTACCCGGACCGCCAATGTAGCGCATGGAGACCGTCAGATTCTTCAACACCGGCTCAGCCTTCCGAAAGGCAGACTCGCAGCCGCCAAGCATCATGTAGAGCTTGCCTTCGCGTGCGTGGGTAAGGCTGGACGCCATCGGCGCCTCCAGCACCTCGGCTCCCAGGTCTGCACCGCGCTTCTCCACCTCCACGTGGACCTTGGGACTAATTGTCGCGCAATTAATAAAAAGCTTGTCCTTCGCATATTCGAAGAGGTTATCCGGCCCGAAATAAATGTCCCGCATCGCCACATCATCCGTCACGACAGTAAAGATTACGTCCGCCAATCGGCTGACCTCTGAGACCTTCGCCGGCACCTCGCTCCCGAGTTCAGCAGCGATGGCACGAGCGCTATCGCGTTTTACGTCGAAGACAGCGATGATCGAATATCCTACCTCCTTGAGCCGACGGGCCATGTTTGCGCCCATACGCCCTAGACCAACAAATCCGATCGTGGGGGATTTCATGGCCAAACTTTAGCCGCAAACCGATAAGATCTCACGGCCAAATTCTGCCGCCCTCTCACCTCTCACCCCTCTCACCTCACTTCTCACCTCCCTAGTGCGAGCCGGCCGCCGGCGAAGCGCTCGGGGTCACTGGTTGAGCCGGCGCTGCGGCCTGGTGGGTCCCAATCCGACGTTCATACACGAGTTTGCCTCCACGCTGAGCAGCTTGGAGCGCACAGTAGGAGGCGCCGACACAGGCAAACATCGTCAGTAGAGCAAACCCCCGCCGAAAAGCCCCGGCCCTCTGAAAGGCAAGCGCAACAACCGACAGCCCGGCCGCGATCACTACCACTGTCCGAGTCCGTTCGCCCCACTCCGAATGCTCACGCACCAAGGCGCGCATCTCTTCCGGTAGGGTACCGAATAGCTCGTCCTGGTCGTTGCCTGTGTAAACGGCGTATTGAGCGGCGCCGGCCGCAAGGACGAGAATCAGCGCGGTGAACTGCGGTAATGCGCCCCGGCGCGTGAAGAAAGCGAATGTTGAGAACAAGGTCCCAAGAAATGTCAGAACGATCGGAAAATGAACGATCGCAGGATGAAGCGGACTCGGTATTTCAAACATGGCAAATGAATTGCAGGAGGTAAAAGCTCCGGTTTTTGCATACTGCCCGCAAAAGCTCCAGCTTTTGATTTTTCGCCTTTTCTTCCAAGGATTCTGCGTTAGCTTCCGAATTCTCCGATCCAGAATGGGGTCTTAGCTCAGTTGGTAGAGCGCCTCAATGGCATTGAGGAGGTCAGGGGTTCGAATCCCCTAGGCTCCAAGTACTTAAGCGAGAATAACTTATAAAAATACGATTCCTAGAGTCTCTACTCTAGGTCTACACAAACGCGAACGTATTTAAGCGCGTCTAAGCGCATTTCTAATC
>JBAUZZ010000557.1:0-11405 GCA_049585495.1 Chthoniobacterales bacterium | reverse complement strand
TTCCTTTTATCCAGTGAGAACAGAGCGATGAAGAACGAGCTTTTCTGGCGGCGCGCCGATGCCTTCAACGTTCTTCCCGCCTACATCAACAATCAACAGCGATTCGCCGAAAGAAACGGAAAAGGGCTAGCGATGCCAGCCTGGATCGCTCACAGCACGGCGGAGCCGCAACCAACGTGATTCGTGTACATTGCGGTGATCGGGGGTTGGCGAAGCTTGCTGAGCCTAAATCCCAAATGTTGTTAACTCCTTGAGGACTTCGGCGAGCTCAGTCGAGTCGCTCATTTGTCCCGTTTCGCGGGGACGAATTCGCCCTTCCGCTTTCAGCGGCAAAAATCCTCGCAAAAATGCAAGATTATTATGGATAGAACTACAAATTTTCAGGGATTGGCCGAACTCTCACCTCGTCACTCAAGATCAAACCTTCCTCACAAACGAAACCGAATCCGCCGCTTTCCAGGCCCTCCGCGCGATCTAATACCCTCAAAATCTCTGCCCCGTTCACGGCGCCTGCGACCTCCGTCCCAGCCACCTCCAAACTTATTTCATAAGGTCGCTCAAATTCCCAAGGAAAAGTGGTCTCTCCCAAAACAGTGGTTTCCCCGCATCGTCTTACAATCTGCGCGGTTTGATCGGATTTCGCCAGAAAAGCGTAATACCGACGCAAGCCGCGCAAACGCGCCGCTAACCCAAACGACCGGGCGACGCGGGGTGTGATAGTTGAAGTGACAACGTAATCGCGCCAGTCGCTACCGCCCATGATGAATAAACCGGTTCCGCAGCTTTGCGAGAGATGGAACGCTTCCGGCCAGCGCGTTTCGGCTACATCAATGGCGTTCACCCAGGCGCGGAACCACATCTGGCCGGAACCATCGACGCGCCGGAATTTCGTATCCGGGGTGCCGACCCAATCCACATAATCCAGATAAACGATGCCGGAGACCGCCTTTCCGGTAGTGACTTCGACCCCAAGTTTCGCAATCGGAGCTCCACGTAGATCCGCGATTTTCCAGACGAGCTCAGCCGTTTCGCCGGGCGAAACCTCAAGGGCTGGTCCTCGATGAATTACGACGCGGTCGTCCCGGTCATAGGCTGAAACATAGAGTGTGCAGCGAACGGCTGTGTCGTTTTTGGCGTCCGCTTTTATGCCAGCCCGGACCGTCTGCCCTGGAAAAAGGGTCGGACTCGCCATTAGTGTATAGTGCGTCTCCTTCGCTTCTTCCAGAGACATGAAGGTCCGAGTCGCAACGCGAACCGACCGATCTTGAGTCAACTCTTCAAATTGAATCGCCAGCGTTCGGTCTCCGAGACTGCTCTCGCCCTCCACGTTAAATAAACGTACAGCCGTCGCGGAGTGCTCGTCAGGATCAATTTCGAAACCTTGCACTGACCCGGGCAACTCAAAATGAAACCGGGCCCCGTTTTTCGGCAAGACTGACGCGACCGCCTGGTCCAGAGCGGATCCAATTTTATAGATCTCATAGGCCTCGCGTACCGCGTCTGAAATCGAACGGCTGCCATCCGCGCTTGAAACCAGCATTCGATCTGCTACCGGGCCTCTCCAATCAGGTCCGGCGTCGATTCCTTTGAGGCCGTTTTTGATCCCCATCAGGCAACCTGCGTTTCCTGAGTTGCAGTCGGTATCCCAACCCGACGTGTTTGCGATTGTCAGTGCGGTGGCGAAGTCATCCTCACCGTAGAGCAGGCTCAGAAGGACGATAGCGCAATTCGGGATGATATGGCAGTTGCCGCCGTACTTTTCGTATCCGTAAATTTGTTCGATCCGCGCTCGCGTTTCCTTCCAGTCCCACTGCTCAGCGTGCCAGCTGCGAATGTGCGTAACTAAGCGAGTGACCAGAGAATCCGGCGGCAAAAAAGATAAGGCGAGATCAAACAACCGATTCATATCTGGTTCGACGAACGCCTGGGCCTCCATCACCGCCAGGAGTTGCGCCGCTAAAACCGCTTCTCCATCATGACTGACTTTGGCCGCCTTACCCGCCAGTTCGAAGGCAAGCTTGGGCTTCCCCGGCGCCACCATGGCCCAGCCATCAATGAAGATTTGAGCGCCGATCTGTTGGGCGATAATCTTTCCGTTAAGCTCTATCGAACCGCTCCGAGGCGCGTCAATCCCCTCATTCAGGCGAACAAAGGCTGTGTGTTCCGTCGAATTGCCAAAGCCGCCCCACCACAATATCGTTCTATTTTCGATGATATAGTTGAGCCAGGTATGCCCAATCTGCACCGGCGTGATTTTTTCGGTATTCCCAAAGTCCGGTAACGCCCGTAAGAACGTGAACGTTCCGGAGATATCGTCATCGATCACAACCAGGGGTTTGCCCATCCGCTCGTGCACGTAGTACCGGACCGGGCCGAGTTCGCGCAGGATCCGATCGTGTGTCCAGCCTTCGAACGGGCGTCCGAGATACACGCCGATGATCTTTCCGAGGATCCCGGCGTACACTTTCTCCAGATAATCTTTTGGAAGTGGCATGCTTCGCTCCATTCGGTGATCAGCCGGAGACGTTCCATCTACCTAGCCTGCATCGCTGACAAATCCTTAGAGATTTGTAGTTCTATAGTTCTGGATCGTGTATTTCCGCGAGGATTTTTGCTGCTGAAAGGCGGTAGGGCGAATTCGTCCCGCGAAGCGGGACACCGTCCTGCGAAGCGGGACAAATGAGCCTCCAGGGGCTAACAACATTTGCGGTTTAGGCTCATCCGCAGCGGCGGATTTGCCCTAACGTCATTCCTTTAATTACGCCGACCCCCCGATCACCTCATTTCATACGAATCATATTTGGTTACGGCTCCGCCGCGAGTCCCGAGTCCGCGATCGGTGCCAATCATTTGATACCCGTGGTCTTGATTGACTCGACGAGCTGGCGTTGGAACACGAAGAAGAGAAACAGCGTAGGGAGGGCAACGACGACCGAAGCCGCCATGATATAGTTCCAGGCGGCAGAGTATTGCCCCTGGAAACTAGCAATTGCGACCTGGACGATGGGCAGTTTTTCAGCAAAATCAACCATTAGGAAGCAGCGGTCGTGGCCCCCCTTCGAACCGACAAACCCAGGACGCATTGAACATCCTACGACCGTCCCATGCGCGTGATAATCTTCATCGTCGATCTGTGCATCGCCTTCATGATCGGCGCTGCAATCGCCCTGGCGTTGAATTTCTGTCATCTGCCCTAGCCTGCAAACCGAAAGGAAATTTTTCGCGGCCAGGCAGGTCTTGCGGCGAAAATACCGGTTGCAATGAAACGACAGAAAACTTCGACCGCCCTGAAGTTCGTCCTGCTTATCGGCATAATGAGCTTCTTTGCGGACTTCACCTACGAAGGTTCGCGCAGCATCACTGGACCCTTTCTTGCTCTGCTTGGCGCCACCGGAGCGGTCGTCGGGATCGTGTCCGGTTTCGGCGAACTGCTGGGGTACGGATTGAGAATATTCTCGGGGCAATTCAGCGAACGGACCGGCAAATTCTGGCCGATTACCATCTTCGGGTATATCGTTCAGATGTCTGCGGTTCCGCTGTTGGCGTTTGCGCCGAGCTGGCCGATGGCAGCCCTGCTGATCATTATCGAGCGGATTGGCAAAGCGATCCGGAATCCACCTCGCGACGTGATGCTTTCGCACGCCGCTAAGGAGATGGGATACGGCTGGGGCTTCGGCATTCATGAGGCGTTGGATCAGTTCGGCGCGTTGTTCGGGCCGCTTCTGGTGGCTGTTGTATTCTCCTCTCGCGGTGATTACCGGGCGGCGTTTGCTATTCTGGTCTTCCCTGCGCTCGTGGTTCTCTGCCTGTTACTCGGAGCGCGATTGCTCTATCCGCGTCCCGAAGACCTCGAGCCTGCAACCCCGAATCTTCAGGCGGAAGGATTGCCTCGGGTCTTCTGGGTCTACCTGATTGGCGCAGCGTTGGTTGCAGCAGGATTTGCCGATTTTTCCCTGATTGCCTACCACTTCCAAAAGACCTCCCAGGTCCCCGCCATATCGGTCCCCATCTTTTATTCCGTGGCGATGGCCGTGAGCGGGCTTGGCTCGCTTGGTTTTGGCCGGCTCTTCGATCGGATCGGTATCTCGATCCTGGTTCCCCTCACGCTGATTGCAGCCGCCTTTGCTCCGCTTGTTTTTCTCGGGAATTACTGGTTAACCCTCTCCGGATCGGCCCTGTGGGGCCTCGGAATGGGGGTACACGAATCGATTATTCCAGCGGCTGTAGCTTCGATGGTCGCGCGTCAACGCCGGCCATCGGCTTACGGGATTTTCACCTCTATCTACGGGGTCGCCTGGTTCGTTGGCAGCGCGATCATCGGGATTCTTTATGATCGATCCATTCCGGCGGTCATCCTGTTCTGCGTTGCCTCTCAGCTCCTGGCTATTCCGATCTTCCATTCCGTTAGGAAGCAATTGGCGTCTCGCCGGAACAGCCTTTCCTGATTTTCAGTCTTAGCGAGTCTGCGTCGGCTGTCACGCCTCGGCGTCCTAAGAATGTTAGCAGCCGTACACCGACGGTTACAATGCGGCTGGATTCAGGATGCGGATAGGCCAAGTTTCATCTTGGCCTGGTGTTCGCCAAATACGGCTTTGATTTGCAAAGACCTTGGCGACGTCGGGGAGAGCTACCCTACCGTGGTAGAATTTGCACGGCGCCATCGGTTCCAAATGTTTTGTTATACAAATCTTCGCCATAACTGGTTTCCAATGGTTCGCCTTCGATTAATTTAAAAGTTCGTGCGCCGTCGGGTTGCCGTTCGGCTCTCCGGAAAATAGCGTTTCCCATTTTCTTGTCATAAAAACGATGCGCAAACTCATATAAATGGGTAACGAAGAAGATTTTGATGCGCTTTTCCAGTAATGGGCCTATGATGTGCCTGGCAATCTCGGAGCCTTCTCTTTCGTTGGTTGCGGCGAAGGATTCATTAAACAGAACGAGGGAATTAGCGGTTATATTGTCGACCATCTCGCTCATTCTACTGAGTTCTTCATCGAGCTTGCCGCTTTTCATCGTTACGTCCTCTTCGCGTTTGTAGTGGGTGAAAAGACGATCGCAGACATTGGCAGAAAAGGTGTTAGCTGGCACAAACATGCCCGCTTGCATCATGAGTTGGGCTAAACCTATGCTCCGCAGAAAAGTCGATTTGCCGCCCTGGTTGGCGCCGGTGATGATCACGAGGTTCTTGTTGTCAGCATCTACATCGTTGCCTACGACTCTTTGTTGCACTCTTAGAGCCAGACAGACGTCGTATAGTCCAACAAAGGAATGTCTAAGTTCGCTGGAACTGACGGGTAGGGGAAAGCAAGTTGGCTCTCCTTTGCTGGCGAGCCGGTCATGCAGGTTCAAACAGCCAACATAAAAGGCCAACTCCGTCCGCAGCATATGAAAAAAACTAAGAATATGATCAGTGGATTGAGCAAGCGCATTCGCGACCAGGTTAATCCCCCTTTCGTTAAGTTCGGACAACGCCTTGGCGCCGCTTTCGTCTCGAGGATGAAGATGGTAGCGGTAGACCCGCGGTGTTTCTGCAAAGATCCACTCCATCCAACTCTGCTTCCTGCTCGATTTACGAAGTACGTAGTTGGTACCTTTGTTGCCTTTCCCCAATTCCGCGCTGACCAAAACGCCGTCGCGGAATTTCAATTGCTTCAGATGATCCTGGATGCTGGCGAAATATTCATCACTTAGTTCTCTCTTGAGCATCGCGAAAAGCGCGGTAAAGCCGTCTGATTCAAATTTATCCGCCTGTTCTTCAGCGACATGTCGCAATTTCGTGAGAATAGGGATATGCATCCGCAACAACTCTATCGATCTGCTAAGAATCCCGGCCGGATATCTGGCTAGCAGGCCCCAATAGCCCTTTTTCTCACTTTCAATTCCTTCCACGGCGATCGCGTAGAGATCCCTGACGGTGGAAGGATATTTTAAGCAATCTTTAAGGATATTCTGGCGATATAGTATGGTGTCTACATCGTTGTTTAAACCGGACACGATCGCAGTCTTCGCTACGTCGAGCAAAAATTGGTCACCGAGCACCATGGCGCTGAACAGGGTATTTAACTCCAGGTCCTGGCTTAAGGCCGGTTCATTCCAAGGAAGTTTCCCCTTGGGATCGAAATCTTGATCTTTATACAGGAGAAACGCTTTCATATTTTCAGGCGGTTGTTCAGGTGATCGCGGGTCAACCGATATTTCTCGGCAATCGACATCGCATAGGAAAGTCCGTCAGCAGCCCGGCGGAGAATTTTGAAGGTTCGCAGGGTGGGATCTTCGGGAAATACCGTGCTGACCATGCTTACGGTTTGCTTGCCGAAGGAAGCCAGCTCGTCGACGAAGGTTACCCAGACACAGAGCAAGCCTAACTCGATGATCTTTTCCATTACTCGTTCGCTTAAGAAAATTTCATCCTGGAGCGTGGTGGAAGTAAAAATCTCATTCAGGATGATAATACTGTTCGAGGTAGCCTGGCTGAGGATTTGGTGAATTCGGACGATGTCATCCTGCAACTTGCCCCGGAGATTTTCGATGTCTTCCTCCCTTTCAAAGTGGGTGAAGAGCTGGTCAAAGAGAAAGAGTCGCGCTTCTCTGCCCGGGACAGGGCAGCCCAGGCTGGTCAGGTAATGTAACTGGCCGAAGGCGCGGGCGAAGGTGGTTTTGCCGCCCTGGTTGGGCCCGGACACGACCAAGATGCGCTCGCCGTCTTTCAGGTAAAAGTCATTGCAGACGACAAATGACTTCTCGCTCCGGAGCTTATAAGCCAAGGCTAAATCAAAACCTTGATAGTTATAAACGTCTTTGGATCGATCGGAGATTTCTGGATAACAAAATTGCTGTCCGGCGCGTTTGAACATTTCGGCATGCTCCAGGTAGGCGATATAAAATTGGATTTCCCGATCAAAAACGGCCATCGTTTTATCCAGGTAGCCGGCATTCCTTAGGCAATAGTCGTCAATGCTTGAAAAGACGTCGGGATACAACAGGGCTACGTATTCCAGCACTTTCTCCTCTATGTGGTTCATTTCGGCCCATTCGGAGAATTTAACCCGGTAATCTTTCACTGCGCCCTGCTTAAATTTGGCGAAGGTTTCTTCTACCTCGGAGCTGTAATCGCTTTCAGACTCATACTTCCGAACTTTGAAGCTATCACCCTTGATCAGGATACAATATTTTATCGTGGATAGATCGGCATGAAGTTTCTGGGTTTCCGCCAAAAGCGAGACAAAACCGTCCGATTCGAGATAGGTTATTAAATAGTCGCGGAAGGCCAACAACCCGCGCGATTTTAGATCGACCAGGGATACATCAGCGGCCAGGGAATGAACCGCGGAACAATAAATTTCTACCGCATCTAAGAACCATTTTTGCTTTTGGTACTTGTTGGAGAGTTTATCAGCTTGGGTAAGGTGAGCGCGCATGGTGCGCATTTTCTGCGCGAATGAATCTATATGCTTAAACAGAATTGGATTTTCCAGATCCTGCAGCACTTCATGACGATAGGTGATGGCGTCGACGTCATGTAAAGAAGTGTAAAAGAGCGGTTTTAAATTGTATTCTTCCTTGCTGGCCGTGATCGCGTCTACAATTTGATCAAGATTCAAATCCCGGAAAAAGGCGGGTACTTGAGCTGTTTCTGCTCTGCTCCTGTCTTCACTTCGCTCGAAAAGAATGCTGAGAAAAGTCAGCGCTTCCATAATTCTTGCGCGACGCCGTGATCATGATTGCCCTGGAGCAGCCAGGCGGCCGCAGCGTTCTTCATGGCCCACTGGACACACTCGACCGGCTGTAGCCCATAGGCTGCCAGGTCACCAAAACAGAGCATCTTCTCAGCTTCAGGCTCAGCCGTCCCCCTAAGCTTCTGCTTTCGCCTCTGACTCATAGCTTTCTACCAATCCCGTTGTGGATTTGATAGGAGTCATCAGCGCTCGATAGCGAGGCAATTTTCCGCGGTGCGGAAGGCAAACTCCATTGCCGCGAAAACAGTAGTACAGCTTTAACCTGATCTCAAGCGTCGACCTCCACGGTCTCTCGGTCGGAAACTGTTTGCTTCAACCATGCGGTCAAGTTGCTCCGTGGGGGCTTGGCGGTATATTTGATACCAGCTATGGAGTTAGCCCAGCCGGGAAATCTGCCGGCAAACTGCCTTTTTCGGGCTGATAACTCCTTCTCGCAAATCACTGCCAACGAGAAGGAAGAAACTTGTGAGCTCAGTAGACCGCTTCCCTTTTAAAGTGGCCGACTTCGATCATTGCCCCGATCCTTTCCGGGATTCGCTCCGACGGGCTGTCACTCCAACCGACAACATCTCCGCGATCATCTACAGTCCAGCCTTTGTCAGCGGGAAGGTTTCTCTGCCTGGATCTGTTTCCCGCGCTCGCGGATTTCCGGCTTCCAGCTTCAGGAGCGGCGGCGCCTTCGGATCCTTGAGCTGGAGGCTCAAGCAGCACGCGGAGGCGAGAAATTTCAGGTTTTCTTCCCGACAGAAAACCAAGAGGAGGTCACAGGACTCCTGCGTCAGGCATTTCCACGTGGTTGACCAAGGACGGCTGCCTTGCCTTCGGACGATTCCGAAATTCGGCGGCGACGGAGCGCCGCCCTCCCAAGGCCAATCCGGATGACCGCGGCCGCCACGATCGCAAGCACGGCCGGCTTCAACCCATAAAAGATGGCCGCGATCCAAGGCAGATTTCCAAAGGCTACATAGATATAACTGAGGGCCCAAAGGATAAAGATCGACGGGATGATAAAGAAAGCTCCAGCAACCAAGCCGCCCCAGGTTTTGTGGAGAAGCCAACCAATGTACGTGGCCAATTGTTGCGCCTCGGGGCCCGGTAGGAGCATGCAATAGTTGAGCGCATGCAGGAAGCGGGCTTCGCTGATCCATTTCTTCTTTTCCACTAACTCGGCATGCATGATGGCAATCTGGCCGGTGGGCCCACCAAAGCTGATAAAACCCAGTTTCAGCCAGAACAGAAAGGCCTCACGGAACGTTGGATGCTGCGAGGTCTCTGGCAAACCCCCATCGAGTCCACCGGGGACGGATAGTGTTTTCATGATCTTTTGAATTCGGCGTACAGACCGTCAAAGCACTCGAAGCCCTTGGACAGGATTTCCTGGTCAGTCAACCCCTGCTTAGCCCAGCCTTTGAAGATACGTTCAACGCCGACGCCCTCGACCCTGTGAAATTTGTCGTCTTCCAAGTCAGCGTCATGAATCATCTCAGCAATCCGTAAGACTGCTCGGTTTCGAATCCCAAAGCGAACGAGCAAGGTCTCAAAGGTACAGAACTCACCGTGATGGCTAAACTCGACATCCAGCATGTCGTAAGGGATGGCCTGCGGTTGTCCGGCTGGTGTATCGGCGAATATGAATCTGGCCTCCGGATCAACGAATTTTCGGATAAACCAGGCTGAGCCGACGCGGTCGATCTCAGGTCGCGGACGCGTCAACCAGAGCTTGCCTCTGAAGTCAGAGGCCCGCAGTCGTTTGCCCGCAGGCTGTTTGGCGGGTGACTCCAAAGCTTCGACTTTTTGGAAGAGCCTTTGCAGATCTTCAGCGCGGGAACAACGAAAATAGTCAATAGCCTGAATTTCTTGGAAACGTCTTTTGAGCTTCTGGAGTTGATTTACGAACGCATCGGGATTCGCTTTACGGCCTTTCCGATCTTTGATGAGCCCGAGAAGCGGTTCAGCGATCTCATTGTAGTCCTTACTCCGGGCATCGTTAAAGAGCGCGACGACGGCAGCGTTTGGCATGTTCTCGAGTTCGGCGACTCGAGCCAGAGTGGCGTCACCACCGACATCGACGATCTCCTTGCTTAGCCAATGAAACCGTTCGTAGTGGGTGGGCTCGTCCGGCAACACGTAAGCCGAGGTCTTGAGCCGGATGGCGCCGAATTTCTTAAGCTGGCGCCAGAATTTGACGCGCTCGCTGGCCCTGGTGCCTGGGAGATTAAACAAAAAGAAGAGCCAGGAATTCGCTACCTTGTTTGACATATTAATATCATCGTGTTATGACCATAACAAACAATGTATTTATTAGGAGAGTCCCGATGAAGTGTCAATCGTTTCCACGCTGTGCGGCGATTTTTCTGCTCGCTGCGCCTTTCGCGCTGAGCTCGTTACACGGAGCCGATGACGCGACTCTGGATACCAGGTAGATCGCCCGAGCTGACCCCGCACCGGTCCGCTCGGAGATCAGACCCTACCGAATCTTCTTTGAAGATGTGCTCCCGATTCGTTCTGCAAGCGATCGCGTTCCTCCTCGCGCTTCTGAGCGTCGTCTCGTCCAAAGCGCAAGATGCCGGCGCACTCCACTTACAAAAGGAAATCCCGCTGCCGGGCGTGGAAGGTCGCATCGACCATTTCTCGGTGGATGTCCTCGGTCAACGTTTGTTTGTTGCCGCTCTTGGAAACGGCTCCGTCGAAATTCTCGATATACGACAGGGAGAGCGCACCGCCGAGATTAAAGGACTCCAAGAGCCGCAAGGCGTTTACTATGATCGCACAACCAACCGGCTCTACGTTGCCACCGGAGGAGACGGCAAGCTCCGCGTTTATGACGGGAAATCGCTGAGCGTGCAAGAGACCCTCGAGTTTGGTGACGACGCCGACAACGTGCGACACGATCCGCGCTCCGGAAACATCTGGGTGGGCTACGGGAACGGAGGAATCGGAATTGTGAACGCGCCCGGTCAAAAAGTTGGCTCAGTGGCGCTCGGCGCCCACCCCGAATCATTCCAGTTGGAGGAGAAGGGAGATCGAGTTTATGTCAATGTCCCAAAGCAGTTCGGTGTTGCTGTCGTGGATCGGAACAAAGGTACAGTTGTTGCCAAATGGGGAACAGGAGGTTCGTTTGCAAACTATCCGATGGCTCTGGATGAAGCGTCTCATCGACTTTTTGCCGGATGCCGCTTACCCCCAAAGCTTGTTGTTTTCGAAACGGCTTCGGGAAAAGCCGTGACACAGCTGCCGATCGTCGGTGACGTCGATGACGTATTTTACGATCCATCCCGGAAATTGATCTTCGTCATCGGAGGGGAAGGAGCGATCGATCTATTTCGGCAACGTACTCCGGATCAATACGATCGCATCCGACGCGTTGCTACGGCTCCGGGAGCACGCACCGGGTTATATGTCCCGAGCTTGGATCGCCTTTTTGTAGCGGTGCCTCACCGTGGATCTCAGGCAGCAAAGGTTCTCGTCTATCAGATTTATTGACCTCCGAAAGCGCACGGCTTTCATCGGGTAGAGGCAGATCTCCGAGCTGACTCCGGAACGGTCCGCTCGGAGATCGGACCCTACCGACGCTTCTTTGAAGATGCGGTCCCGAACGCCGACGGTCCCCCATCGGCCGACTCTTTTGTCGAAGTTATCTCTGCGTGAAAACGCTCCTCCGCTGAAAGC
>JBAUZZ010000556.1:0-2818 GCA_049585495.1 Chthoniobacterales bacterium | reverse complement strand
TGATTGGGGAGATATTACGTCGGGCGGACCTCCGCTTGCAGCGGCAGGCTAGACGCCGCGCGCGTGTTCGGAAAATCAAAGCAACCTTCGGAATTCCGCAGATCAAAGCCGACGAAGAATTCTTCTTGGACGTGCGAAAGACCCCTCCTATGAATCGAACTGATGAGATACTTGACGCTCTTTCTCTCATTCAGTCGGAGCGAATCTCGAACCAGTGGACCGATGAGCTTCGAAAACACATCCTTCTTTACCCAACTTGTAACATATTGAGAGGGCTCTTGAGTCTAGACGTATACACGCAGACTGTTGTTTACGCATTCCTAATCAAGGGTTGGAGTTCGAGTCGAATCGCGGAATACTTGGACGTTTCTGTTATAACAATTCAAGAGCTACTGGAAAACGGCCGAAAACAGCTCAAGAGAAAACTTGCTGAGCCCGTCCACTCCGCAACAGCCGCTTAGAGACCGCTCCTCATGCGTACCACACGCAGTCTTCCATCCAAACCATCAGCGGGTTCTATCGCTAACCGCCCGGTCTTGATGCTTAGACGCGAGACTATTCGTCGCGACTTTTTTTGCCTAACCCGGCAGCTTGCCAGCTAGAACGTCGACCATTTCGATTTGAGGCGGCTCTGCGAAAAGTTCCGAAGCTTTCTCTTTCAACGCCGCAGCGACTTGGCCGGAAAGATGCGCTTGGCGCCCTGCTTCGTCCGGAAATGCGTCGAAGATCCCGAATGTGGACGGGCCCAGCCGGATAGCAAACCAAGTTATTGTCGCCGGTTCATCTTCGACGATCGACAGGCCTCCGCGAAGAAATCTTTCGACATCTTCTTCCTTTCCGGGTTTCGCCTTCAGGCGCACCAGCAACGCTACACTTACATTCTGTTTCATTTGCATTTGGTATAGCTCCTCGCATGAGCCGACGCCAGCCCGATCCTGTCCACACAGAGACTGAAATTGGCGGTTCCTTCCCTACCACTCTCGTTTTCATAAGTAAGTCGTTCAAATTAGTATTTTCCCACGCCACCTGATTGCGACGGCTCATAGGATTTGTCGGCGCGAAATTCGCCACCAGGTGCGGCGCGCATATCGTTCAGCGCCGCCCGCGATCGGGACTCTGCCTGACGCGCTCCTTGATACGCTCTTTGGCAAAAGCGGGAAGACCAGCCGGCGGCATTTTCTCTGTGTACTTTAGGATCGAGCGGCTAACTTTGCGGATGAACCCGAGGTGCTCGGCGAAACGCACGCAGTGATCGCAAATTGTGAGGTGAAGCCAAATCGCGAGCCGGTTCTGCAGCGACAGTCGGCGATCCATAGACTGAGACAACAGATGCGTCATGTCCCGGCAAGACGGAGTTATCGTCTCGATCCAGGTGACTATCCTTGTGATCAGCCAGCTGTTCGGCTTGAGGGTTGCCATCTTATGTAGCCTTCCCGGCATTGCCGACAAGACGTGCGCTAGGAAAGCAGTCAGGTCTCTCAGAAGTTTGCGGCAGGGCCGATGAGTTGTGCGGCTTCATTTGGATCAGATCGATCTTCTATATACTTAGTGGCGCGAAGAAGGCGAAAACTTACTATAATTTTGCACCGCGCGATCTATATCATTGAAAGCAAACGGAACAGCAAACCCGTCAAAGCTGCTGTTAATACGGGCAACAATTGATGTGACATTCTGACTCTGATCAGAATACCCTGACGCTTGCCGCTTGGCTCCCTTTGACATCACTCAGGTTTTCCTTCGCGTAGCGCCTGCTTTAGTCGTTCCTTCGATGAATCTGAGAGAGTCTCGGAACAGCAGTCATCCACGTGCTCCGGTAGCGCAGAGGTGATTTTCCGCAGCGCCCGGAGCTGCTTTTCGTAACGCTGGCACCACGCGCACATGAGATAATGAAACCGCAGTTTGATCCGCATCGTAATTGGCAGTTTCACGTCCATTGATTGCGATAAGAGCCTTACCACCGCCCGGCATTTAGGCGTGTGGCCGGCGATAAAGCTTATTAGCAACCTTTCAAGCCAGTTCCGACCGGTAAGGATAGAGGGGTTCTCGGCGGGTGAAGAGGAAGATTTATCGACGCTGCTCATCGGTCTCCGTATTTATTCTCGACTTCCTTTCGAACCAGTTCAACTCTAGACATTCGCGAAGAGCCATGCGTCCCCGGTGTAGCATGACCCATAGATTGTTCTCAGAGATCCGAAGCGCCTCGCAAATCTGCGCGGTGTCCAGTTCATCCATCTCACGAAGCATAAACACGTCTGCGACACGCTCTGGCAGCTTATCCAGACAACTCCGAAACGTCTCCCAGAACTCTTTGCGATCCAATGCGGCCTCCGGGTTGGGCTTCCATTCGGCCGGGCCAAGGTCATGACGCCAGTCCTGACCAATGAATTTATGAGACATCTCGTCCCTAAGAAACTCTAAGTCGGTATACGAAACTTCGCGGGCGTGCTCACGAAAATGGTCGCAAATCTTGTTCCTTAGAATACCACAAAGCCAACCTCGTTCAGAGGAGGTTCCTCTAAAGCTCGGATATGTTCGGAGCGCCGCAAATAGCGTCTCCTGGACAAGGTCCTCCGCCACCTCAGGACGTCGCACGCGGATGAGCGAGTATCGGTAAAGATAATCTCCATGTTGGTCCACCCACGCTTCCGGATTGACGCTGCGTAATGATTCTCGAACCGCGTTCGCAGCGCCGCTGTTGGGCAACTTCATCGCTATTTGCCTAGCAAACCAAAGATTCCAGAGCGAAAGCAATTCGCAATTTAATAAACGAGGCATCCCATTCAATATCGTGCCACCTAAGAAACGAGGCGCAGACTGC
>JBAUZZ010000555.1:0-3184 GCA_049585495.1 Chthoniobacterales bacterium | reverse complement strand
GACTTAACGGCGCCCTGGCTGATGTAAGCGCCCGGGCCAACGAGCTCGCCCACCGGGTTGCTCTTAGAGGGCAGCAGCTCAATGCTGGGCAGCAGGTCTATCAGGCGTCGCAGGCTGAGCGCCAGGCAGCCGATGCTTATCACGCGATCGACGTGGATCTATCAGCCTTGCCGCCGCCTTTCGAGACTCCGAGCTGGGGAGGTACGCAATGAGAGTACTGACTCAACCCCTAATCGTGGCGCTTCTGTGCGCTATTCTGACCTTGCTCGGGGCTTTTATCGGTGGGCTGAAGATGAAGCACGATGCGGAGAACAGAGAATTGATAAAGCAACGAGCAGCCTGGGACACGGCAATTCACCAAGAGCTGAGGGCGTTACCAGACCCATTTGAGACGCCAAAGTGGAACGATCAGGACAGCAAATGACCGGAATTCTTCAGCTGATGCCAAACCTTGTGGCCGGCGCACATAAGCTGCATGACCTCCTGCTCGGAGTGACGCTGGTTCTAGCCTTTGCCGGGCTTTTAGTCTTGGTTGTTCAAGCATCTCGCGAGCGCTCCACAAGCTCGATCTGGCCGGCTCTGTTGCGCCTGATCATAGTGGTGATCCTGTTAGGCAGCCTTTCGGTCTGGGGCGATCTCCTGCACGGCGCCGTGACAGATGTCGTCGGCCAAATGGGTGTAAATGGGATCAATGGCGGAGTCTTCCAGGCTTACCGGAATGCCGTTGCGCAGAAGTTCGGATCGAACGGCGCTGTTCCACAAGGGCAACCTGCTTCTAATGCTCCGCCGACTGCCGCAAGCGAGGGCGATACCTCCGGGGGATTCAACCTTGCGCCAAGCGGTGTTAAGATAACCCACTACGGATACTCGAACGATCCAACGCCCGATTCGAACAGCGCTCAGGGAATCGGCGCATTTGCTCCTTATGATACGCCTCACTCATTAGTGCCGCTCCAGTCCGCCGCGCTTTCTCCTGATGTAGTCCAACAATACGGTCTTGCCCCCGGACAATCTTTCAATGTGACTTTGGCCAACGGGCAGACCATGAGCTTGGTTTACGCCGACAACACGGCGTCTGACCTGACTGGCCGAGTTGACATCTACGATCCGCAGAATGTCTTAGGTAGCAGTGATGGGGCAGCAGTAATCAATATCGATGGCACTGGGGTGATCCTTTCTGCTAACCAGGGGCCGTTTGGCGGGATGATGAGTAAGATCGCTGACTCGCTGGTGATCGCGATTCTCTGGCCGTTGGTCCATTTGCTGAACCTTATCGCTCTAGGGCTCATGTGGCTGATGAGCGCCGTGCAGCAGATCCTCTACGTGATCGAGATTGCTGTTTCACCGATCTTTATCGGATTTCTCATGATTCCGCGCTTGGTCGGAACTGCTATCAAGTTTTTCACTTTATTGGCGGCAATCTGTATCTGGCCGATCGGCTGGGCAGTATGCAATTTGCTGACCAAGGCTCTCATTGATATCGCGGTTAACCCAACAAACAACCTTGGGGCTACAGCGTTTAGTGTCGGCACAATGGTCGTTGGTTACTGGGTTGTCCTGGCAGTCTGGGTGATTGGCAGCTCAATTGCGGCTCCACTCTTCGTCAGTATGGCACTGATGTCGGGCAGCAGCGGAATAGCTCCGGTGATAGGGGCAAGCGTCGGGGCCGTTGCCCTTGCTGGAGCACGATCCAACTATCAGGCCGTTGCTTCGACAGCCGCTACGCTAGTGAGTGCTCCCGTCTCTCTAACTGCTTCTACAATGATGAACAGCTATCAAAATTTCGCCCGTCGTCCCATGTCGAGGTCGGTTCAAGAGCATGGAAATACAACTGGACCCTCCTAGTTACTGCCTTGCAGCAGTCCTCGTCTGGTCCCTTTGGGGACTATGGATCTGGCTGGATTCGCGCGGGGAAAATCCGGAGGTGATTTTACTGTGCGGACCAGCAGCATGGATAAGCGCTCTTTGGAGGCTCCTTCATCCGGAGCGCAGTGATCAGAAAAAGAGAAGCCGCGCTGACCGCGTACGGGAAGCCTGTCGGATCTTTTGGGGAGACAACTAAGATGAGTGCCCTTATCGCAATGTTAAGAAAGAGATTTTACTCGGCGGTATTGTGGCAGGCGCTGTTCCTGGTTGCTGTTGTGGCCCTCTTAATTGATCACCGGCTAACCGTGGCCGCGATGATGAAGCCCATGCGCTTCGTGGCAATGGACTCAAGGGACACCTTTTATCTTTCGAACCTTGGAAACTTTGAAGAGGCCAAGCAGATCCAGGTCGAGTTAGCCAAGCTCGCCGCTGAGACGATCTTTTCTCGCTCCCCTGATGGCTTTGACGATGCCGAACGTCTGGATCGCCTTTTTAATCCGACAACTACCGCCCGGCTACAGAAAGAGGCAGCGCGCGATGCGGATATCTTCCGGGCTCAAGCCATCCACGAGAAGTTCGAAGCTGGTACGATTCGCGAGCTCCAGGTGGATAACAACACTGCCCTGGTTTCAGTCGAAGGCCAGGTGCTCAGGCACAGCACGTTCAACGGGAGAATCGTCGATGACACCAAGCCGGTTACCGTCTTCCTAAAGCTAGCGGTGAATCCCGATATGGTGCGCAACGGGCGCTACCCGTTGGTCGTCGTCAACTACGATTGCAGGTTCCAATGAGAGTAAAAGTGTTAGTCATCGGCTTGATTGTCACGACGCTCTTCGGGCTCCGCGGCCAGCCAATTGATACCAGGCACTTAACGCCCGGGGTACCGATGAGGATTACCCTTAGCCCCGAGCTGGCCACGACGCTTCTTTTCCCGAGCCAGATAGCCGGCACCTTCGGTCTCGGTCTTGTTCAAGGAGGTGCTCAAAGGGCTAATGCTGGTTCTGTGCAGCTAGAGCACCCCGAGGGCTCGTCAATCCTCGTCCTGCACGCGTTTAGTGAAACCGCGCGTGTGCTGATGACAGTGCTCATGGACGGCCAGCTCTACGTATTCCAGCTAGAGGCAGGTCCCGACCCTGATGTGGCAATCACGTTAACGAAAAGCGAACCATCCGTAGCCAAGGCCCAGGAGGTTACGCCGGAAGAGGTCAAAGCAGCGCGGCTCAGATACGATCCCGAGCTGTTAGTCGGATTCGAGCGGCGCGCACATGATGCAGCGCTTCTACGGAAGCTCTATCCCGCTCTCTACGAAGGTTACAGT
>JBAUZZ010000554.1:0-1613 GCA_049585495.1 Chthoniobacterales bacterium | reverse complement strand
GGGCAATGCCGTAGCGGTCGCCGTCGAACGTCAGTAAGGCTGCGTCTCGCGCGGTAACACTCAGAAACGCTGTGGCACAGCCACTGTTGGCTGTGCTCTTCGCGTTTTGTAGCGCCGGCATCTCGCCGGCTTTGCCGCGAGCAGCGATCTCCAAGAGTGCGTTCTGATTCTCGTTGAGCGCGTACTTGACGTTCCTCAACCTGCTATGCTTTCTTTACCCCTTCTGCTTCATTCGCGGAGCACGCCATGAAATCTGCAGCCCTCGGTTTCCGAGCCCACTCCGGCTGGGCCGCTGTGGTCGCTCTCGCCGTTATGCAGGGCGCGCCGAGCGTCTTAGCGCGCCAGCGGCTTCACTTGGTCGAAACGTTCGCCTACGAATTCCGTCAGCCATATCACACCGCCGAGAAAATGCCGCTCGAACAGGCCCATGCTTTCATCTCGCGCATCGAGGCTGAAGCGCAGCGCCTCGCCCGGCGGGCGATCACTGAGCTAAAGGAAAGCCTCCGCACCCAGGGCTATGAGCTGAATCGCTGCGGCTTGGTTCTCGCTTCTGGAAGGACGCTGCCTCCGCTACCTCAAATCTTGGCATCGCACGCTCTGATCCACACCGCCGATGGCGAACTCTTCCGCCGGGCGATCCTCTACGCGAGCGGCGGCCTCGCCAGCACTACCGCAAAGGAACGTGATCTTCTGACAGAGACCTCGCGCGCCCTGCGCCTCAAACCCCACGACCTCACTCGCCGTATCGCCGCCCTCGGCCGCCCGCTGGGCCCTCCGTGGTCACAGGACGAGAAATTCGCTTCCCTGGTGGCATGGCTAGCTCTAGCTTCGCGTCCAGCGTCGGTAACTCACGCAGCGAAACTCAAAGGCTGACACTTTCTTATTTCTCTCGGCTTCCGCTATCATCAGCGTCGCCATCAAGCGAGCAAATAACGAGCGGTACACCTCATGTTTTGCCCAAATTGCGAAGCGGAGTACCGGGATGGTTTCACGCGCTGCTCAGACTGCGACGTTGCTCTGGTCGAGCATCTCGGTGAAATCCATTCCAACTCTCCTGAACTGTCGAACACGCCCGAACTCCTTTGGACGGGCACGGACCCGGGAATGATCGCCGACATCAAAGACGCGCTCGAGTCGGCAAAAATTCCCTATCACGAGCACAATCACAACATCGGACCATTGCCCAACTGGCAGCCACAGGTCTATGCAATCTTCACGCGCGCGCGCGATCATCGTGCGGCAAACGCCGCGTTGGAAAAAGCCAAACCCAACTTCGAATCGGCGCCACGCCAGACAGATGACCCGAGTAATTCAGATTCGTCCGCGCCGGAGGGGCTAGAGGCTGGCGATGAGGGCGACACGTTGGATGTACCGCCGGATTACGTTCCCGAAGATTTCGATCCCGATGAAGCGACTGCGGAAGTCTGGTCCGGTGAAGACCCAACGATACGAAATAATTTGATCGCCTGTCTCAACGGAATTGGCATCGGTTCCGCCACGGAGGATTCCAACGGGCGGCTAGGAATTCGCGTGACGCCTTCATTCGAAAAACGCGCACGGCAAATGATCCGTCAAGTTATAGCCGCAACTTGACCTTCCCCTCAGTCCTATGC
>JBAUZZ010000553.1:0-52294 GCA_049585495.1 Chthoniobacterales bacterium | reverse complement strand
GGGATATGCTTACCCTTTGCCGGACCCTTGATATCAAGCCGGAGAAGGGCCGCCGAAAGGACTTGAAAAAGATCGATTCCCTGATCGAGGAGCTACAGCTGATGGTAAAGAACTGGTGAGGTCACATCATTCCTGGGCTTGACCAGCCAAAGGTACGGTAGGGTCCAAGTTCCACCTTGGCCTAAATCGCCGATATGGCATCGCCTGCGATTTAGGACGCGCCGAAGCGCGTCTCGCACGATCAGTACATCTTTATTTTAGGTTATTATAATCCTGGCCCCAGGTCACCATTGATTTTTCAATTCACATTGATTTCGTTAGCTCATTGCCTAACTATTTCGCCGTCATGGTTCAAGCCCTTGTTCTCACCCTCGGAGCGATCCTCTATCGCCTGCTGTACGCATTTGCTGGTTCACCGGCTGAGTGGGGAAACTTTTCTCCGATGGCAGCCGTTGTCCTTTGCTCGGGCGCTTTTCTCTCTCGGAAAGCCGCCTTCCTGGTACCCGTAGTAGCCCTCCTGGTCTCGGACATTATTTTGAACGCGCACTATCATGTGCCCCTGCTCGATACCCGGATGATTCCCGGGTATTTTAGTTTTGGGCTCATTCTCCTGCTCGGGTTGTGGATTTCGAAACAACAGAGTCACAAAACGTTGTTATTGTTTGGGTGCTCGATTCTGAGCTCGCTCATCTTCTATGTTCTCACGAATACGATCGATTGGCTGGTTGACCCGCCCTTTCCCGTTCCCGTGCAGCACTATCCGATCACCTTCGCCGGCTGGGCTCAGGCTCTCACGGTTGGCCACCCTGGAATGCAACCTACCATTTTGTTCCTGCGGAATACGCTGATCAGTGACTTGCTGTTCACGGCGCTCTTCGTCGCGACGCAAGCTGTCTGCAGAAGATCCCCGGGACACGTGCCGGAGTCTGGACCCCAGCAAATTAGGCACTAGCCGGCAAACGAGGTAGTATAGTTTATGGATATGTTGGTCGATTCATCCGCCTACGCTGACGCCGCGATCAATCGCTCTTTTACCAAAGCCGAAAAGATCAAGCTTCTCCGCGATATGTGCCGGATCCGGCGGTTTGAACAAACCTCGCTCAAGTACTACAACCTCGGGAAGATGGGTGGATTCCTGCACCTCTATTCTGGT
This sequence comes from Chthoniobacterales bacterium, assembly GCA_049585495.1. Classification (GTDB taxonomy): domain Bacteria; phylum Verrucomicrobiota; class Verrucomicrobiia; order Chthoniobacterales; family JAFAMB01; genus JBAUZZ01. The sequence continues at coordinate 51,141 of JBAUZZ010000553.1, read as the reverse complement.
GAGGAAGCCGTGGCGGTCGGGACCATCTCGCTCCTGGGCGAGAACGATCATGTTATCACCGCTTACCGCGATCATGGCCACGCTCTCGCCGTCGGGATGAGCATGGACGAATGCATGGCGGAGTTGTTCGGGAAGGCGACCGGTTGTTCGAAAGGAAAGGGGGGGTCAATGCATTTTTTTGCTCCCGACAGACGCTATTGGGGTGGGCACGGCATCGTTGGCGGCCAGACGCCGCTAGGTGCTGGGATCGCCTATGCCCTGAAATACAAGGGTCTCCGCGGCTGCTGCCTCTGTTATTTGGGCGACGGAGCGATTAACCAGGGTCCATTTCATGAATCGTTGAACTTAGCGGCTCTCTTCAAACTTCCGGTCATTTATATTATCGAAAACAATGGCTATTCGATGGGGACCAGCCAAAAACGTTCCTCCGCCTTCAAAGACGCCCTGGCTCGGCGCGCGGAAGCCTACAACATTGCCTGGGATGTATTTTACGGAGAGGACATCTATGAGGTGCGCGCAAAAACCCAGGTTGCGATTGACCGAGCGCATAACGAATCGGAGCCTACAGTTCTGGAGATACAAACCTATCGCTATTATGGCCACTCTGTGGCCGACGCCAACGCGAAGAAATACCGTACTCCCGAGGAAATCGAGGAGTACAAGAGCAGGCACGATCCGATCCGGATCTGGACAAGCCGCCTGCTGGCGGAGGGGGTTGTCACCGAGAGCGATTGTGAAGAGATCGATCGCCAGGCCAAGGACGAAGCTAACAACGCGGTGAAGTTTGCGGAGCAAAGTCCGTTTCCGGAAGAGTCGGACATTTTGACGGACGTTTATTGGGAAGTCGACAACCATTCGGACGCGGCCAAGTACGGGACCTACTTTTTCAATACCTAAAGTTGGGGTAAACAAATGCCGCTGATTACTTACCGCGAAGCCCTGAAGAATGCCCTCGATGAAGAGATTCGACGCGATGAAAACGTCGTAATTATTGGCGAAGAGGTCGCGCAATATAACGGTGCTTACAAGGTCACCGAAGGGCTTTGGAAGAAGTACGGCGACAAACGCGTCGTTGATACGCCGATCAGCGAAGCCGGATTTATCGGGTTGGGTATTGGCGCGGCAATGCTCGGACTTCGTCCGGTGCTTGAACTGATGTTCTGGAGCTTCGCTTATGTTGCTTTAGATCAGATCATCAATAACGCGGGCTGCATCCGTTATATGTCCGGCGGGCTCGTCAATTTACCGATAGTTATTCGCGGCCCGGCAAACGCTGGCACCAACGTTGGCGCGACTCATTCGCACACGCCCGAAAACCTCCTCGCGAATATGCCTGGCCTGAAAGTCGTTTCTCCGGCGACTGCTTTTGACGCTAAAGGACTGATGAAGTCTGCCATTCGCGACAACGATCCCGTCATGGTTATGGAGAACACTCTCTTGTACGGTGAGAAGTGGGAGGTCCCTGAGGAGGAATACCTCGTTCCCCTTGGTTTGGCCGAGGCGAAACGGCCGGGTACCGACATCTCGCTTATCGCCCACGGACGGGCTGTTATCACCTGCCTGAAGGCGGCGGAGTTCCTTGCCGCGGAGCATGATATCGATGCAGAGGTGATCGACCTGCGTTCGATCCGCCCGCTTGACGAAGAAACCATTCTGGCCTCGGTGCGCAAAACCCATCGCGCCGTGGTAGTGGAAGAAAACAAGCCGTTCTGCGGCGTTGGGGCGCAAGTGACTTCGATCATACAGGGAAAGGCGTTCGACGACCTTGACGCGCCGGTTGGCCGAGTCTCGGCGATTGATGCTCCCGCCATCTACAGCCCGCCTGTTGAAAGGAAGCAACTGCCCGATCCCCAACGCGTGATCACCAGTGTCCTTGAAATCTGTTAACGCCAGGGACTCGTTTATGCCGATCACGATCGAAATGCCGAAGCTAAGTGACACGATGACCGAGGGCACACTGGTGCGGTGGCTCAAAAAGGTCGGCGATACCGTTGCCGTTGGTGATGTCATTGCCGAAGTGGAAACCGACAAAGCCACGATGGAAATGGAGGCGTTCGATGAAGGCACCTTGAGCGAGATCTTCGTAAACGAAGGTCAAAAAGTGGAGATCGGCCAAAGGCTTGCGCTGTTACTGCAGGAAGGCGAGAAACCGAGCGGGGGCGGGGAACCCGGGAGATCAGCCATTCGAAGCGCCGCAGCAAGTGCGAAATCGGGCAAGCCAGAGGGTGATGAGACTAACGCAGCCGATGCAAAGTCCGATAAGCCAGCTACCAAGGAGCCGAAGAAGACTGCAGAACAAGGGCAGGAAGAAGTAAGCAAATTAGAGAGAGCAGGGGATGAGGTCTCCGCGGAGATTCAGGATGGCCGCGTGAAAGCCTCCCCGCTTGCCAAGAAGATCGCCCGGGAGCTAGGCGTGGACTTAAAGTCCGTTGCAGGCTCTGGCCCCGGTAGCCGAATTCTCCGTGACGACGTCCTCGAAGCGGCGAAGACTGCTCAAAAGGGACCGAAAGTGCGACCGCAACCGGTTCCGGCCAAGGAGCTCGGCGTCGCCGCGGCCGCCGAGGATAGGCGCATTCCGATGAGCGGCATGCGAAAGGCGATCGCTACCCGTCTGCTCGAAGCCAAAACCACAATCCCACATTTCTATCTTCAGGCCGAGATCGACGCTGGGCCGATGGTCAATCTCCGACGAGAAATCAATGCATCCCTCGAATCCGCCGGCCTCGGCAAGATCACCGTCAACGACTTCATCCTCAAAGCGACCGCAGTCGCCGCGACTCGGGTGCCTCAGGCTAACGCTGCCTTTGCCGGCGACGCCGTTATCCAGTTCGCCAATGTCCAGCTCGCCTGCGCCGTTGCCATCGAAGACGGCTTGGTTACGCCGGTGATTCGGGAAGCTCAAAAAAAGAGCCTGAGCCAGATCAGCACGGACATCAAGGATCTGGCTAACCGAGCCCGCTCCAAAAAGCTGAAGCCGGAAGAATACCAAGGCGGCACTATAACGGTCTCCAACCTTGGCGGTTATGGAGTCGAACAATTCTTCGCCATCATTAACCCGCCGCAATCCGTAATCGTTTCCGTTGGAACGATCATCCAGAAGCCAGTGGTCAATGCCGCGGGCCAAATCGTTGTTGGACAGCGCATCATCCTTGGAATTAGCTGTGACCATCGGGTAGTCGACGGTGCGATCGGTGCCCAATTCCTGGCCGAATTAAAAAAACTGTTAGAGAACCCGGCGCTGATGTTAATTTAAGCGTCCGGTGTCAGTGGTTAATGGTCAATCCGGAAGGCCTGAAGGGCGACGCTCCGCCGTCGCCGGAATCCATGGGAGTTAAACATTAACTTTAAGTCGCAGAGCCAGATTTGGTGTGCCTGCTAGATGCAACCCGAGAACCGAGCGGTTAGTTAGCGCAGGGTAACGATGTCCAGAAACTGACCATGTTAATAGTAAACCTAACGCATAAACTAACTTCTGCAGATCCGGCGACGGCGGAGCGTCGCCCTCCAGGCTCAACAACTGACACTAAACTATGAAATACGATCTTGTTGTCGTGGGTGGCGGTCCCGCGGGTTATGTTGGCGCAATTCGGGCCGCTCAGCTCGGGAAGAAAGTGGCCTGCGTCGAAAAGGATCGAGCCGGCGGCACCTGCCTGAATTGGGGCTGCATCCCGACGAAGTCGCTGCTTCGCAACGCCGAGCTTTATGAGCTGCTGCGCAAGCGCGCCGCTGATTTCGGCCTCAAGTTTGACCAGCTCGGGTTTGATTGGACCAAGGTGATTTCCCGTAGCCGAGCTGTAGCCGATAGGCTCGCCGGCGGCGTTGAATTCCTGTTTAAAAAGAACCAGATCGACTATCTTCGCGGCGAAGCCACGATTCCGGATTCTAACCAGGTCGTCTACCTGACTAAAGAGGGGCAACAGGAGACGGTCGAAGCAGCTAATATTTTGATCGCCACGGGCGCGGTAGCTCGAGAGATGCCGGGACTTACTATTAACGGCCAGACAGTCGTTGACAGTCACCAGGCGATGATCCTGGAAAACCAGCCAAAACGGCTGATCATTATTGGCGCCGGCGCCATCGGCGTTGAATTCGCTTACTTTTTCAACGCGTTCGGCACCCAGGTCACACTGGTCGAGATGCTGCCTAACGCTCTTCCCGTCGAGGACACCGAAGTTAGTGTGGCGCTGGAAAAGTCGTTGTCCAAGCAGGGAATCAAAATACTCACCAACACGAAGGTTGTTAAGGCCGAGGCTGACAAGACAACTGCGCGGATTATGGTGGAAGGCAAGAGGCAAGAGACACTCGACGCCGATTGTCTTCTGGTGGCGATCGGTGTCGCACCACTGGTGCCGCGCGGCATCGAGTTACGGCTGGACCGAAAAGGCTACATCGAAGTCGATGGGCGTTACCAGACCAACGTCGATAAGCTGTTTGCCGCCGGCGACGTTATTGGCCCCCCTTGGTTGGCCCACGTTGCGATGTGGGAAGCGACCCAGGCCGTTGAAGGGATGTTTACTTCCCATCAACCGAAGCGGGTGACCGTATACCCGGGCTGCACCTACTGCCAACCACAGGTCGCAAGCGTTGGGCTAACCGAACGAGCTGCGAAAGAACAGGGCCTGCAGTTCAAGGTCGGAAAATTTCCGTTCTTGGCTAACGGCAAGGCACTCGCCGTTGGGGAGCCTGAAGGCTTCGTCAAGCTGATTATTGGCCAGCCGCATGGTGAAATCCTGGGAGCGCATATTATCGGGGCGGAAGCCACCGAGCTGATCGCAGAGCTCGGATTGGCGATCAACCTTGAGGCAACTTATGAAGAGATCGAAGCGACGATTCACGCGCATCCGACCTTGAGCGAAGCGATCCACGAGGCAAGTGGCGCCGCGTTCGGGGAAGCGATTCATATCTAGCCCGCAAAATTACACATTGCGGTCTACGATGTTCAATAACGCATTCCGTCGCAGAGTCGCCTGGGTTTTCGAGTTGATCGGGCGCCATCCGACGCCAGTCCTGGCTCTTCCTTCGGCCTGGATGTTCTGGCGCTTTTTGCCATTCTGGAAAGACGTCGATGCAGTCCACCAGCTACTTTCGCCGGCCTGGGCAGCGAATATCCTGCATTTTCCACCGATCTATTGTTTTGGCGGACGGCTTCCGTTTTGGATTATAGGCAAGATTTCTGGCCACGCGCCAACTGTCTTTGACGAGCAACACCCTTCGCTGGCAGGCGTATTTGCACTGATCCTACTTCAGCATGCCGGTCTTTGGGTAGCGCTGCGCTATTTCCTGGTTTCGCTTCCGCTATCCAAATTGAATCGAGGGATCGTCACCGTGCTGCTCGCCTCCGTCGCAAGCTTTTACGCGTTCGCTCACACCTGTGGATCTGAGGCGACAACCAGCATTAGCTGGTTCGTGGTATTTGGCGCCGGTTTTCGAATTCTCACCGCTACAACGACCTGGCGAACCTGGGTAGTCTACATCGCCGCCCTTTTCCTAGCCATCGGCTCGCGCCAAATCAATGTAGTCCTGCTGGCGTGGCTGCCCTTCACAGCCTTGGTTTTGACTAGCTCTCGAAAATTGAAGTCTCGGGAAGCTCGAATTGCGGTGAGTGGAATTGTTGCTAGCCTGGCTATCCTCGGCATCGAGCATTCCTTAGTCGCGTATTTGAGCCACCGCTTCAACGTCATCGAGCGATCAACCCTTGGGGGGACCTTAAGCGACCGGATTGCTACACTCGTTAATCAACTTTCCGTTCCAGAAAGGGAACAGCTTCTGCGTAAGGCGAGCGCATTGACTACCGATCCGACTGTGCGCCTGGCAGTGGCATCCCAGATCGAGCTCGGATCTTATCATTTGGGTACCGACCGGGTGATACGTGATGCCCTAAAGGAACAAGGACTCCAGGGAGAGCAAAACCAGGCCGAAAGCGATAGGGTAATTTTGCGCGCCATGGTCTGCTTCTATCAAACGCTTGATCCAAAATTGATCGCGATCATCCTCAAAGAGTTTGCCAGAGGGTGGGCGCCGACAAGCGACTACCGCGTTGCGCTGTCCGGTCCCTTCGCAACGTTCCTGTTCGCTCGCGTAGTGGAAGAAGAACCCTCACGGTGGAACCATCTGCCTCCATTGCCATTCTTCGATTTTTCTACCGCCAGACGCATGCTGGAGAAAGCTCAGCGCGATCCGCTTATTGGGCACTGGCAAGGGGTACCGATCCTTGTCTGGTTTATTTTGTTTGCTGTTATAGGAGCTTGGCGCCTCAGAAGGAAGGCGCTCCCGCCGAACGTTCTGTTGATCGGACTAACCGCCTTGGGAGCCGGCGTTGCCGTCTATGGCGCAACTTGCCTAGGTGTTTATTCGCAGCCGCGCTATACCCTTCCTCTTTTGGTCTCCGTCTTCGTTTTCGGCTCTAGTGTTTTCTCGAGCGGTTCTAACGGTTCCCGACCGGACTCGCCAACTATCTAAAGCCAAATTCGGTGGCGCTTCCGTGGTACATCATCGGTAGGGCGAGCCTCCCGGCGAGCCGTGGCTGGCTTCCGCCATAGGTGAATCGTATGGCAGTTGCGGCAGGGTCCGCAGAGCGGCTCAGCTGGAGCTTCGCCCTACCGGTGGCGCTTCAACAGAATCGACACACGCTTTGCGCCGCCTTATCCACGGACAACATCCAGCTCGCGGCTGGTCCGCTCCGGGCGGCGGGGCAGGTCACTTTGCAGCGGAAGGCTGATCCGAAACTCTGTCCAACCGTCCCGAGATTGGGCAAGAGTAACCTCTCCGCCGTGAGCTCTGGCCAGTTCGCGAGCAATACTGAGCCCCAATCCATGACCGGGAATCCCGGCTTGCGGGTCGTCACGGAAGAATCGCTCAAAAAGCTGGGGAGCGATCTCCGGGCGAATCTCCTGACCGGTATTCCCGATAGTGATCCAAAGGATTTTCTTCGCCACCTCTGGCCCTGCAGCAATCTTCACGAGGCCATGGTCCAGATTGTACTTGATGGCGTTCTCCAGCAGATTGAGCAGAATTTGGGTCAGACGTCCTGAGTCGACTTTAGCGTATAATGCACTCGGCAGATTTTCTTCAATTTGGATTTCGCGAGGCTCGGCCAGAATCCGGGCATCGTCGACACATGCCCGGATGATCTCGCACACGTTTGTGGATTCCAAGTCCAGCTGCAACTGCCAGGCGTCCGCACGCGACAAAAGCAGAAGACTGTCCGTTACGGAAGAAAGTCGGAGCGTTTGCTCGAGCAGGTCGGCAACGGCGCTTCGGTCAGCCTCGGAGAGAGTCGGCGATTCAAGCAGATCTTCAATGCTTGTCCTCAGAACGGTCAACGGTGTCTTTAGCTCGTGTGATGCGTCCGCACTAAATCGCACTGCCTGACGAAAACTGACGTCGAGCCGATCAATCATCGCGTTCAGTACCTTGGTCAGCCGTCCAATTTCGTCTTCAACAGCTGGGACTGGAAGGCGACGATCGAGTCGCGCGGCTGTGATTTCCTCGGCGGCCGTGGCGATAGCATGCACTGGGCGCAATGCCTTCCGAGCGATCCACCAGCCGCCAAAGGCCGTCAGCACAACCATAACCGGGAGAGCCGATGCGATTGTGATTGCTCGCTCGGTTGCGTCCTCTTCTATTGCGACCATATCCGCGGCGATTCGCAGCTCGAGCCCGTGGCGTCGGAAGGTCCCCATGCGATACTGCTTACCCCGCATTCGAATGGTGTCTCGGATGAGGTCGGTAGCCGGCAAAGCTGCACCTGGAATGTCGGGCGAGACATACAAGGTCCTTTTATGGTCGTCCAGGAGCTGAATGTACCGCTTGGTTGCGGTCACCGCCAGCATGCCGGGGATTTGGGCCAGCCTCGCTTCCATGGACTGATCACCTCTCTCTTCCCACTCGTTAAAGAAATGCTTGGCCTCCTTTTTCAGCTGGCCGTCCAAGAGACCAATTTGCGCCCAGATCAAGAAAAAACCTGTACCTATTATGCAGGAGAGCGTACTCAATCCGGCAATTAGCGCCGACCATGCAGTCAGCTTTGTACTCAGCGGCCAATCTTTCACTCCGGTGCCCTCAACATGTACCCCACGCCACGCACGGTATGGAGCAGTTTTACCTCGTGAAAATCATCAATCTTTCGCCGAAGCCGATTGATATAAACATCTACGACGTTGGTTCCAGTATCAAAATGATGATCCCAGACGTGCTCGCAGATGCTCGTACGCGATAAAACGCGGCCAGGGTATCGCATCAGATAGTCCAGGAGAGCAAATTCGCGGACTGCGAGCTCGATTTTCTTCCCGCCACGGGTGACCTCGCGGGTCAATAAATTCATCGTCAGATCGGCCACGCGCATGGCAGTTGCCCGTTCGCCGTTGACCCGGCGGGCGAGCGCATTGACGCGCGCGACCAGCTCGCGCATGGCGAACGGCTTGGCTACGTAGTCATCGGCGCCCAGTTCTAAGCCTTCCACTCTTTCCGAGACTTCGCCGCGGGCTGTAAGTATGAGTATTGGCGTTGAATTTCTGGCTGCACGCAACATCCGGAGTACACTCAAGCCATCCCTTCCTGGCATCATAATATCCAGGACAACGACGTCATAGCAGCCCGTTAACGCTGCTTCTAGCGCGCTCTCGCCGTCATGTACAGCGTCCACGGCCAACCCGGCTTCGCGGAGCGCCTTTCGAACAAATTGGCAGACCTTCTTTTCGTCTTCAGCTAGAAGCACTCGCATCTTTCAACAGCGTAATCATAGGGCTGTTAGACGTCCACCGATCTTTCATGACAGCACCAGTGCTCTTTATTAACAAATTCGTGGTGAAGTTCGTCTCTTTTGGTCATCAGGACTTCTTAATCTTCATGCTGTGAATTACTCGCCCCAGCCGTTCAGCGAGGGCGCCCAGACTTGATTTGCACCGAATCCTTCCTTGTGGATAAATGCGGCACGGTTGGCGAAGAGCCCCGCAGAACTCTTTTGACGCAAAAATTATACACAGTTATTCACGGTATTTCGGGTGAAGTTCGGACGGCCGCGCACAGGACTGTACAATTACGCTGCGAAGCATGCCGGTTTGTAGGGCGCGTGGCTCACGCGCCGGAAGGTCTTTAATTTTACTTATCGAGCAAGCTCTCCTGATCTGGGCAGGGATGGACCCAGCCGCCCTACAAGCCGAGTCAGCCGAGATCGAGGATGGACCCAAAATCGGGGTCGAACAAACGCTTATAAGTTCGAAGCGCGAAACCGTCTGTCATCCCTGCCACATAGTCACAGAGCAGCCGGGCTCGGACGCGACGGTCAGGCTTGGAGCGAATAATCCGATCAAAAGCCTCGGGTAAAAGCCGGAGACCAAACCCGGCATTGGTTAAGTAGCTTTCAGCAAACGCAGCGAAAATCCCTTCCAGGATAATGCGCCCTTTGCGCTCGAGTTGGTGCAACTGCGAGTGATCAAAGACCAGATCTTGGGACAGCTTTTTATAGAGATCGGCCTCAGCGCGGATCGACGGGTCGACGAAAAGCCCAAATCGGTACCTGCTGCTGGCGGTCGAGAACGGCGTGGATCGTTCCACCAACGAGGTTGATCGAATAAAAAGCCCAATACGACGACTGAATCTGGCTTCTGCTTTGTGCTCCCTGATGGCGGACAAGACTGATGCGGCATGGCGAGCCTGATCGCCAGCTAAAGTTTGCCGTTCTGCCCAGCGCTCCACCCGTTCCAGGCGAAGAAAGCCAGCGTTGATGCCATCGACCAGATCGTTCAGACAATAAGCTGTGTCGTCCGCCCAGTCCATGAGTTCGCACTCGAGACTTCGGTACTGGTATCGATCCGAGCCGCCACCGGGGCTTATATCCGGCCAGACAAAATCACGCAAAAAGAGCTGTTCGTCGTAGATAAAGTGGTTGCTGGCCGACGGGTTTTCCCGGAACAGAGACTTATACTTTAAAATCCCATCGAAGAAGGCGCGTGTCGGATTCATCCCACGTCGCGACTCAAGACCGGGGTAGATGGTCTCTGCGATAATCCGCAAGCTCTGTGCGTTTCCTTCGAAGCCGCCGAAGGGCAACATCAATTGGTGGAGTGTTCTTTCGCCAGCGTGACCAAAGGGAGAGTGGCCCAGATCGTGAGCCAGGCAAATCGCTTCAACCAGATCGGGGTCAATATAAAAGTCATCATTCAGATACGGCGAGGTCTGTTGCAGGTACGAGCAGATGGCGCGCCCAATTTGTGCCACCTCCAGTGAATGAGTTAACCGGGTCCGATAGAAATCAAACTCGCCGGAAAGAAAGACCTGCGTTTTTGCCTGTAAGCGCCGAAACGCCGAGCTGTAGATGATTCGGTCGCGATCGGTTTGGAAGGGCGTCCGATAATCGTCCGGCTCGCGATGTTCCCGGCAGGCGAGATCGAACTGATTGTAAAAGCCATTCGAATTCAAGCGTGTCACCGCTCCAGGAGTAGACCACAGATTGGTCTGAGAACACAGTAGGAAACAAAGATTTTGTAAGCTTGCAGGGCGGCTGGGTCAGCCGCTGGGTCATCCTTGCCCGGATCAGGAGAGCTTGCTCGGTAAATAAAATTAAAGACCCCTAGTTCAAGCGCGTGAGCCACGCGCCCTACAAACCCGTGATGCTTCGCAGCGTCACGGCGCCGGTGACGCGTTCGGAGTCGGGGAAGGGGAAGCCGGCTGAGCTGGCGGCGCCCCAGAACTAGGGGCCGGTGCGGCCGTCGCAACCACTTCGTTGCGCGGCTTCAGAAGCTGCTCCACGCTCCACTCTGGCACCAGGTAGATCCAGTGCTCAAATTTCTGTTCTTTCTCCAGGCGCTGTCTCAGATCATCGAGGTGCTTCTTGAACTCATCGTCCCGTTTCTGCTTGTCTTCGGGTTTTTCGTTCGGTTCTGGTGATCGCACCTCATCGAAATGCCCAGCTACTTTCACCTGCAGGTAGCGGGATTTTTCCGACCCCTCCTTCCCGATGGCCAGCCGGTATTCGAAACCATCGAACGTTGTCAAATCCACCGCGATAGGTTGTTGCAAGCCAGTTTGTTCCAGCGCTGTATTCGCCGGTCGAACATCAGTGATTCCAGGGTGAAAACCGGCCAGGCTGCTCGCGAACTCTTTTTTTACCGTTTCGTTCGCACCGGCATCCTCCAACTTCCACTCAGTTTTGTCGTTGGCTCGCGCCAGTTTCCAGCCCGTCTTCGGATCTGCTCCTGTCTGCGTGATCTCTTTCAGGCTGTCGGTTGAGACGAACGCTTTATCCAGCCATTGGCCGATAACCAGCGGGTCAACGCTGAAAAAGCCTTCAGAAACGATGTCGACTCGGTCCGGATGCGACGGATTGAAAACGAAACGGCCCGCCGGCCCAGGCACCGTGGATTCCTCGTTTTGCTCCAGCTTCTTTCCAAGAATCAGGGTGCTGATGGGCTTTCCATTGCTGTCCGCCAGATCAATTTGGATGCCGGCTTTCTCTGTTGTCCCAGGCGGCGAAATCTGCAGACGGCCAAATTGCGTAGGGCCGACTTGCATTTCTCGCACTGCTTTCAACTCCCAGAGAGAACGAATCAAGTCCCGAATTTTCGCGAAATCAGCAGGGTAGCCGCCACGCTCCGCAATCCGCCAATCACCGTTTTCTCTTTGAAGCGTCAAGTTGTCGCTGCCCGTCCTGATCTGAATTTTGGCGACATCGTTGATAGCCAGATTTGGAAACATCTCTCGATCGGTCTTTGCCGTGCTCCAGCCGGCCGACTGTGAGAGTTGATAAGCCGTCCCTCCCAGCGCCAGAATAACGGCAATGATCAGAAGGATGAGAAAGTGCTTTCGTTTCATCGAGCCGCGCGCTTTCGACGTTTCACTCCGGCCAAGGTGAGTCCAACGATGGTGACCAGTGCCGGCATGCCAAAGAGGTTCAACCACTTTAAGTTGTTCTGCAGGGAGTCGATCTCTTGCCGTAAGTTCTTGCGAACCTGTTTCAGCTCCTGGTTGATGTTGGCCTCGCTCGCGTGAAACTTCTTAATCTCGGCTTGCTGCTCCGGAGACAAGACCATTTTCTCATCGGTCTGCTTCCCGCTTTGCAGCTCCGACAGTTTTTGACGCGTGTCAGCAAGGCTGGTCTCAAGCTCGTCAATCTTGCTTTGGTACTTTTCTTCGGCCCTCGCCTCCATTTTATTCACGACGACAAACGGCCGGTTTCCTGAGGCGCGGCTACGGATTCCGATCAAATTGGAGTCGCCGGCGAGCTCCTCGATACAGCTCTGAATAAAGTTGAGGTTGCCATTGGAGGGAACAAATATGGTCTGATTGAGGGCCTGCTCGGTGCGACCAGCAATGCCGTCATAGACAAGGTCGGAATCACCGACGAGCACGACAACGGCGTCGGCTTTACCCTCTTTCAGGGCTGGGGGAGCGGCTGAGGGTGACGGGGATGGAACCGGCGCAGGACTCGGGTCCGGCTTTGCCTGCTCCTTCTCCGAACCAGTGGGCGGCCCACTAGGGAAGGCCGTCTTGAACCTGCCAGTTAATCTGACGGCAAGGGCAAACTGGCCGTTGTGGGCCTTGAGCTCCTTGCGGACAGCGTCCGCCCCCATTTGAGCCGTCATAATGTCAACCAGTCCCGCTTCTTTCGACGTTGTGACCAGCACCTCCTCTTTGAGACCCACGGCTGGCGTCCCGGTGAAAGCACCTGCAAATGGTATAAGCAAATCATTCGTCACGGCCCCGAGCGGGTCCTTCTTATTTAACCCATCGGCGGTAATGGAGAGAATGGTAGGATCTGACGTGGAGCCGCTCTCCCGCTGGACCTGAGTGGCAAATACCGAATCACCGACCACCTCATGGTCGGTAAACTTGAGGCCCCAGGCTGGAAGAAGTTTATCGAGACTCGAGGAAAAACTCTGCCCGTTCATCATTCCGCCCTGGCCGCTCAATTGGGAGTCGACAAATGAAAGCGGGTCGAGCAAGGCAACCAACTTGCCTCCGCGCAACAGATATTGATCGATCGCAAACTGCGCCTGCTCGGTGATCCCTTTCGGATGGATCAGCACAAGAACCGAAAGGTCGTCGTCGATTTTATCGGCAGTCAGCGGGACGTTGCGGACCTCGTAATTTTGTTTCAACTCGGTGAGAAGTACCCAGGGCCGGCTAGGCTGTTGCCGTTGGAGCATCATCATAGGCGACGCCTGCCCGGTAACGGGTAAGGCGCTCATCACCCCGATGACCGTCTTCTTTGGATTGATTACGCTCGAGATCGCTCGGGAAATGTCATACTCGAGCAACGCCTCGCGATCCGGACTGAGAAACGGAATGGACGCCTTTGCATCCAGGCAACTCACAGCCAGTCCAAGATAAACCTTGTCCGTGAGATTGATAGCCTGACCGTCCACGCCGTCGAGATTCGCCGAATCTTCCGCGTCCGAATCCGGTATCGGATCAAGTTTCTTGACTTTAATTTTGCCGTGACTGTTCTGCACGTACTCGGAGAGAAGATCCTCGACCTGCTGCGCGTAGGTGCGCAGAGGGACGGGCATCGCCGCATTGTCCTTGCTAAAGTAAAAGCGCATCTCAACTTCGGTATCGAGTTTGCCGAGGATGCGCTTAGTCCCCTCGGACAAGGTATAGAGTTTGTTCTCGGTCAGATCAGAACGAAACTTGAGAAGGTTACCAAGCAAGTTGATCGCAATCAGGATCACCAATACGGCGACAACGCCGAGCACCGAATAAAGCCAGCTCTCAACTTTTTTCATACATCAGGCGCGACGCGCGCGGAGGACTACGCTGGTAGTGAAGAGAAAGAACACCATTATACTGAGGAAGAAGAGCAGGTCGCAGCTGTCGACGACGCCGCGTTGAAATCCATCAAAGTGAGTCATCACACCAACCGACGCCAGAGCATCGACCAGCCAGGCTGGCGCCCAGTTGATCACGGTATCTGTAACCGGCGGCCAGCCGGACAGGATCAGGAATAAACAGATTACGACCGACAGGACGAAACTGATCACCTGGTTCCTGGTGAGCGCCGAGGTCAGGCAGGTGATCGCCAGAAATCCCCCCGCTAGCAGAGCACTACCTGCATAGCCGGCGAGAATCGCTCCAAGGTCAGGGTGGCCGAGATAGGCGACCGTCAGCACAAGCGGAAACGTTAGAAATAACGCCAACAATAGAAACAGCCAGCTTGCCAGAAACTTACCCAGGATCGCTTGCCAGGGTGTAACCGGCATCGTCAATAGTAGTTCGATTGTGCCAAGTCTCAGTTCTTCAGACCACAGCCGCATCCCGACTGCGGGCACCAGGAAAAGATAAAGCCAGGGATGCCAAACGAAAAAGGGCAACAAATCCGCTACGCCTCTTTCGAAGAAGCGCCCGACCAGCAAAGTGAAGAATCCGGCCAGCAAAAGAAAGATTACGATAAATACGTACGCGACTGGCGAAGTGAAGTAGGCGCCAAGCTCGCGTTTAGCGATGGTCCATATAGCCTTCATGCGATGCTCTTGGTATCGGGCAAAGTGATGGAACGGAAAACGTCGTCCAATCGACCCTCGTCGACGTTGAGATGTTCGACGTTCCAGCTGTTGCGATGTGCCAGACTAACAAGCTCGGGCAACAGGGTCCCTTTGGCGCCTTTGGGATAAAGCCTCGCCGTGAGGCCGGAAACATCCTCCGAAAGAAGCTCGGCCCGCTCGAGGCTGGTCAGCGGCTCGAGCTGGGTTTGGAGCTGCGCCCAGCGGAGGCTGCGGAGTCCGAGAATCAGGGTGCCGGCCAGCGGCGCGCGCGCCTTTAGTTCATCAGGAGTGCCGTTGGCGACAATCTTTCCCTGGTCGATGATAAGCGCGCGGGTACACGCGGCTTCAACTTCTTCCAGGATGTGCGTGGAAAAAATAATCGCTTTCTCCTGGCCCATGCGCTTGATCAGGGATCGCACTTCGTGTTTCTGATTTGGATCCAGGCCGTCCGTCGGCTCATCCAGGATGAGCACGTCCGGGTCGTGAATGAGTGCTTGCGCGAGGCAAGTCCGGTGCCGATAGCCCTTCGATAATGTATCTACGCTCTGGTGCAGTACGCGCTCGAGCACACAGAGCTCAACCACGCGCTCGATGGCTTGCTTCTTCGCCACTCCGAACAGCCCGCGCAGCTCGGCACAGAACTCGAGAAAGCCGAGCACCGACATGTCGCCGTAGATCGGTGCGTTCTCCGGGAGGTAGCCAACCTTCCGACGAGCCTCCAACGGCTGTTCGCCGACGTCGAAACCGCACACTGCGACTTTTCCGTCGCTCGGCGGGAGATATCCTGTGATCATTCGCATGCTGGTTGATTTGCCGGCGCCATTGGGCCCGAGGAATCCCAGGACTTCGCCTTTGGCAACGCTGAACGTCAGGTGATCAACCGCGAGTTTCGGTCCGAAACTCTTGGTCAACTTCTCAACGGTGATCATAGGGGGAGGGTCGCGACATCATCTCTAGATCTGACTAATCGGGAAGGAGCATAGATGAAGCGCGATGAAAAGCATTTGTCAAGCGGTTGGGGGATTTCGGTGTGCAGCAGGGTCGGCAGCGGCTCAGCCGGAGCTTCGCCCTAATCGCTGAAATGCCAGGGAAAACGTCACTGGAGGGCGAAGCTCCGGCAGAGCAGCCGCCGACTCTGCCGCAACGCGATACGATCCGCCCAAGGCGGTCTCTTGCGAAAACATACTGGCTCGATACGGTAAGCTTGCCCGCTAATCAGACGCGTCGACTATGGACCCCGTTTCCCCTGCAGAAGCTTTATGGCATCCGCCTGCTTCGGCCTTCACTGAGAGCAATCTGGCTCGGTATCAACGCTGGGTAAGCGAACATTATGGTGTCCACTGCAGCAACTATCGTGAACTTTATGATTGGTCAGTGACACAAATCGGGCCGTTCTGGAAATCGATAGCGGAATATTTTGCAGTGCAGTTCGAACGGCAGCCGGAGGAAATTTTGGTCGGCGAAAAGCCGCTTGGCGCGCACTGGTTCCCGGGTGCGACCCTGAACTACGCCGCACACTTGTTGCGCGGTCGATCGGAGTTCCCCGATCGGGTTGCCATCATTGCGCGGACCGAACCCGAGCCAGGAGGAGAGTCCGGGCGGGCGGTGCTTACTTACGCGGAATTGGGCCAACATGTCTTCTTGGTTGCGGCCGCCTTACGACAACTTGGCGTAAGGAAAGGAGACCGCGTTGCCGGGTATCTGCCGAACTGTCCGGAAACAGTGATTGCTTTCCTGGCCAGCGCCAGCCTGGGCGCCATCTGGTCCGGTTGTCCACCGGAGTTGTCCAGCAAGGGTGTTCTCGAGAGGTTAATCCAAATCGAGCCCAAGGTGCTTTTCGCCATATCCAGTTATCGTTACGGCGGAAAAATACACGATCGGAGATCGGCACTGGGCGAGATTGTCGCTGGGCTGCCTACGCTTCAAAGGGTGGTCCACGTGTCTCGACCGGATGCGGAACTAACGAATTTCCTGCCTCCCCGGCTGGCAGTGGATTGGCGCGATTTTTCGGCATCGGCCGAGGGGGGAAGTGCCGAGGGCGCTCTGGAGTTCGAGACGGTCGAATTTGAGCACCCCCTCTGGATCCTTTATTCGTCAGGCACGACCGGTATTCCAAAACCGATTGTGCACGGGCACGGGGGAATGTTGCTGGAGCATCTAAAGGCTCTGTCGTTACATCTTGATTTGCGCGAGGGAGACCGATTTTTCTGGTTCACAACCGCCGGCTGGATGATGTGGAATTTTCTTATTTCCGGGCTTGCCCTGAAGACGACAATCGTTCTTTACGATGGCAGCCCGAAATATCCAGATTTCGGCGTGCTGTGGCGGTTGGCCGGCGAAGAAGGGATGACCTATTTCGGCACAAGCGCTCCATTTTTGCAGGCGTGCGCGAAAGAAAATATTCACCCGCAAAGACTCGCGGATCTTAAGCAGTTACGTGCCATCGGATCCACGGGCGCACCCTTGCCGCCGGAGGGCTTTCGCTGGGTTTATAACGAAGTCAAATCCGATGTGTGGCTCGGATCAGTCAGCGGTGGGACCGATGTTTGCACGGCATTCATCCTTTCGAATCCGCTGGTGCCCGTTTACGCGGGGAAATTGCAATGCCGCGGCCTTGGCGCACCCATTGAAGCCTGGAATGAAGATGCCAAGCCCGTCTGGAATGAGGTGGGGGAGTTAGTCCTAACCGCGCCAATGCCCTGCATGCCGGTTCGATTCTGGAATGATCCAGATGGAAGCCGGATGCGGGCGAGCTATTTCGAACATTTTCCCGGAATCTGGAGGCATGGGGATTGGATCGAGATCTCGGTGGGTGACGGGCAATGCGTAATCTATGGGCGCTCCGACTCGACCCTGAATCGTGGCGGCATCCGCATGGGAACCGCTGAGTTCTATCGGGTGATTGAAAAAATACCTGCGGTCCTCGAAGCGCTGGTGATCGATACAACCGGATTCCAGCAGAACGCCGTTCCTGGAAGGCTTCTGCTTTTCGTGGTGCTTTCTTCTGGTCGCGACTGTAATGATGCGCTTCGCGAGGCTATTTGTGCTCATTTACGCGCAGAGCTCTCGCCGCGATATGTACCTGACGCAATTTTTTCCGTCCCGGAAATCCCACACACCTTAAACGGGAAGAAATTGGAAGTGCCGGTCAAGCGGCTGTTTGAAGGCACGTCGCTGGCCAAAGCCATTAGCCGCGAGGCGGTTGCCAACCCGGGGTCCTTGCAATATTTCGTGGAGTTGGCAGCACGGCTGTAGACGAAGCGCGAGAGATTGTGTCAGTGCCAGTTGGGAGAAGTGTCAGTAAGAGATTCGGCTGACCCCATCGCTCACAAATCTTACAGAAGCACGCGAAGAAGATTCTCACAGAAGCTCTCAAAGGGTCTCAAAGATTGGGTTTGGCTCTGGTCGAAGACTGGTCTTGCGTGGTGCGCCGATCATGAAGTGCAACAGATCTCCTGGCATTTCGCGAAAACAGGACCTTTCTGCAGAAAGACTGGCGGGTGCGCGGCAAGCGCCTTTACGTGAATGAATTCCTCAACGGTCGCGACGCCCCCGACCGATGCCCTTCGAGATCTCTGAGAGCTTCTGTAAAAATCTTCTTTGGGCGCTTCTGTGAGATTGTGGGCTAGCCCACCGATCATATGCCACGGAACAATCGGCGGTGGGGCGAAGCTCCGGCTGAGCCGCAGTTTGTTCAGACGTTTAGGCTAAACCAATACCAACAACGCGATCCCGAACACAACGACGCCGACCAGGAAACTCATCACGGTAAAACCCATTACCCGACGCAGGCTGATTCCGGCAATCGCTAATACCGGCAGAGCCCAGAATGGTTGGATCATATTGGCAACCTGTTCACCCATCGCCACAGCCATTGCAGTGGCTGCTTGAGACGCATGCAAGTGCACCGCTGCAGGAACGGTAAAAGGGCCTTGGACCGCCCAGTGCCCGCCACCGCTCGGAATGAAGAGACTGATAATGATCGAAGCGATATAATTCCAGAACGGCAAGGTGTGCGCATTGGAAAAGCTCACGAAGACCTTGGAAATGACATCCGCCAACCCGGTGGTCGTCATGATCCCCATAATTCCCCCGTAGAGCGGGTATTGGAGAATCAAAGGACCCGTCACTCGGGCGGCGTTGTTGATCGCCCTGACATACGCAATCGGCCTCCAATGCAGGAGGAGGCCTGCTAGCAAAAACAGGAAGATCACAGAATTGATGTCGAGCGTTGGTCCGGTTTTCGCCCAACTGAACCAAAGCGCCGCGATTCCCGCGACCACCAGAATCACATTCAAAAACCATGCTTGTTCCAACTTCCGCGCAATCGTTGCAGGCGCACCTGCTGCCGACTCCGTCGCCTGATCCTCTGCGGCGAGTCGGGCGGCATCTGCCGCTACCGTGTCGTGTTCAGCGGGTTGGATGGCACAATACAGCAGCGGAATCAGGACAAGCAGGACCAGGATGGGGACGAGGTTGAACGGAGCAAAAAGCATCTCCCCCAGACCCAACACCTGTCCCGTGACCTTTTGAACGATATTCAGAGCTGACCCGGGCGTGGCCTGGGCCAGCGCGATCGAACTGGAGAACCCGCTCGCCCAGATGATCCAGCCGGAATACGCTCCGGCTACAAGCCACCCGAAATCGATCCGAATGCGTTTCGCAATTTCCCGTGCGAGCAATCCGGCCACGACCAGGCCGCAACCCCAATTTACGAACGACGTGAGCATGACTGTCACTATCGTCAACACAATGGCCCGCTTAGGCGTCGTGGCGAGCGCGGCCAACCGATCCAGAACGGTCCGAACCGGTCCGGAATTGGAAAGAGCATATCCGGTCACGAGTACGAGGACCATCTGGAACGCGAACGCCAGGATGCTGAAGAGGCCGTTGTACCAGCCGGTAAGGATGACCTGTGCCGAGCCCTTCGGAGCGAAAATGAGAGCCAGCAGGGCGGTAAGGATGGTGAGCGATACTGCAAAGATATAGGGATCCGGGGTAATCCGCTCGAAGAGATACAGGAAGAAACCGGTCACCTTATTTAGCACACCGGTCTTTCGCAGAGCGACTGCCGATGGCTGAGGCGAGACATTGGACATTGGCAGGGAAAAGGCTGGCTAGGTTTGCCTGCGCCGTCGCTGCAGTTCAATAACCGGATGGGGCCGAATCGCCTGGTCGCTCGAGACGTTTCTCTGACGGGGCTCCTTCCGCATCGTTTGTTAGCCCTTCCCGGCTTCGCGGTTGCGAAACGTTCGAATCTGCCGGATCTGAGGCGCTGGGGAGGTCCGGTTCCGACATACAGGAGGATAGCAAGAGTGTCGCAACGGCCATGATCAAATTAAGCGGGCTGAATCGTCCTTTCATGGAGGAACAATGTGCTTTCGGTTGATCGCTGGCAAAAGAAAAGCATTGGCGTCCAGCACCGGTCTCTAAAGGGACACTCTCGATTGCCGGGAATTGTGCCATCGTCCCAGGCGAAAGCCTAAGTTGTCGGGCGGATTTGGCCGAAAAAGCTGCTTCATGTCCGACGAAGATTGCGTTACTTGTCCGTTGATGTGATCAAGCGGCTGCTCACGTTCTGGCTCTCGCTCCTGGTGTCCGCCGGGGCGGCCTGGATCGATATTGTAAATCCGTATCGGGACGAATTGAAGATCACTTTCGAGCAGGGTTCAAGACATCAGGCTGTCGGACTATCGGTGTTGAACGAAACCGACAAAAAATTGGACCTCTCGTTCTGTATTACTCGGAGTCTGATTGCGCTGTCGGCAAAATATCCTCAAACCAGTTACGGGCACACCGCCCTTTGGCCGCGGACCAGCGCTGTTCTTTATCTTCCGGCCGATACCAGCAGGTTCGAGGTGACTAGACTTTCTGTGATCGAGGACTGACTCTTTGGATGGCGGCGACAGTTTGCAACGCGGGATTCGCCTCTTACGCTCCTTCAGAGCTGTGCGCATATTAATTTGAATACCCAGGGTTCCGCTGCGCTCCACCCTTAGGCTAAGTTCTCTTACGCCTTCAGCGTGCAGCCATTTAACCCAAATCCCGAAATTGAGCCTTGGAGGGCGACGCTCCGCCGTCGCCGGAATTTCGGAATTCAGGTTTAAGTTGAAGCGTATGGACCACCCGACAAATGAGCCTTTGGGAGTTTCGCGATTGTCCCCGGTTCAGCCTCCGGAATCAGGTTTCTTTTCACAATCCGGATTGAGTTTGTAGGGTTTATGCGTAGCGTCTTCCCGGTCTCTTCCGTTCGAAGTCCGCTTGAGGATTGCTAAAACCGAACTCCCTCCACAACCATACTCACTCCGTCATTTCGTTGGAAAACTGATCCGACCTTTTATCCGACGGCGCGCCTAGCCATGGGCGCCCCGCCGGAAAAGCACGCCTTTGTCGCTGCGCTTGCGCCGGACCGGACCTCGCGCCCGGATGCGCTAGTCTCATCTGGCGGTTGCCGCGCTTATGGCTTGGCTGGTCTACGATTTCCTTGGCCTGGCGATTCTCCGGCGAGCGTGGTTCAACGTCGATCTTGTGTGGTCGGCGAGTTTGGTGTTGGCTGGGATCGCGTTGGCCTGCGCGACACCAGGGACGGTGTGAGCAATTAATCTAATAAGGTTCTATCTGTAATGGCCCTGGAGGGCGACGCTTCCGTCGTCGCCGCGGTCAGCGTGCAACCTGCCTTTCGCCAGTTAGCTATCTGCACGACCAGAAATAGAGGATGTCCGGTTCCTTCTCGGCATTGTCTGCGCCGTCTGTTTCTTATCTTCACGAAGCCTCTGGACTCATAGAAGTTACGTGCTGCAGCGTTTCTCTGGAAAGTCCAGGCATTCAATGAAGAAAACGCGCTGCGGCGTCCATCTCGCTAAGTCCGAGCTTCTTATAGAGCGTTTTCACGTCCAGTTACGGCGGCTCGCGGGGACCCTCGCCCTACCCACGCCGTTCCACTGAAACGCCACCGGTAGGGCGAAGCTCCTGCTGAGCCGCCCTGCGAGGCAATTTCGGAATTTGGGTTGAAGGTAAACCGAAATTCGAACTAAACCACTTTCAGCATCCCGCCGTCGACGAAGTAAGTCGATCCGACCGAATAACTGGCATGTTTCGAACAGAGGAACACGAAAAAGCTCGCAAGCTCTTGGGGCGTGCCGAAGCGATCAATCGGCGCATGCTCACGCGCGACCGAGGCGAGGTAGCCCTCCCAGTCGCCCCCTTTATCGGCGGTCAACTGCTTCGCGGTTTTGATCCAGTCGGGGGTCAGAATCAAACCGGGATTTATGCAGTTGACGCGGATATTGTCTTTGACGACTTCTGTGGCGAGCGTTTTTGAAAACATCATCAGCGCCGCTTTTGTGACGTTGTAGATCGGCTCGTACCAAAGCGGCTGAACGGCGCAGATGGAGGCGTTGTGGAGGATTACGCCGCCGCCGCGCTGTCGCATCAACGGCACTAGACCACGAGCGAGCCGGACGGCAGCCATCACGTGGAGATCCCAATAGTACTGCCATTTTTCATCAGGGGCCTCCATGATGGTCTCGTTGCTGCCGGTACCAGCGTTGTCTATCAGAATATCCGCGCCGCCAAACTCCTGCTTGACGACCGAAATGACTCTGCCAACGTCTTCCGCTTTCACCACATCGGCGGGAACACCAATTGCGCGCACTTTAAAATGGTCGCCAACCCGCTTCGCTTCCGCATGCGCCCGCTCGGCCTGACGCGCAGCCAGAACCACATTGACGCCCTCCGCGGCGAGCCCCTCTGCGACTGCCAAGCCGATGCCCACGCTACCGCCGGTGATGACGGCCACCTTGCCTTTTAGCTCGAGGTCCATACGCCGACACCCAATTACCTCTCGGCGGCTTATTTGACAATGAGTATCTTGCTGCGGTCGATCGTCGCGGCGACGGCCATGATAAGAACCACTCCGAAGACGATCTGCTGCGCGAAAATATTGATTCCAACAAAGGTCATCCCGACGCGGACGACAGAGATTATCAGGGCACCGATGGCCGTGCGCCCGATCCCGCCCGCGCCGCCAGTGATGGCTGTTCCGCCAACAACGACGGCTGCGATCGCAGGTAGCAGAAGCTCGTTCGCCAGCGTCGGTGAGCCGCTGCTCAGTCGACCGGCAAGAAGAATCCCTGCCAGCGCGGCCAGCGTTGCCGACAAGGCGTACGCAATGACCTTTTGGCGATTAACCTTAACACCTGAAGCCCAAGTTGCCGCTTCGCCGGCTCCGATTGCGGTACTGTAGCGACCAAAGGAGGTGTAACGCTGCGTCAAAATCCCGATGCCGCCGACGGCTGCGCCGACGATAATCACGCTCGGCACCCCGAAGACGCGTCCGACTATCCAGCTCAAGAACACTCGGCCGCTTTCGCCGATAGTGATTGAGCGCCCTTCCGACAGGATGAGCGCAGCTGCGGCTGCCAGTCCGCTGGTCGCCAGGGTTACAATGAACGATGGGATCCGTAGCCAGACGTGGACTATGCCACTAAAGGCGCCGATCACCAGACCAGCCAGCAGGGCGGCGGGGAATGTCCAGTACCCGGCTCGGTTAAGCATCACAGCCACGATGACGCTGCTGAAGGATGCGACAGCCTGAATCGAAAGATCGATCCCTCCAAGCATCACAACGAAGGTCACGCCGGCCGCGAGGATGAACAATGTTGCGGTGTCCGCCATTACAACCACCAAAGTGTCGATGCTGACAAAGCCTGGCTTTAAGATGCCAATGAGCGCCACGAGTCCGATCAATACAAGAAAGGGGGCGCTCGTGCGCATGCGGCTGGCGAGAGAGGTCCAGCTTCTGGCAGTGGCACTATCGCTCTGCATCTTGTTCGGTTGTCATGGGTTTGATATCGTTCTTCCGCCGTCGTCCGGGGAATGCCATACGCGTCGACCTAAGCTTGTAGTAGAGGTCTAAGCGCGGAAGGCGCGAAATATGGTAGCCCAGGGCGCAGCCCTGGGTTAAGGATCGAAAAAGGCGTCGCGCACTGAAGGTGCGCCAGAAATGTGATTCCCCCACCAGGCGTTGGACGTTCCAGGTTTCTGCCGGTCCTTCAGACCGGACGCGATTTTCTAAAAACGTCATCCTGGGGCTTGCGCCCCAGGCTACCATATTTCGCGCCTTCGGCGCTTTATCGCGGCTATTCTGTGTTGTTAAGTCGACGCGCGTAGGTGGACGCTGAACTCTGGCGGATAGGCGTAATTGCCTCTTCATTTGCTTACACCATGTGGCGGATGAGCTGGATCTGAGAGGGCTTGGCGCCCGGAGACGCCTCGAATCGCGCGGTTATCTGCCCGTCACGCATTACCAGAATAGAGTGGGACAATCCGATCGTTTCCTCCAAGGTGTCAGCCGTAAGGATTATCGCTATCCCGCTCTCCGAAAGATCGCGCATCAATTCATACACCTCTTCCTTGGCGCCGACATCGAGTCCCCGGGTAGGGTGATCAAAAATCAAAATTTGAGAGCGAGCATTCATCCACTTGCAGAGGACGACTTTCTGCTGGTTACCGCCGCTGAGATTGAGGCAGAGCGCGTCGACATTTGGCGTGCGGATTCGGAGTTTTTTTACCCAGCGCCTCGCGAGGTCGCGCTCGCGTGGCGGATTGATCGCACCGCTAACTTTGACCGTTGACAGACTGGCAAGGGTCACGTTTACAGCCACAGATAAAGGCAGGACCAGCCCTTCGACCCGCCTTTCGCGTGGAAGATAACCGATCCCGAGATCGGCCGCCTGTGACGGAGAGGTCAAACGGACTTGCCGCCCCTTAACTTGAAGTGTGCCGCGGGTTTGTGGAAGAAACCCGAAAAGCGTACGCGTGAGCCCTTCCCGGCCGGAGCCGATGACGCCGGCCACGCCGAGAACCTCTCCCTGGTGCAGGGTGAAGTCTACGTCCCGGTACACACCGCTTACGGTCAGACCGGCGGCCTGCATCACGATTTTGGGCCGAGGCGGCTTTTGGCGCGACTCTCGATAGTACTCGGCATGTCGGTCGCGGCCGACCATCAGCTGGTGGAGTTGTGGTATGGTGGCGTTGATGATTGGCATCTCCGCAACCACCCGGCCGTCCTTCATTACGTAAACGCGGTCGCTCATCGCCAGAACTTCGTCGAGGCGATGTGAGACGAAAATAAAGCTGGCCCGGCGTTTCAGCTCGCGAATGCGCGCAAACAGAATATCAATATCGCGTTGCTCAAGCACTGAAGTCGGTTCATCCAACAGAATCACCAGATGCCGGTCAGTGCGTTCTTCCAGCGCCAGCGCCTTGGCGAGCTCAACCATTTGACGAGCGGCAAAGTTCAGCTCAGAAGTCCGGGTACGCGGATCGATGTCAACCTGGACCTTGGCAAGCTGCCGCCGTGCGGCGCTATTCAGTTGGCGCCGGTCGATCAGGCCGAGCCGGACAAACTCCGCTTCCTGACCGAGGTAGATGTTCTCGGCGACGCTGAGGTTTGGTAGTAGGGACTGTTCCTGGAACACGATTCCTATCCCGGATGCATTGGCATCGCTTGGCTTTCGTAGAATGACCGGCTGGCCATCGAGTCGGAGTGAGCCGCGATCCGGCGTATAGACACCCGCAAGGATCCGCATAAGGGTCGATTTTCCCGCGCCATTCTCGCCGACCAGACCAACGACTTCATTTTCGCTGATCTCGATGCTCACATCGTCGAGCGCCTGAACGCCGGCGAAGGCTTTACTTACGTGACTGATCGAGAGCATCGCCTATTTCACAATCTTGAGGCGGGCCCGGTCGATGGAAAGGGCAACTGCGACGATTATCAAGAGCCCCTGTACCGCCTGTTGCAGATAAGGCGAAATGCCCAGCAGCACCATGCCATTGGCGAGGACAGCAATGATTAGTACGCCAACCAGAGTGTTTAATACGCCGCCTTCGCCCCCGGTCAGCGCAGAACCTCCTGCCACCACGGCAGTGATTGTGAAGAAAAGTCGACCACTTCCGATCAATGCGTTCCCCTGGCCCAGCTGCGCCGCGGCCAGGAGCCCAGCCAAGCCGTATAGGGCGCCCGCGAGTGTGAAAACAATAATCTTCACTCGTTTAACCGGAATGCCCGACAACGCCGCCAGGTCCTCGCCACCTCCAATCGCGTACACGTAACGGCCAATAGTCGTGAATCGCTCGAACACCCAGGTGGCGCCGAGTGCGGCGAGCGCCACCCAGACAGCCAGCGGAAATTCAAGCAATCGGGTAAGCGCCAAGGCCCGAATGCCGGGATCCAGTACACGCACACTCGACCCGCCCAGAGCTAGCGTTGCCAAACCAACGCCGATGAACCACATGCCAAGCGTGGCCATGAAGGACGGGATGCGCAGGTTGACGTGGACCAGACCGTTTAAACAGCCAAGCACGGCGCACGCGATCAGGGCCGCGACCGGCCCGAGCCAACCCAGGGCGTTGGTGTTGCTGTCGTTGCGGACGAGCAGGCTGATCACCACCGAGCCTACCGCCAATACGCCCTCCACTGACAGGTCGATGCTGCCGAGGAGAATTACAAACGTCTCTCCCAGCGCCAGCACCAGCGGAATCGCCGCCAGGTTCGCAATTCGAACGAGATTATTGAATTCAAAGAAGCGCGGATTCAGTACGCCAATGACGAGCGCGAGCGCAATCAAGGCCAGAAACGGTGCGAAGCGCTTAAGCCGGCCGAAGAATCTTTCTATCGATCCTTGCCCGTGATTCCGCACCGCGGGTGCCGGGCTCATCTCACCAGTTCGCGAGGGCTGGCTGCTGGTTTGAGGGTCCATTGGGAGAGGGGGAGGAGGGTGAGAGGTGAGAGGGTGAGAGGGTGAGAGGTGGAAGGGGTAGTCAGTAGTCAGTAATCAGTATCAATCAGTATCCAGTATTCAGTCTTTGGAGCGGTGGCAAAATCATCACGCAAAGTCACAAGTTCATTGAACCCCGATTACTGATTACCGATTACTGACTACTGCCAACTGCCAACTGCCAACTGCCAACTGACTACTGATCACCCTTTCACCACTAACCGCATCCCCCCGAAAAACGGGGCTCGGACATTGGTATCAAAAATTTGGTCAAAAAGCTCGGGAGATGTATCGAGGATTGTCCCGCGGTCAGTGATCCCGGCCGAGTTCACCAGTACGTCGATCCGCCCGAATCTGCGGTCAGCAGCTGCAACAACCTCAGAGCAATCTTCCAGCTTGCTGAGATCGGCCGGAACAAACCCGGTCGGACAACCCCGCTCCGTCAACTCCGCCGCGATTTTTTGACCTCTATCGACGTTACGGCCACAGATCACTATCCCGCTGGCCCCGCGCTCAGCAAAGAGCCGCGCCGTTGCTTCGCCCAAACCTTGCGTACTGCCGGTTACGACGGCAACCTTTTCGCGCATTTGTTGAGAGAGATCGTTGTT
The DNA here is from genome assembly GCA_049585495.1 of Chthoniobacterales bacterium. Taxonomy (GTDB): domain Bacteria; phylum Verrucomicrobiota; class Verrucomicrobiia; order Chthoniobacterales; family JAFAMB01; genus JBAUZZ01. Next base: position 24,270 of record JBAUZZ010000553.1, on the reverse strand, counting down.
CGGCATCGGTGAGAGGTGAGATCAGTAATCAGTAGTTATCAGTCGTCGGTAATCGGTAATCAGCGGTCTGTGATCAGTCTTTGTGGCGGTTGACTGAAATTGCGATTTTGAGTCATGACTTTGACTGCTCAGACTACGTAACTGAGTACGGATTACTGATCACTGACTACTGATCACCGATTACCGTTTTCCCCCTCACTCCTCACCGCTCGCAATAACGACCCAAAACCCGCAGCCCTAACTTGCGCGAATCTGGCCGGTCACGCGACTCCACAAATCCGTGAAGTCAACTTTTGGTTCCGATTCAACGTGGCTCTTGTAAAACTCATCCGCATTCTCTTTCGTGACCAGGACCCCGGTTCCGTAGAATTCACGGTGTTCCTTTGGTTCTTTGGCCGGATCGAATTTCCCACTCTTGGCGGCATAGCCAATCGCCAGCCCCATGCTGCCTTGCCAGAACGGATCCCAAGAAACGGTGGCAGCGAACTCTCCGGCGCGGACTGCATCGACCGCAACCTTAATCCCGTCAATACCGGTAATTGGTACCTTGCCGGCCAGGTTTTCCGCTCGCAGCGCCTCCAGTGCGCCCGTACCCATGTCGTCATTGGCGGCCCAAATACCCTTGATCTGGTCACCGAATCGAGTCAGCCAGGCACTGACGATCGTGAACGCTTCGTTGGGCTTCCAGTTCGCGACTTGGAAATCGAGTAATTTCACATTCGAGCTATCTTTCAAAACCTGTTCCATGCCGGCCTTCCGTTCGATTGCCGGCGTATTGGAGATGATGCCGCCGAGCGCCACAATCCCACCTGAGCCGCCCATGGCTTGGACCAAAGCTTTGGCGGTCTCTTGTCCGTACCGGACGCCATCGAAGGAGATGTGCGCGACATAATTGGGGTTGAAATCCCAGGGATGCAGATCGGCTGGTTTATTCCATTGCGTTACGACGTAGGCGCCGGCCTTGACACAAGCTTCAACGATCGGGCGTGCGTCCGGGCTGTCGTTCGGGTCAACATTGAGGCACATGTTGCCGCCGGTCTTCGCCAGAATTGCACGAATGTCGGCGATGCCCTTTTCGCTGTCACCCTCCGTTACCAGGGTGACATATTCGGCGCCGATTGCCTTGGCAAAAGCCTGACCACCTTGATTCCAGGTCGCGTGGTACGGGTTCGATAGTGACCGGATTGAATTGACCACGGTTGGCGCCCCGGCAGCGAAAAGACGGTGAGGTGCGATGGTCATGGCCGCAGTCGCGCCAGCCAGCGTCGCGGTACGGCGAATAAAAGTCCTGCGGGGAATCGGCAGGCCGATGGGATCTTTATTTGTAGCGCTCATGATTGCTTTGTAAGAGGCAGACTACGCAACTGCTGGGGCGATGCCTGCCTCGCGATGATAGGGGATTGGGAAAAAAATCCGAGTCATCGTACAAAGGGATCGGTAAAAATCAATCCTCGTTTCGGTAGTTCTGCTACATATTTTGAACTATGGAGTCTTAAGACACCCACCGTGAACAAAGGCCTTTTTTCGCAGGCGATTGCTGCCTTGTCTGCTTAAATAGGGCCTCTCTGAGGTGGTACAGAGAGTTGAAGGAGATGGCAGAAACGGAGACGACCGATTGGAGGCCGGATCAAGTATCTCTTTCTGTGTAGGATTGCTACATGGAAATAGCTTTGTAGGGCGCCTGGCTCAGGCGCCTCGGTGGCCCGGGTTGTCCCGGCGCCGTTAGGCGCGGCTCGGCGGGAGCCTGTTCTGCCCACCGATGTGGGCCTGTTGCAGCTGCGGTATGGCGAGCCTTCCGGCGAGCCACACCCCGCGCGCCGCGAGTGGCCCGGGTTGTCCCGGCGCCTGAGCCAGGCGCCCTACAAATATATTTTCCGTTGACTCGGGGTTGGAGAAGGGGTTCGAAGTTAAGTCATTGCCTATGCCTAAAAATAACCTGCCGCGGTTGATCTACGCATCCAGCGAAGGATCTGCCGATATGCTTTACGCAACAAAGTTCCCTGCCCCGGATGCGTTCCTGTTTCTGCAACACAGAGGAAAGCGATCGATCGTATTGAGTGACCTGGAGATCGATCGGGGTAAGAAACAGGCGATGGTGGATGAGGTGGTCTCTCTTTCGACAATCGAGGGTTCTTTAGAAAAGCGGCTGAAGACAAAACCACCAGTTGAGGAAACGATTGCTCATTTCCTTCGCCAGCGCCGGGTCAGACGCGCCCAGGTCCCTGCGGACTTTCCCTTCGGGTTGGCACAGCAGTTGGCGAAACGCAAAATCACGTTGAGCCCGGTGCAGGGTCCGTTTTGGGGTGATCGGGAGTTTAAGACCGCTGAAGAGATAAAAAAAATCGAGAAGGCCATCAGAATAACGGAAATTGGCCTCGCTCGCGGAATTGAAGTACTGAAAGCCGCGGAGATCCGCGCTAAACGCCGGCTGCGCTGGGCCGGTTTGTGGCTAACCTCTGAAATTCTGCGGGGCGAGATCGACAGTGCGATCGTTCGCGCGGGCGGTCTGCCGATCAACACCATCGTGACCGGGGGCGAGCAGGCTTGTGATCCTCACGAGCGTGGAAGCGGGCCTCTGTTGGCGAATTCCCTGATCATCTTGGATGTCTTTCCGCGGGATGCTAAGACGGGCTATCACGGGGACCTGACGCGCACCGTCGTTCGGGGCCTGGCGAATGAAAACCAGCGGAAGCTCTGGCACACCGTGCTGGATGGTCAAAGCTACGCACTGGAAAATATCCGAGTTGGCGAGTCGGGGAATGCGCTGCAGGAGAAAGTTACCCAAATGTTCACGGCAAACGGTTATCCGACGGAAATTCGGAACGGGCGCTGGGTTGGTTTCTTTCACGGCCTTGGCCACGGGCTCGGCTTGGAAATTCACGAGTCGCCTAGAATCGCCCGCACCGATTTCAAGCGCGGCCAGGTGCTCACGGTCGAGCCAGGCCTGTATTTTCCAGGGCTGGGCGGCGTTCGACATGAGGATAATGGAGTCGTGGCGGAGACAGGATTTAAAGTGTTGTCGCGGTTTCCGAAGGTGCTGGAGGTGTGAGTGGGAAAGAAGGTCGGTTGGGGAGGAAGTGTCAGTGTCAGTTGGGGAGTGTCAGGTGGGGGAGTGTCAGTTGGGAGAGAGAAAGTGTCAGGGAGAGAGACTAGAGCGCTTGACAGGCTTAATATAATAACATAAGACTTTTCTGTATATGAATTTGCAAAGTTATCGTGATCTGGTGGCCTGGCAAAGCGATCGATCTGTGTGATCTGGTATATGAAATGACGATGGATTTCCCAAGTTGCGAGCTCTACGGCTTAACCAGTCAGCTGCGGCGGGCAGCCGTATCCGTACCCAGCAATATAGCCGAGGGAGCCGGACGGATAACGACCGGTGAATTCGTGCAGTCCGTTGGATATGCGAGGGGATCCCTTCACGAGGTTAAAACGCAAGTGATCATCGCCCGGCGCCGCCGTTACCTGATCGAGAGTCAGGAGTTCATCTCTTTGTCGGGGGAAGTCGGCCGTCTAATCAACGGCCTAATTCGAGCACTTCAGCGAGCTGACTGACACTCCCCAACTGACACTGACACTTCTTTCTCCCGGCCACTTCTCTCTCCCGGCCACTTCTTCAGAAGACCGTCAGCGTGCAAAACAGGACAACTGCCCCGTAGGCCACGCCGGCGATAGCAGCGATGCGCCATCGAGTCGCAGAACGGGTCAACCAGCTGATCTGATCGCGCAGCAGGTACGGTTTTCCAATCCAGAACATGCCCACGGTGAGCCAGACGTAGGCGAGGGTGACAAGGAGCAGGCGCGCAATCTCCGGGCGGAGAAAGGCGGCGGATAAAATTGGCTCGGCCACGAGCAAGGCGAGAATCCCAAGGGCTCGCGCCGAAAGAAACTCGTCAACAAATAGTACGGTCAGAATGGCCAGCACTGGGATGCAGATCTGGAGCAGGCGGCGAAATCCCGAGAATTCGCCCAGGTCCATATTTGTGGCCAGCCAAAAGCACCAGACCGCATCGAGTGCGAGTACAAAGATACCGAAACTCTTTGAGCGCGGCAGCTTCGCCAGCCAAGCCTGAGTCTCCTTGGGCCGAAGCAAGGCAAAGAGGTGGATGGCAAGGAGGAAAAGGCCGACGATCAGGCCAACCGTGTGCAAACTCAGCTCGTATATACGCGGAGGATAGTAGTCCATGCAAAAAACGGTAATCAGTAGTCAGTAATCAGTAATCTGCAAAGGCTGAAGGTGAGAGGGCGGTAGGGCGATCCGCCTAGGCGGAGAGCCGATTCTTCGGTAGGGCAAAAACTTGGTGCGGCGACCCGCCTCGACGCAGAGGCGGTCGCGGCGCCTGGGCCAGGCGCCCAACAAGGCCGGATTGCTGCGTTTGAAGGCTGCTGGCAGAGGCGAGGCGAATCATTTCAAATAGTTCAGCAGCCTCCAACGATCGCGGGATCGCCGTACAAAGTGTACCCTGATGCCCGGGTGATTCGAACGTTCATCAACTGCCCGATGTGACGCGGTGCTCCTTCAAACACCACAATCTTATTGCCACGGGTTCGGCCCATGAGCCGGCTCGGATTGGTTTTGCTCGGGCCTTCGCAAAGAATCTCGACCTCCCGGCCAACAAACCCGGCGTTCCGCCGGCGCGCCCAATGGTTCACTAAATCGAGCAGTTCCTGGTTTCGGCCCTCCTTAATCGGGTCTGGTACTTGATCGGGCATTTCTGCTGCCGGTGTGTCCTTACGCTTAGAGTATTTAAATACGAAAGCGTTATCGAACCCGACGCGATCAACCAGCGCTTTCGTCTTTTGGAAGTCCTCGTCGCTTTCTCCGGGAAAGCCAACAATGATATCGCTCGTCATTGCCATTTCTGGGGTGACTTCGCGAATCTGGTCAACAAGGGTGAGGAACTTTTCTGCCGTGTAAGTACGATGCATCGCCTTTAAGATCCGATCTGAGCCGGACTGGAGCGGGAGATGCACATGTTCGACTAGTTTGGGCAGCGACCGGAAAGCTTCGACCAGATCCCTACGAAAACCAATCGGATGCGGTGACGTGAAACGGATCCGATCCAACCCTTCGACGGCGTGCACCGCTTCCAGCAATTGAACAAATGGACTTCGGCCATCGATTTTCGGAAACTCATGCCGGCCATAAAGATTGACGATCTGCCCCAGTAGGGTTACCTCCCGAATACCTCGGTCCACCAACTTCTTGACCTCCTCGACGATCTGATGGATCGGACGGCTGCGTTCGTGACCGCGCGTGAACGGGACGATGCAGAAGGTGCAGTGCATATTGCAGCCTTGCATGATCGAGACGAAAGCCGTCACCTGACGATCTGAAAGCAGGTGATCGCGGATTGTGCCTTGCGAGTCGGATTCCTCGTCTACGTCAACGATTGACAAGCGCACATCGTCCATCCTCTCCGTCTTTTGTTTGAGCGCACCCTCGACATAATCGGCGACCCGATGAAACTTCTGCGTGCCCAGGACGAGGTCGAGATGAGGGATTTCCTTCAAAAGGGACTCACCCCGGCTCTGCGCCATGCAACCGAGAAATCCGTAAACCACTCGTCGGTGGCGTGACAGGGCACCTAGCATGCCCATTTTCCCGAGGGCTTTTTGTTCCGCGAGATCGCGCACGCTGCAGGTGTTCAGCAGAACGACCTCGGCCTCGTTTTCATGGTGAGTGATCAAGTGGCCGCGCTCGACGAGCATCCGCGCTACTTGCTCAGAGTCACGCTCGTTCATCTGGCAGCCGTATGTTTTTATGTAAACCTTGGCCATCTCCTTCGGTCGAGCGCGTACAGTAGACGGAAAAAGCAGGGGGAGCAAGGAGTTGCGGGGCGCGGTCGGTAGGACGATCCGCCCAAGGCGGAGAGCGATCTTTCGGAATTGTAGGGCGCCTGGCCCAGGTGCCGGGAAATGGCGGTGAAGATCGCCCGGCGGCTGAGCCAGCCGCCCTACAGCGAAATTCGCTTGCTCCAAAGTCCTATTGTGGCGACCGTTTCGGCCGATGGCGGTGTTGTTCGACACGGAGTTTCTCGCCAAGCTTGAGCATCTCTATCTCCTTTCTCAGAGGATCTTTCGCGGAGCCGCTCGCGCCGAACGGAAATCGCGCCACATCGGATCGAGTCTGGAATTCGCGGACTACCGGAATTACGTGGCTGGAGATGATCCACGAACGATCGATTGGAATGTCTATGGCCGCCTGGACCGGTTGTTTGTGAAACTGTTCGAAGAGGAAGAAGATTTGCACGTCTACCTGCTTGTCGACTCGAGTGCATCGATGGCTTGGCAGGCAGGGGGGATAAGTAAGTTTGATCAGGCCCGTAGAATCGCGGCGGCGCTGGCATACATTTCCTTGGCAAATCTGGATCGAGTCAATGTTCATGCGTTTGACGACACCCTCGGCGTGGACTGCGGGCTGTCCCGCGGTAAAAGTCAATTTCACCAGATTCTGAGCTTTCTGGGCGCTCTTGAGTGTTCGGAGCGCACAACCTCGCTAAGGAAGGCGATTCAACGTTTTGTCCAGCGGGTAAGACGCCGGGGACTCGTGATCTTGATCAGCGATTTCTTCGATCCGGAAGGATATCAGATGGCGTTGAATCTCCTCCGGTTCCAGCGGTTCGAACTTCAGGTGATCCAGCTCGTCGATCCGGCAGAGTTGGCGCCGGATCTATCCGGAGACTTCCAATTGCTGGATTGCGAAACCGGCCAAGCCCTCGATGTCACCTCCAACCAGTCAGCGCGTGCAGCGTTCACGGCCGAAGTCACAAAGTTTCTCAAGGGTTTGGAACGCTACTGTCTAGAGAGTCGGACCGGATTTTTACAAGCGACAACCAACGATCCGTTCGAAGATTTGATCTTGCGGGTTCTACGGAAACGGAGACTGGCAGCGTGAGTTATCCGATTGCGCTTGGGCTACTGGGCTTGGTGCCGGTGGTTGTCGCGCTGTACCTGTTGAGGGTTCGGCGCCGTCGTCGAACCGTCTCGACCTTGCTTTTTTGGCGGAAAGTGATCGAAGAGCACCAGCGGCGCGCTCTCTTCCATCGGCTTCGAAACCTGTGGTCTCTGCTTTTGAACCTGGCCATTCTGATTTGCCTGATTCTGGCAGCCACCCACCTGGAGTGGCCAGGCGCTCCGAAAGAGGTCGGGAGCACGATGGTGGTGCTGGACAACCGGGCCCGGATGCAGGCAAGAGACGCAACTGGCCGAACGCGCCTGGAGGTCGCCAAAGCGAAGGTACTCTCCCTCCTGCGCCAGGCGAATGCACGCAATCCGGTCGGGCTCATTGTAGTGCAAGGAATGCCGGAAACGATCGCACCGTTAACGGACGATGTGGCCTCTCTGGTTCAGGCGCTTAACCGAGTTGAGCCAACGGACACCGCTGGTCAGCTCGAAGCTGCCGTTCGGCTCAGCCAGAGCATCTTGGCCTCTCGCAGCGGAACCCGGGAAATCTTGGTTGTGAGCGACGAGACGCCACCGCGCGGTGATGGGTCCGCAGTCATTGCCCAGATTCCTCTGACGAATCACTCCCTGGATAATCTCGGGATCGTCGGGATTGAAGCGCGACCTTTGGTAAACGATCGGCAGTCTGCTGAGGTCTTTGTCCGAGTCGGGAACTTTAGCGCAACCCGCCGCACCGTGCCGGTCGAGCTGGACGTCGACCGGGCGCTGTTTGATGTCAAATCGGTCGAGCTGAACCCGGGCGAAGTGGAACCCGTTATCTTCACAGGGATAAAAACGGTCCGGCGTTACGCAAACAGCCGTGGCCTGATCGTTGCGAGAGTATCGGAAAAGGACGCGCTGGATTCCGATAACGAAGCCTACGCGGTGCTTCCAGAGGAGCGGCCCGTCCGTGTTCTCCTGGTAACGAAGAATAACTGGTTTCTGGAAAACCTTCTCCGGGCGGACGAAACGGTTGAACCGCAAATTGTCAGTCCGGACAATTTCAGGCCGGCACTTGCTGCCGGCTTTGAGGCGGTAATACTCGATCGCGAGATTCCACCCGGGGTTTCGCTGGATTCCTCGGGCAATTACCTCTTCCTCGGATGCTGCCCCACCGAAAGCGCCGGCCAGGTTGATAGACCGTTGCTGGTTGAGACGGACCATTCCCATCCGCTAGCCCGGTTTGTCGATTTGACGGGGACAATAATTCTAAAGGCGCGGCGGCTTCCCGCGGCGGTCAACGGTTGGACGGTTCGCGCGCCGATGGTCTCCTCTGAGGGTCCGCTCGTGCTCTCCCTGGAGTCCTCCGGGAAGCGCCGGGTCATTGTCGGATTTGATCCGGCGGATTCAGATCTGCCATTGCGTGTCGCGTTTCCCTTGCTGATTCGAAATGCTTTAACCTGGCTCTCGAATAAGACGGATCAACCTCCGGTTCAGTTTCGGTGTGGAGAATCGATTGAACTTGGCCCTGGTGTCCAGGTGACCAAACGCCCCGGCGATGGACCTGGCCCGCCATTGAAGTCCGAAGGTCGCTTCCGGCCGTTGCGATCCGGATTTTACGAACTGGCAAATGACCCGCTGCGCAGTGCGATCGCGGTAAACACCCAAGACACGTCGCAATCCGACCTTCGTCGTAAGGCGCCTGGCTCAGGCGCCGAGACAATCAATTCGGCAAATTCAGGAGGTGCCCCGGCGGCTGGACCAGCCGTCCTACAGCCTGGCGCCCTGCAAGGCTGGCTGGTGTGGCCGCTCTGGATCTACTGCGGGTTCCTGGCCATCGTACTCTCAGGTTTGGAATGGTGGATGTATCATCAGCGGCGAACGGAATGATTGAATGGACTTACCCGTGGTTCCTTGGGTTCCTCCCTGTGCTCGCTTTGCTGTGGCTGTTATCGCGCCGATCACTGGTGGCGCTGACGACTGGTCAACAGGCAGGGATCATGCTACTCCGTGTCGCATCGCTTGCCATGGTTGTGTTTGCGGTCGCCGGTCCCCACTGGCGAACCACCAGTGACCGGCTCGCCGTCGTCTATCTGGTCGACGACTCAGCAAGCATTTCCAAGCCGGCGCGAGCAACGGCCCGGCAGTATGTTGAGGATAGCCTGAAGACTATTCGGCCAGGTGATGAATACGCGATCGTTGGCTTTGCCGAGGGGTGCGAGCTCTGGCGCCCATTCAGCAACCAGACCAATGCTTTTAATTGGCCCGAGATCCAGCACAAGCGGGGAACGGACTTTCGTTCAGCCCTGGAATTCGCAGGAGCGATTCTACCCAGGGATAGACGAAGGAAAGTCGTTTTGCTGAGTGATGGCAACGACACCTCGAATGGAGCAGAGGAGTTGGCCGCAACTCTGGGCGGACGCGGTACGCAGATTGAAACGGTTGCCCTGCCGAATCCGGATTTACCGGAGGTTCTGGTTGAATCGGTTCAAGTGCCGCGAAACCTCGCGGCGGGCGAGCCGTTTGATTTGACGGCCACGATTCGTTCCAATCGCGAGCAGCCTGGCACAGTTAAGCTTTATGAGAATCAGTTCCTGGTTCGGGAAAAATCAGTGCCACTAAAAGTAGGCCGAAATACGGTGCGGTTTGAAAATTTGACGTCCGAAGGAAGCCGGTATGAGGTGGAAATAAAGGCGGCCGGCGACACCTTTGCTGAAAACAATATCGGCGAAGCGGTGGTGCAGATCCGAGGGCAGCCGCGCGTCCTGATGATCGATTCGGAAGAGAGGCGGCTAGAACCTTTGGCCCGGCTGCTTCGCAACGAACGGTTCCAGGTTGAAGTGCGTTCAGCCCAAGGGTTCCCGAAGTCCATTGAAGACCTTGACGGTTTCGACCTGCTGCTCGCCAGCGATGTGCCAGCTCTATTGCTCTCCCAGTCGCAGATGGAGCTCTTGCGCACCTGGGTTCGAGACTTGGGTGGCGGCTTTATCTTGACCGGCGGTGAGAACAGTTTTGGCGTCGGGGGATACTACCGTACACCGGTCGAACAGATTCTTCCGGTGCGGATGGAGCACGATGACCGCCAGGAAACGCCGTCGGTAGCACTGTTAGTCATCCTGGACCGGTCCGGTTCGATGGCCGCTCCCGTTCAAGGACGCACCAAGATCTCACTCGCAGACCAGGGTGCGGTTCTTGCCATGGACGTGTTGAAGGATAACGACTACTTCGGCTTGTTTGCGGTTGATACGAAAGTCCACCAAGTGGTGCCGCTGGCCCGGCTCCAGGATCGCCCGACGCTTTTACCAAAAATTCTCGGGATCGACTCGGCCGGAGGGGGAATTTATATCTACACCTCGCTTCTCGAGGCGTTCAAAGTGATGCGCGACATCAATGCGCAAATTAAGCACGTGATTCTGTTTTCTGATGCGGCTGATGCCGAAGAGAAATTTGCTGGCGAGATGCCTGACGGTGCGCAAGGCAAAGGTACCGCGTTGGATCTCGTGTCGATGCTCCTCAGCGATCGTGTCACCACATCGGTGGTCGGTCTCGGATTCGAAAGCGACAAAGACGTGCCTTTCCTCAAACTGCTCGCAGAGCGCGGGAACGGCCGATTTTACTTGACGAATGACCCGGCGAATTTGCCGCAGATCTTTACGACCGAAACCATGAAAGTAGCCCAAAGCAGCTTGATCGAAGATCCCTTCCAGGCTCAACCGGTCCGAGATTCAAAAGTTCTGGAGGGAATCGATTGGAGTCAGTCTCCGGTTTTGCTCGGTTACAACTCGACTAAGCCGAAACCCACTGCTGATGTTCTCTTGGCAACGGAACGAGGTGAGCCGCTCTTTGCAACGTGGCGATTCGGTCTTGGGCAGACGGCCGCCTTCACCAGCGATGTGAAGAACCGGTGGGCCTCCGAATGGTTATCCTGGCCTGGGTTCGGAAAATTTTGGTCCCAGGCGATTCGAAGCCTGATGCGCCGTACGGATGCGGGTTTGTTTCAAGTAAATCTTCAGGAAAAAGAAGACTCCAGGCTACGAACCGAAGTGAACGCGGTTCGACCGGACGGCTCTTTTGCCGATGGCCTGACGCTTACGGTCGTCTCCGCCGGCGCGGATGGAGAGACCGAGACGGAGAGTGCTACTCAAGTTGGTCCAGGGCGATACATCGCCGATCTCAAACTGCCGGACCAGGGGCTTCGTCTTATCTCGGTTAGCGCTCCAAATTTTCCGCCGGTTACGCTCAACTATGTGCGCAGTTATCCAAAAGAATTTCTCAACTTTGGCACGGATGAGGAGACGCCGGAGAAGATCGCTGGCGCCGGCCAGGGGCGTTTTGAACCGAAGCCATCCGAGATTTTCCAGCCGGGTCCGCGAGTCCCCGGAGACCGGATCGACCTGGCGCCATGGCTGTTGACTCTCGCGGCACTCCTGCTGCCCTTGGATATTTTCTTAAGGAGGAGGATGGGGTGAGAGGGCGGGAGACAGTGGTCAGTTGTCGGTGGTCAGTAATCAGTATTCTGTGGTCTGTGATAATTACAAATTACAGATCACAGACTACAGACTACTGACAACTACTTACTACTCACTCGCTCCGGAACTCCCTTACCCTTAGCCCTTCGCGGCCAGGGCCGCTTCCTGCTCGCGTTTGCGTTTCTTCTCGATGAATCCGCCCACCACGATGCAGGCTTCGTAGAGCAAATACATCGGGGTTCCCATCATCGCCATGGAAACGGCATCAGGTGTGGGCGCGAGGAATGCCGCCGCGATGAAGATGAGCAGGAAAGCATAGGCCCGGGTTCGCCGGAGCAGGGCAGTGGATACGATTCCGAGCCGGATCATAACCAGAATGACCACCGGGAGCTCAAAGGCGACGCCGAATCCAACGCAGGCTTGGGTCACGAACGAAAAGTAATCGCGCACCGTCCAGGTTGGAGTCCATTGCATGGCCTGGGCATCGTGGAAGAAAAACCGGAGAGTCGGAGGCAGGACGAAGTAGTAGGAGAAGACGACACCACCAACGAATAGTCCGAACCCCACTAAGACCGCCGGGAGCATCGCTTTCTTCTCATGTGGGGTCAGGGCCGGCAACACAAATTCAGCGGCAAAATAGATGAGAAACGGGAATGCCAGGACGATTCCTGCATAGAAGGCAAGTTGGAAGGAAATCGTCAAAGAGTCGGCAACACCGAGCGAGACAAGCGTTTTCAACAGGTTCGGATCGATCTTCTTTAACGGCCATTGCAGGATATGCACTAGCTGGAACCGGAACAGAAATGACAGCATCATTGCGGCGCCCAGTGCGATCGCCATCTTGATAATCACCCAGCGCAGATCCTCAAGGTGATCCAGAAACGGCTTGGTCGCGTCCGGAGAATCGCCTTCACGGAATTTGAATATGTCCGATAGTTTCCAGCGCATAGCACTTTAATCGGCCAATAGGTTCTTTGCCGTTAGCCGGGCAAACAGGCCCAGCGTGTTTGCATCCTGAATGATGTGTCCCGCAATCATTGCGCGCAACTCGGCGAAGGTAAATTCGCGGCACTCCGCAATCGCCTCGCTTTGGTCCGGCTGATGACTCTTCCCGGTCGGGCGGACCGGTCGAGCAAGGAATAAATGCTGCGTTTCGTCTGTAAATCCTTGGGAGGAATAGAAGTGTCCAAGGAACGTGAGGTCGCCCCCGGGGACCAGTTCATAACCTGTTTCTTCCGTTAGCTCGCGCACCGCCGTCTCCCGGATCGCGTCCGAGCTTGGTTCAACGGCTTCATCAACCTGACCGGCAGGAAACTCCCATAGCCATTTTCGGACGGGTACCCGGGCCTCATGAATCAGAACAAAACGACCACCTTCGGTGACCGGGGCAATGACAACCGCTTTCTTCCGGCGGACTGTCGTCCAGGTCCGAATCCGGTCTTCGCCGGGGAGCGACACGCGCTCCTCGAGGACTTCGACGTGAGGATTCTTGAATAAGGACCTCGATTCCAGAATTTGCCAGGCATCAAGGTTTTTCACGCAGCTTTGCGTCCCATGCTTCCAGCTCGGCTGCAACATTTTTTCGTGGGTGACACAAAGGACGCGAAGAAGTGGACTTGTAGGGAGGCTGGCTCAGCCGCCGGGAACACCCGTGCGAATCTCAGGCCAAGTAGATTTCCCCGGCGCGTGAGCCACCGCCCTACAAGTCGGGGGCCACCAACACAGACTTCCAGCGGTCGAGCTCGGCAGCAACGTTCTCCGCGGATGGAGCCCCTATCGTTGTTCTCCGGCTGATAGCTCGATCGAGATTCAGAACCTCAAATATGTCCGGTCCGAACCGGTCGGAAAATGCTCTGAACTCATCAATCGTCAGCTCGCGGAACGTTCGTTTTTGGTCCAACGCATACGCCACCAGCTTACCGATCACTTCGTGCGCCTGCCGGAATGGCACACCGCGTAACACCAGGTAGTCGGCGAGATCAGTGGCGAGCAGGGCTGGATCTTCGGCTGCGGCTCGAGCCCGGGACGTGTCAATCTCGATCTCAGGGATCATTCCGACGTAAACCTCGAGCGCAATCTTCACTTGATCGATGGAGTCGAACACGGCCTCCTTGTCTTCTTGCATGTCCCGATTGTAGGTCATGGGAAGACCCTTGAGCGTCGTTAGCAAGGAGACCAGGTTTCCCATGAGGCGGCCTGTCTTGCCGCGCGTAAGCTCGCACACGTCAGGATTTTTCTTTTGTGGCATCAGGCTTGAACCGGTACTGTAAGCATCGCTGATGCGGATGAATTTAAATTCCGAAGACGCGAACAGGATGAGATCTTCGCTTAGCCGGGAGAGATGAACACCGGTCAGAGCTAGGGCGAAGAGCATTTCTACAGCGAAGTCCCGATCACTGACCGCGTCCATGCTGTTCCGCGTAACCTCCGGGAAGTCGAGTAGCTTTGCCAGATATTCGCGGTCTAACGCTATGGTCGATCCCGCAATTGCACCGGAGCCGAGGGGCATGCGATTGATTCGCTTGGTGGCATCGGTCAATCGTTCACAATCTCGCTGCAACATTTCGACGTACGCGAGCAAGTGGTGAGCGACCAGAACCGGTTGTGCCCGCTGAAGATGCGTGTACCCAGGAATAACCGCGTCGCGATAGTTTCCAGCAGAGTCGACCAGAGCCCGCTGTAACCGTGTGATCAAGCGGCGGATCTCACCGGCTTCATGGCGGAGATAGAGCCGCAGGTCCAGGGCAACCTGATCATTTCGGCTCCGGGCAGTGTGCAACTTGGCGCCCACTGGTCCGATGCGCACCGTGAGCGCTGATTCGATATTCATGTGAACGTCTTCGAGTTCCGGGCGGAACAGAAACTTGCCCTCGTCGATCTCACGCTCAATCGCCCTCAGACCCGACTCAATTTGCTGCTGCTCTTCAGCGGTGAGCAACCCCGCCTTTTCCAGGGCTGCGGAATGGGCAATCGAGCCTTGAATATCGAACTTGTAAAGACGCCAGTCGAACGAGACCGATTCGGTGAACCGCTGCACCGCCGGCGCTGTTTCTTGCTGGAAGCGTCCTTTCCACATGGCGGAGGAAATTAGCCTGTTTAGGAAAAGGCCGCGAAGATTTTACACGAAGAGCGCGAAGGAATTTTTACAGAAGGTCTCGAAGGACTCAAAGGGTTTTGTAGGGCGGCTGGCTCAGCCGTCGAGAAGGATCATTGGCGTAAGGCTCTTCTGGGGTTCTGTGGGGGCGATGCGATGGTCGGAACGTGTTTCCCGGTCTTGCGGCGGGTAGCTCACGCGCTGGAGAGATCTGTTTGGGGTGAGATTCGCCCGGGTGTTCCTGGCGGCTGAGCCAGCCGCCCTACAAATCCGCCTTTGAGAGCTTCTGTAAAATCTTCTTCCTGGCCTTTGTGTGAGGTCTTCGCGGACTTCTGTGCGAAGCCGTTCGCCTGAGCTCACGACCGAAGCTCTGCCTCTTCAAAAAAAGCGCAATCCAAGCCGAAGCCGGCGTGGACGAGATTCGCTCCTTCGTCGACCCGGTCTTCATCAATGATCACGGAGATTTTGATCTCGGAGGTGGAGATCATCTGGATGTTGATCCCGGTGCTGGCCAGCAGTTCAAACATCCTCGCGGCGACGCCGGAGTGTGAGCGCATACCGATACCGACGACGCTCAATTTCGCGATACCGGCCTGCGCGGTGAAGCCTTTGGCTCCGATCTCTTTGACGACCGGCCCCAGCGATTTCTCGGTCTTGGCGATTTCTTCAGCCGGTATGGTAAACGAAATGTCAGTGGTCCCGGCGGCGGAGACATTCTGCACGATCATGTCGACATTCACATTAGCGGCAGCGATCTCGTTGAAGACCCGGGAAGCGGTGCCCGGCTTGTCCGGCACCTGGCTGATTGTCACTTTCGCTTGCTTACGGTCAACGCTGACGCCGCGAATGACCACTTTCTCCATGCTGCTCGTCTCTGCTTTCACAATCGTTCCCGGTTCGTTGTTAAAACTGCTCCGGACTTCGAAGACAACTCCGAACTTTTTTGCAAACTCAACCGATCGCGACTGCATCACTCGAGAACCGAGGCTAGCCATTTCCAGCATCTCGTCATACGAGATTTCCGGAATCTTCCGTGCATCCTTTACGATCCGTGGATCGCAGGTGTAAACACCTTCGACATCGGTAAAAATCTGGCACAGATCCGCTTTAATCGCCGCCGCCAACGCGATCGCGGTCAGATCCGACCCGCCACGTCCGAGCGTGGTGACCTGGCCATCGAAGCTCTCGCCCTGGAAACCTGCCACGATCACGATTTTGCCCGCTTCGAGGAAGGCGTGGATCCGTTTCGGAGTGATGTTGGCGATCTTAGCCCTGGTGTGAACACCGTCCGTCACAATCCCGGCCTGCGCACCGGTGAGGGACACTGCCTGTCCGCCCAGGCCGTCGATCGCCATCGCGGTGAGGGCGATTGTCGTCTGTTCGCCCGTGGCGAGCAGCACATCCATCTCGCGTTCGGTTGGATGTGGTGCAACCGCGCGGGCAAGCTCTATCAAGCTATCGGTGACGCCCGACATGGCGGACAAGACCGCGACAACCTGGTTTCTATCGGCCTGCGTTGCCAGAATTCGTTTCGCGACCGCAAGAATACGTTCCGGAGTTCCAACCGAGGTACCTCCGAATTTTTGAACAATAAGACTCATGCCTGAAGAATTTCGAGAATGGCGGTTTTACTGGCTGGTGCTTGAACTGGCGCCGCGCAGCGATCTAAAACCGCGCCTACGTCTTTTAGTCCATGGCCGGTGAGGGTCACAACGATCGTGCGGGGCTCGCCCGACTCAGAAAATGGGCACCGGGCGCAAGGAGTCTCGCTGCTGCACTTCAGGAGCCCGGCGACTGCGGTCGCGCTGGCCGGCTCGACAAAAATTCCCTCGTTGATGGCCAGCCATCGCTGCGCAGCGAAAATTTCCTCGTCGGTCACGATATCGACCGCGCCACGGGATTCCGCGATCGCAGCTTTAGCCAGTGCCCAGCTCGCCGGATTCCCGATCCGGATCGCCGAGGCGGCTGTTTCCGGATTCTCGATCACCTTGTCAAAGTAGATTGGGGCAGCGCCCGCCGCTTGGAAACCGATCATCCGGGGAACCCGGGTCGCGAACCCGTGCTCGGCGTACTCTTTGTATCCCTTCCAATAGGCACTGATGTTACCGGCGTTCCCGACCGGAAGAACATGAATGTCCGGAGCGTCGCCGAGGTTGTCGACAACCTCGAAAGCCGCGGTTTTCTGGCCTTCCAGGCGGTCCGGGTTAATGGAGTTGACAACAGCCACGCCGGGTTCGGACGCGAGCTCGCGAATTAGCTGCAGACAGGTATCGAAATTGCCGTCAATGGCAATCACTGAGGCTCCGTAGACAAAGGCCTGGGCCAATTTCCCCATCGCAATCCTGCCGGCCGGCAACAAGACCGCACAACGCACCCTGGCTCGGGCGGCATAGGCGGCAGCAGCCGCAGATGTATTCCCAGTCGAAGCGCAGACGAGCAATCTTGCGCCGTGCTCTACGGCCTTGCTTACGGCGACCGTCATTCCTCGATCCTTAAACGAGCCGGTCGGATTGGCTCCCTCGAATTTCAAAAATACCTGCGAGCGGCCGACAATCGTGCTCAAGCGGGGCGAGTGGATGAGCGGCGTCGATCCCTCGTTTAAAGTAACAACCGGGGTAGCCGCACCGACTGGCAAAAATCGCCGGTAGCGGTCAATGACACCGATCTTCAGATGCTCTGTTGCGGACGCAGCCTTCACGACAAAACCCAGAGTACGACCGGAGGTGCTTTCACACACTCAAGACTCGCGATTCGTTTGACGGCGGCCTGGGTGCGCCCGAACGGCGCGTCGTGGATCATCAGAACGAGCGGAACAGCGGTAACCTCGTGGCTTTCCGGCTGGATCACCGAAGAAATTCCAATCTGATGCGAGCCGAGGATACTTGCAATCTGAGCAAGGACGCCAGGCTTGTCCTCGACTGTTAGCCGCAGATAAAACGCGGAATGGATCTGATCGACCGGCAGGCATTTGCCGTAAAGGCCGTGAGGAACAAAGCCGAACGCTTTGCCGCCCGAGTCCAACCAGATTGCCGCTTGGGCCAAGTCGCTGATGACCGAGCTTGCCGTCGGATCCTGACCAGCGCCCCGTCCGTAGAAAAGAGTATCTCCAACAATGTCGCCGCGAACCATCAAGGCGTTGAATACCCCGTTGACCGACGCCAGCACATGGCTCTTTGGTACGAGCGTCGGGTGAACCCGGACCTCGATCGAGCTGTCATCATTTGCGCGAATCGTTGCGACCAATTTGATCCGGTAACCCAGACCATCGGCAAATCGGATGTCAGCTGCCGTGACTCTCTCGATCCCTTCGACATGAATCTGATCAGTGTTTACCCAGAACCCGTAAGCCAGAGATGCGAGGATAATTGCTTTGTGCGCAGCATCCCATCCATTAATGTCAAGGGTCGGATCCGCCTCGGCGTACCCCGCGTTTTGCGCTTCGCGAAGGGATTCGGGAAACTCGAGTCCGGATTCCGTCATCCGGGTTAAAATGTAATTGCTGGTTCCGTTCAGGATGGCGTGGACCGATTCGATATGATTCCCGATAAAGGCTTCACGGATGGATTTGATAATCGGGATTCCGCCGGCAACCGCTGCCTCAAAAAAGACCGGGACACCCTTCTCAGACGCCTTCTGGAAGATCTCCACACCATGCTCGGCCAGGAGGGCCTTGTTGCCAGTAACGACTGGTTTGCTCACTTCCAGCGCCCGCATAAAAAACTCGAATGGGATCTCGATACCACCCATCAACTCTACCACGATCTCAACGCTTGGATCGTCAACGACGGCTTCCCAATGCGACGTCAGGATGTCTGCTGCCGGTTGGACGCTCCGGAACAAGGAGGGGTTGCGTACCGCGATCCGGCGGACAGATAGTTCCAGCCCTAGGCGTTCGGCAAGCAGCACCCGATTTTGCAGCAGGTACCGGAACACACCGGTGCCGACCGTACCCAAGCCGGCGAGCCCAATTCCAATTTGCCGCATAAAGAAGGATCCTTCGCGGAATCTTCGCAGCGTGTAAAGGGGGAAAACGAGGGCGAGTAGGAGTCAGATAGGGTGGGGTCAGAGGGTTAGGGCCAACAGAGCGGTAGGGCGAGAATTTATTCGAGGAGTCAGAATGGATGGGTCAGAGTGGTGGGCAAGCAGAGTGGTAGGGCGAGAATTTATTCGAGCTGGTCTGTGGAGTAATGGAGTATTGGAGTAATGGAATGAAATCCCCGACCGAACGCTTCAGCGACCGTGTTGAAAATTATGCAAAATACCGCCCGGACTACCCGGCCGCGATGCTGCAGTACCTGACGAAATCCGTTCCAGCGCCGGCTCGGGTCGCTGACATCGGCTCTGGTACTGGTATTCTGACGGCTCAGCTGCTCGAGGCCGGGTACGAAGTTTTTGCGGTCGAACCAAACGGGCCCATGGCGCAAGCCGCGGAACGAAGCTTGGGACGGTCCCCTGGATTTCACCGAGTTCCTGGTACTTCCGAGGCGACGACGTTAGCGGCGGGCTCGATTGATCTGATCACCTGCGCCCAGTCATTCCACTGGTTCGATCAAGCGAAGACGAGATCGGAGTTTAGCCGGATTTTGCGGGCAAGTGCTCCGGTTGCGATTATCTGGAATGAACGCCTGGACGAGGCGTCCGATTTCCAGCGTGGATACGAATCAGTTCTCCAAAGCCTGGTGCTGGAATATCCAAAGGTCGTGCATCGGCGGGTTACGCTCGAGCAAATTCAGGCTTTCTTTGGGCCGTACCCTGTTCAGTTCTTCACTTTCCCGCATCCTCAATTCCTGGACAAGGAATCGCTTCTTGGTCGGGTCCTGTCCTCCTCGTACGTGCCAAATGTTGGCCAACCCGGCAATGCGGAAGTGATGAGCGCCGTTGCCGACCTCTTCGATTCTTACCAGACAAACGGGCACGTCAGAATGGAATACGAGACCAGAGTCTATTGGGGACGGTTCGCCGCGTACCCAACATTCTCGTAAAACGCCGATACGCCGACACGCCGACACATTTCCTCGACCGGGCACGCCAACACTTAAGCTCGCAGCGCCTCGAGCACCCGATCCACCTCCGCCTCCGTATTATAAAAATGGGGGCTGAAGCGGAGAAATTTCGTTCCTGCGCGGTCTTCTCTCGGCGAACAGACAATATTTTCGCGGCTGAGCTTCTCGAAGAGCGCAGTGACATCCCGAGATGGATGCGAGACGGTTGTGATTCCCGACTGGGCCGAAGCCAGCGATGCATCAAGCAATCGAAAACCTAGCTCCTCCAGCCCCTTTGCCAACCGTGTCCGGATCGACAAGATCCGTTCGGCGACTCGGTCGATACCGACCTCGAGGAAGAGTTCGATTGCAGCTTTCATCCCGGCGATTCCTGACAAATTCAAGGCGCCGGGCTCATAACGCTGGGCAGTCGGCAGGAATTCGATTTCCGGCTGCGCCATGAAGCCCGGAGCCTTGATGTTCCAGGATCCAAGCAAAGTGGGGCGGCATAGCTCGAACCATTCCTTGCGGATATACACAATGCCGATCGCAAGCGGACCGAGAAGCCATTTGTGCGCGTCGGCGCTGAGGAAGTCAACATGCTCGACCGTTGTCGGGAACGCCCCCAGAGTTTGTATCGCATCGAGCGAAAACAGAATTCCGCGCTCGCGCAATAGTTTCCCAATGCCCGCGATATCAATCCGGTAGCCAGAGACAAAATGACAAGAGGCAAGAGCGACCAGCCTGGTCTTCGGGCTTAGAGCTTCCTCAACCAGCTCCGGCGTGATCGCGCCGGGCGCTGGTGGCTCGAGGAAATGGACGGCTACTCCCCGGGTGCGAAGGTTCAACCATGGGTAAACGTTTGCCGGATAGTCGTCCAGGTAACAGATGACTTCGTCACCTACCTGCCAATCGATTCCGTTCGCAAAGAGACTGAGCCCGAGCGATGTGGGTCCGAGCAACGCGATCTCCTCGGGTCCAGCATGGATCAGCCGCGCAGCGAGCTCCCTGGTCTGCTGAATCATCTTAAGTGTCTCGGCAAAATCTCGAACATCGGTAGAAGCGCCGCGGGCCAGGTCGACCATCGCGTCGGCAACTACCCGCGGAAGGGTTGTTACCGCGGCATGCGCCATAAACACCTTGTTCTCGCAGATCGGGAAGGCATCCCTGCGGGCCTGCTCATCTGCCAGGATCGAGGCAAGTAAGTCCATGGTGGCAGCTTAGGGCGATGAATTCGGCAGGACGATCCGCCGCGGCGGAGATCCCGTGTTACGGGAGGGAATGAAGGTGTCGGCGTATCGGCGTGTGGGCGTATCGGCGTGCATTTAGAAACGAGGCACAGGCCATGAAAACAGCAAAGGATTTTCTGAGCATGATTGGCCAAGCCTTCTTAGGATCGCCAACACTCCGCAAGCTCAGATCAGTGAGTGACGATCCGAGACCGAGAAGACTTACGCCGACACGCCGGAACGCCGTTACGCCGATACAGTCTCCTTCTGGTCATCCGTAACGTCGATAATCAGCTTGCCAGTCGTTTTCCGCGCTTCCAGGTCGCGGTGCGCCTCTGGAACTCCGGACAGCGGATAGACCTTTCCAATCCGGACTTTCAAAGCTCCGGTTGCGACCCAGCCCAGGACTTTCGAGGCTCGCTCCAACAAGCTGTTTCGATCTGCAATGTGATGACCAAGGCTGGGTCTGGCGAGAAAAAGGGATCCCTTGTCGGTAAGATTAATTGGATCAATCGGCGGGACGCGGCCGCCGGATTGGCCGAAGAGCACCAGCATACCCAGCGGCCGGAGAACATTGAGACTCCCTTCGTAAGTCGAAGCGCCGACCGAATCGTAAACAACCTGGACGCCTTGCCCCTTCGTGAAGGCTTTTACTGCTGCAACAAAATCTTCTTTGGTGTAAAGGATCGCTTCATCGGCTCCTGCCTCTTTTGCCAGGGCAGCTTTCGCATCGGTCGAAACGGTTGTGAAGACTTTGGCTCCCTTTCGCCGCAGGAGTTGTATCAGCAGGAGACCCACCCCACCGGCACCCGCGTGTACTAGTACGCTATCACCAGCTTTGACCGGATAGGTTGTTTCGCAGAGATACTGCGCAGTCATGCCTTGAAGCATGGCGGCTGCGGCAGCCTGAAAGTCGATACCATCGGGGAGCTGAACCAACTTCCAGGCCGGCACAGCGGCGAATTCCGCGTAAGCACCGGGCTGCATCGTCCAGTTCACCCGCGCACCCGGCTGAAGCTCACTATCGCCGCTTACGCGCTCGATGGTGCCGGCACCCTCCATGCCGGGCGTAAACGGTAAGGGTATCTTGTAAAGTCCGGTCCGCTGGTAGACATCGAGAAAATTCACACCAGCCGCATTGACGCGGACAAGCGCCTCGCCGGGTTTGAGCTCTGGCAGTGGGACATCCTCGAATTGCAGGACCTCTGGCCCGCCCTGGGAATGTAATCGAATCGCCTTCATAAAATTGACCGATCGGCCAGGGTGAGACGGGAGGGTCTCTGTGTCAAGGAAAGGGGGAATGAACAAAAACGGGCTACGCCACATTTGTAGGGCGGCTGGCCTCAGCCGCCGGCTCGGCAAGTCCATTGGAGCCGGCCATCTGTTGCTGCCGATAGCAGAAACTTCAGATAGAATACTCCAATATGGATCCGGAGACGCGGAATCTCCTGTATCGACGACCAGAGCTCTATGAGTTGATTTATCCCGAAGAAGACGAGGCTACGCCCCGGATGTGTCTTCGCCTATTCAGCCGTTACCTCTCTACTTCACCGTCATCGATCCTTGATATTGGCTACGGCACCGCGCGTGATCTAAATGTGTTGTCACGCTACTGCGGCGACTGCTGGGCGAGTTATCAAACCAAGGGGCGGACGGCAAGCGCGTCCTGAATCAAGCATCAGGCCAAGGTGTCCGCCCGCATCGCTACGCGAAGCGTTGTGGGTGGGAAACTTGGCCCTACCACATGTAGCCGGGTTTGCGTTCTGGCAATTTCTATGGATCTGGCGGCAAAAGCTGCTAGGCAGTGAAGCGTGTATTTCGGGTTGGTGCGTTTACTGAAATGGGTGACCGGTCCCCTCGAATTTGTGGGCCAGCATCCGGCCATCTTCCTGTGCCTGCCGTCAGTCTACTTGCTGTTGTTTTATCCTATCCTGTGGAAGGATATCGACGCGGTCGCGCAACTGGTCTGGCCGGCAGGTGCGGCTAACATCCTGCACTATCCGCCACTGTATTGCTTCCTGGGTCGGATCCCTTTCTGGATTGGCGACGCGGCCTCGGCTGCGCTGATGGGCCAGCCGATCCCAACGCTTAATCTGTTCGCAGCGCAGTCGCCTTCCCTGACCGGGATTTATGCGCTGATTATCTGCCAACACTTAGCGTTCGTCGCAGCGCTTGTTTTCCTGGCGAAGTGCTGCAGCAGTTCAGTGCTGGGAACGGGAATCGTTACCCTCTGTTTCTTGCTGGCCAGCAGCCTCTATGCGCAACAACAATGTGCCGGTTCCGAATCGCTCAGCGTCACGGCTATTTTGTTTACCGTCGCTTTCGGTCTCCGCACTTTGGAGAAACCTCGTCTGCGCTACTGGATCGGTTTTACGGTGGCATTCTTCACGGCGATCGGAACGCGGCACATCAATGTCATTCTTGGCGCCAGCCTGCCACTTGCATTCATTGGGATAGGTGGCTGGCTGCTCTGGCACCGTCAACCTGAATGGCGGCGACAATTGCTCCGGGCCGGAGTAGCAGCGCTCTGCGTGGTGATAGCTTTCTCGGCTAACGTTGCGCTTGCCCGGGCGATGATTGCTGCTGTCGGAGACGAATATCGCCCGAGCATGGGAGTCACCCTAAGCGATCGGGTTGCAACTTTTTTGAACAGACTCCCCGCCTCGGAAAAACGGGAGTTAGCTGATAAGCTGGCTTCGGCTCAACCGAACCCAATCGTTCGCGTTGCGATCCACGCCCAGTTGGAGAAAGGATCTTATAGTCTGGGCGCGGACCAGGTTATCCGTGATGCTTTGCTCGCCAACGGTGTTCCCAAAGTGAGAATCCAGGCAGAGAGCGAACGAGTGATCTTCGCCGCGAGCCTGGCTTACTTGAAGACTCTGCATCCCCGGTTGCTCTCCCTAATCTGGCGTGACTTTTCAAACGGGTTTATTCGGGCAACGAACGGAAAACTAAGCCGTACAGTATTTATCTCCAATCAAGGCGGTGCGCGCCTTCGGCTTCAGCAGCCTGAACTCTTTCTCGCGGTCGACAGTTTGCCTTCGCTCGATTATCGCCGCGCAACTTTGGAGCTTGAGCGTTCCCGGCACGATTATTACCTGGGTCTTGGTGGCCGAGTTCCGCTTGTTGTTTTATTCGTTGTCGTTCTAGCTCTCGGTATCGTATCGGCGAAGGTCGATCCGCGTCCTGCCGTCTGGCTCGCTCAGACCTTGGTGCTGTCGAGTATAGTGCTGTTTCTGGCTAACTGTGTCTGCGTCTATTACATGGACCGATATACGCTACCACTGATGGTCTGCGGTAAAGCTGCTTTGGCGATCCAGATCGGGGGTTTGGCCGATTCGGCTCAAAATCCGAAGTTAAATTGTAGGGCGGCTGGGTCAGCCGCCGAGTCTTCGGAAATTGGATTCAGAACGCGGCTCCGATCGACACAGAAAACTTAACGCCGACGATGAAGAAGGCCATTGTGATTCCCTCTTACCGCGCCGAGAAGACGTTGCCGTCCGCGCTACCGCGCATACCCGCGGCTTTCTGGGACGATGGAGTCGCCATCATTGTCAATGATAAAAGTCCCGACAACACCGGCGAGGTGGCAGAGAAGCTCAAGAGTCGAT
>JBAUZZ010000552.1:0-3716 GCA_049585495.1 Chthoniobacterales bacterium | reverse complement strand
ATCTAATATACTTGTGTTGCGCTCTCCTTACAGGCTCGCAACATCTGCAATGACAGCGCGAGCTTTCCGCGTGCGGGCGTGGAACAATCCGCGGCTACGATAACCAATGGACATAATCGTCAACGCGGATTCAATTTCGTTTCGCGTCCGTGTCCAGCCGCGGGCGAGCTGCGACGCCATCGAAGGCGATCACGCCGGCGCGCTGAAAGTCCGTCTCACCGCGCCGCCCTTGGAAGGCCGCGCGAATGAATCGCTAAGACGCCTTCTCGCCGAGCGTTTGAACGTGCCCCTCTCGGCTGTTAGAATCATCTCCGGCGAAAATAGCCGCAACAAGCGCATCGCAGTCGCAGGTGTCACGCGCGAGCGAGTGCTCGCGTTCTGCTAACCGGCGGCAAACAGAAGCCAAAAAAGACCAGGGGCTGACTTCATGCGGGACATTAAAGCCATTCAATCCGAACTGCGCGCAAATAAAATTGACGGCTGGCTGTTTTACGACCATCACCATCGCGATCCCATCGCCGGCCACATCCTCGGCCTGGACGATCACGCGATGATCACCCGCCGCTGGTTTTATTTCATTCCTGCAAAAGGTGAACCGCGCAAGTTGGTGCATAAGATCGAGCAAAGCTCCCTCGATTCGCTCGACGGCAAGAAATTTCTCTACGCCGGATGGGAAGAACTGCACAAGACCCTGCCCAAACTCCTCTCCGGCAGTAAAAACATCGCGATGCAGTACTCGCCGGAGAACAACATCCCTTACATCGGGCTCGTGGATGCTGGAACCGTCGAGCTCATCCGCAAGCTGAAGAAGAAAGTAGTCAGCTCCGCCGATCTCGTGCAGAAATTCGAAGCAAGCTGGACACCAGACCAGCTCGAAAGCCATTTGGAAGCAGGCAAAATAGTGGATCGCGTTACCCGCGAAGCCTTCGCGCGCGCTGCCGCTTTTGTCCGCGAGGGGAAACCGCTAGTCGAAATCGAATTGCAGCAATGGATTTTGGAAAAGTTTCGCGCGAGCGGACTCACCACTGCTGAACCTCCCATTGTCGCGGTGCAGCCAAACAACGGCAATCCGCACTACGAACCGAAAGCTGGCTCGTCGCGTCCCATCCGCGCGGGCGATCTATTGCTGCTCGACATCTGGGCCAAATTGAATCGTCCCGAGAGCGTCTACTATGACATCACCTGGGTGGGCTATCTCGGCGAGCGCGTGCCGGATTCTTACGCGAAAATTTTCCGTATCGTGAAGAGCGCCCGCAACGCCGCAATCGAATTCGTCAAGGATGCGGTGGCGAAAAAACGCGCCGTGCACGGCTGGGAAGTGGACCGCGTGACGCGCGAAGCGATTCGCAAGGCGGGCTACGGAAAATATTTCGTGTATCGTACCGGACACAGCATCGGCCAGGAAGTTCATGGCAACGGTGCAAACATGGATGGCTTGGAAACGCGCGACGATCGCAAGATTGTCGCGCACACTTGCTTTTCGATCGAGCCGGGAATCTACATGCCCGAATTCGGAATCCGCAGCGAAGTGAATATGTATGTCGGCGAGAACGAAGCGCGCGTCACGGGCGCCATCCAGGAAGAAATTCTTCCGCTGCTGGCTTAGGTGACCGTGAGCGAAGTACCCGTCAACGACAAACCTCTCGACAATCCGCCAAGCCCCTCGCCCACGTCGGCCGCCACCAGGAAAGGCAGCGCCCTCGCCCCGCTTGCAGCGATCGCCGCATGGCTCCTGCCAGGCTCGGGACACTTGTTTCTAGGCCGCTGGGGAAGGGCTCTTGGATTTTTTGTTTCGGTCGGAGGACTCGCAATTACGGGGTATCTCTTGCGTGGGAATGTTTTCCCTCCGCATTCGGGCGACCCGTTCGGCACGCTGGGATTTCTCGCCGATGCCGGTTCGGGCGTCTTCTACTATCTCTCTCGCTTCTTCGAAGCCGCCGGTCCGAATGTATCTCGCGCCACAGGAGACTACGGCACGCGCTTCATCGCCGCAGCCGGAGTAGTAAACGTGCTCGCCATCTTTGATGTGCTGGAAATCGCATCCGGGCGGAGGAACTGAGTGTTCGTGAGCTTCTTCATTGTAGATCGATTGAAGCTCAGTCACTTCGGCATCATGCTCTCGTTCGCTCTGTTCGTTTCCATGGCGCTCGCGTGCCTGACGCAGCGCACGGCGTCGAACTGGATCAAGTACATGCTGTGGTCATTCGCGCTATTCGTCGTCATCAGCGTTGGCGTGGCCTGGTTGATGTACCCCATCTCGCGTTGAACGTCGTCGCGCCAGCCGGTAGCTGCATTCCTTCGCACGTGTGCCTCTGGCGTATCCCGTCTTGCGTTGAACCTCATGCAGGCCCAGCAAGCAACGCGTTCCCTTTAGTGCGGGCGTGCTTCACGTTTCTTCCGGTCAGCGCGTCGTCGCGACCAAACGCGTGCCAAGAAACACATTCCGGCCAATGTTTGACAGCTTTTTCGCTGCGATGTTACATTCAATCAGCGCCGAGGTAGCTCAGTTGGTAGAGCAGCCGATTCGTAATCGGCAGGTCCCCGGTTCAAGTCCGGGCCTCGGCTCCATCCCCTTTAGGGTCCAGCCCGGAGACATGGGTTACACAACGTACCTAAGACATAGGTAACACTTTTGGGCCGAAGGGATTCTCGAGCGGTTCGAGCACCCGAGTTTCCAGATCGAAGTACCCCAGATCATAATCCATAAAGCTTACCAGCCAGATATCGTCTTGAACTTCTTTGATGCCCACGGCCTGACCGGCAAAGACCTGACTGAAATTAATTTTCTTGCGACCCAGACAGATGCGCCCGCAACGAGTGACCACGATGGTTTTATCGTGGAGGGGATAGTCGATGTCCGGCAAGCCGGTGTAGGGGCGCGGGGAAGGTTGGTAGACCTCTGCGGGACACTTCATGTCCAACGCTTCGTGCGGGCGTTGGTTGTTGAAGATCTCGATGAAGTCATCGAACCTGGCCTGCTGCTGCAGGAAGTTGGAACCCGCCGGTTTGGTAGTTTCTTTTTTTAAGGTGAGGTGCATGCGCTCATGACGGCCATTTTGTTGAGGATGGCCCGGCTTAATCCGTTCGATGCCGATACCAAGACGGAGCCACCAGACCGCTAGTTTGCTCAGGTGGAACAGGGCCTGGGCGGAAGCGAAGGGAACACCGTTATCGCTGCGGATGCTGGCCGGCAGGCCGCGCTCCTTAAAAAGCCTTTCAAACACGGTGAAAGCGAAGTCTTCTTGGGTAGAAGAGAGGGCTTCACAGGTGAGCAGAAAACGGCTGGCGTGATCAGTGACCGTCAGCGGATAGCAGTATTGGTGATTTCCCAGCAAGAACTCGCCCTTGTAGTCGGTGCACCACAGCTCGTTGGGCCGTTGGCCCAACGACAAAGCGGTTCCCTGAGCACGACGACGCAATCGACCGCGGCGTTCGACCAGGCCATGGCGATCGAGCACCGCATGGATGGTACTTTTGGCCGGGCTGGGAATACCGGAGAACCGGCGCAGCAAGCGCTCCCGGATTTTGCGAGCACCCCAGCTGGGGTGCTCGTGCTTTACGTTCAAGATGAAGTTTTCGACCTGGAACGGAAGTCGGTTGGCGTAGCGATACGGGCGTCGGCTTCTGTCGGTCAGCCCCTGAATCCCGCATTCCTGGTAGCGATCGAAGATCTTGTAGCCGGTCTTGCGGGAGATGCCGAACTCTCTGCAGAGTTC
>JBAUZZ010000551.1:0-3675 GCA_049585495.1 Chthoniobacterales bacterium | reverse complement strand
GCCCAAGTCAGTTTGTTTCCCTCGGGCTCTGCGACGCGACAATCGCCGCTGAAGGACGGCTGAGGCCGTGAAACCAGATTCCGAAAAACCTGAGGAGGAACCCCGTCCGGGGCCGGGACCAGTGCAGCAGGAAGCACGCTCCTGCCCGGTCTGCGGCACGAAGTTTTACGCCACCGCCGATAGCGAATTCTGTCCCGTTTGTATCCTGCGGGGAGCTGCTGACTGGGAATCTGCAACGACCGGGGAACCGGGTTCAGTATCTGCGTCAGCCGACAGCCCTGGGAAGACGGAAGCTGGGAGAGAGCGAAAGCCGGAGAGACGCTCTTTCGCCCCGGCAACCCGCCTGCCTGGGCGATGCCGACTTGAAGGTGACCCGCTTCCCCTTTAGGGCTTGTTTTACAGGTTAGTCTCTCGTTAAGATCTCCCCATGGCTGAAACACTCCCGTTCTGCTACGGCGACACGAAAAAGTAGCTTCCGGCGAAGTGATTTGCTTGGGTTTTCTAATGAGAAAAATCAAAGGACTTCGCTGGTGGATCGTCGGCCTGATCTGTCTTGGCACAATCATAAATTATCTGGCGCGCAATTCGCTGGCCGTGCTGGCCCCCGAGTTACAAAAGCAACTGCATTTCTCGACTCAGCAGTATTCCTATATCGTCGCCGCTTTCCAGATTGGCTATACGGTCATGCAGTCGATATGCGGCTTTGCCCTTGATTTTTTGGGACTCAAATTCGGATTTGCGTTGTTCGCGGTAGCCTGGTCTTTGTCAAACGTGTTACATGCCTTCGCCGTAGGCTGGGGTTCTCTCGCTTTCTTCCGCGGACTGCTTGGTTTGAGCGAGGCTGCCGCAATCCCTGCTGGCATCAAGGCGATTTCCGAATGGTTCCCGGCTAAAGAACGCTCTGTAGCTGTCGGCTACTTTAACGCAGGCACTTCAATGGGTGCTTTGTTGGCGCCGCCGTTAGTGATTTGGGTTTTATTGCAGGCTAACTGGCAAATGGCTTTTGTGGTGACCGGCAGCCTAGGTTTTATTTTTGCTGCACTGTGGTGGATCTTTTATCGCTCGCCGAAAAACCACCGACTAATTACTGACGGGGAGCGCTTATATATTCTTGAGGGTCAAGAGCCGGACAAAGCTGCAGAGTCAGGCGACCGCAAGCCCCCGCCGGTGAAGAAAATCCTTTCGTCTTCCCGATTTTGGGGGATCGCGATTCCGCGTTTTCTCGCCGAACCGGCCTGGCAAACGTTCAATTTCTGGATTCCGCTCTATCTAGTCACGGTGCGTCACATGAATCTCAAAGAAATTGCTATATTCGCCTGGCTACCATTCCTGGCGGCTGATCTCGGCGGGATATTCGGTGGTTATCTCTCACCTTTCTTGATGAAACACTTTAAGATGAAGTTGATTAACTCCCGGATTGCCGGCATCGTGCTCGGCGCGCTCCTGATGATCGGCCCGGGCTCAATCGGTCTGGCCGCCAGCCCCTACGTCGCGATCGCCCTGTTCTGCGTCGGCGGTTTTGCCCATCAGATGATTTCCGCGTTGCTCAACACCTTGAGCGCCGATGTTTTCAATGCGCATGAAGTGGCCACAGCAAATGGCTTTTCCGGCACCGCAGCCTGGACAGGTGGCTTACTCTTCTCTCTGGTCGTCGGCGCTCTGGCGACTACCATCGGTTACGGCCCGTTGTTTGCCTCTCTGGCGGTTTTTGACCTGATCGGTGCCATTATTGTTATTGTGCTCATGCGCGGGCACCAGGCGAGGCTCGCGGCCTGAATTTTCCTTTTACCAAACCCGAAAGTGAGAGTCTTATGTCTCTAGCTTCAGTCCCGAATTTTCAAGTCATTGATCAGACAGGCGCCCGGCTAACCCTTCAAAGCGCCGAAGGGCATTCTGCTTACATTTTCGTTCTGGAAGAAGATATTCTGCGCGTGATCGTGCTGCCGCGCGGCAAGTTTCATTTTCCGCGTACTTGGGCAATCGCGCCTGGCCTTGACGATGTTCCACTAGAAGGGCGAGATCGGTTTGACCTTGAAGGTTTTGCGTTGCCAACATTCGAGATTCGGCAGGATTTGGGCGAAGTCCAGGTCGCGACACCCCGTGTGCGGCTGACGGTCAAACTAACAGGCTTATTTTGTAAGTGGGAGACGTGCCAGGGACAGCGCTGGAATTTCGCCGCCTCAGATCGAGCCACGCAAAACTACAACTTTGGCTGGTGGGATGAACGGGTTTACCACTATCTGAAGCGGGAGCCGGATGAAATGTACTTCGGCCTCGGCGAGCGAGCGGGAGCTACCAACCGAGCCGGTCAGAGCTATCGCATGACTAACATCGATGCGATGGGCTATAACGCTCGAACGACAGACCCTTTGTATAAGCATATCCCCTTCTACTTGACCTGGAAGAAAGAGAACAAGGTCGCCTTCGGCCTCTTCTATGATACTGTTGCCGATTGTACGTTCGACCTGGGGCGTGAGCTGGACAACTACCACGGCTACTATCGCTATTTTGTCGCGGACTATGGAGACCTGGACTACTACTTCATCGCAGGCGCCACCCTGGCGGACGTAGTCCGGCGCTATACTTGGTTAACCGGCCGACCGGCGTTCACGCCGAAGTGGGGCTTGGGCTATTCGGGATCAACTATGACTTATACCGATTCACCCGATGCCCAGGAACGCCTGACCGAGTTTCTCACCGGATGCGAAGAACACGACATCCTGTGCGACTCTTTTCACCTGTCTTCAGGCTATACTTCAATCGGTGCCAAACGTTATGTATTCAATTGGGATCGGGCGAAGTTCCCGGATCCTCAAGGCTTCGTCCAGAACTACCTGGCTCATGGCGTTCGACTTTGTCCCAATATCAAGCCCTGTCTGTTGCGCGACCATCCCCGCTTTGACGAAGCGGCAGCTAAGAAACTTTTTATCCAGGATGAGGTTGGGAAGCCAGCCATGGTCCAGTTCTGGGATGAGGTAGGAGCATACCTCGATTTCACAAATCCGAATACGGTGGACTGGTGGAAGGCGGGTGTTACTGACTCACTGTTAAAGTACGGCGTGGCTGGGACATGGAACGACAACAACGAATTCGAGGTCTGGAACAGCAAAGCGCAGATTCATGGTTTTGGCGACGCTCGCCGGGCGGTCGAATGCAAGACTCTACAGACCCTCTTGATGATGCGCGCTTCGCGAGACGCTCAGCGTGAGTTCGCGCCGGCCAACCGGCCTTTCCTGGTCACCCGATCAGGCACCGTTGGCATGCACCGATATGTCCAGACGTGGTCCGGTGACAACTACACTTCCTGGGAAACGCTGCGTTACAACATCAAGATGGGAATTGGTCTGGCTCTGTCGGGCGTTTCAAACCTTGGTCACGACGTTGGTGGTTTTTCCGGGCCACGGCCGGATCCTGAACTTTTTTTGCGCGGGGTCCAATTCGGAATCTTTTTGCCGCGCTTCAGCATCCATTCCTGGAATGACGATCAATCGGTCAACGAGCCGTGGATGTATCCGGAAATTACCCCGTACATCCGTGATCTGATTAAATTCCGGTATCGGCTGATCCCGTATTTTTACGACCTGATGTGGCGTGCGCATCGAGATTACGCGCCCATTATCCGGCCAACGTTCCATGATTTCCCGGAGGATGAACGGTGCTATGCGGAAAACGACG
>JBAUZZ010000550.1:0-1755 GCA_049585495.1 Chthoniobacterales bacterium | reverse complement strand
CACCTGCTGGGCATACAGACTCCGAATTTTGGTCGGACGCAGCGCTACGACGCAGTTAACGCTAGGCTGATCGAAGCCTTCGGTGAGCAGCATCGCGTTGACCAGAATCTGGGTCTCGCTGCTCTTGAACCGGGCCAGTTTCTCGGCTCGGTCCGTGCAAGCTCCGGAGATCATTTCTGCCAATAACCCGCGCTCGCGCAGGATCGCGGCGAAGCGGGCTGCGATACGGACGAGCGGGACGAAGATTAATGTCTTGCGATCACCGGCGTAGATTACAACTGCCTCGGCAAGCTGTTCCAGTACCGGCTCCAGGCGCTGGCTGACTTCTTGGTCACTAAAATCCCCGGTCCGAATGCTGACGCCGGAGAGGTCGATTTCGACCGGCACCGTACGTACTTTGATCGGGCAGAGGAATCCATCACGAATCAAATCGACCAGCCCAATTTCGAAGGCGATATCTTCAAAATAATTTCCGAGTGATCGCAGATCGCCGCGGTCAGGGGTAGCGGTCACACCCAGGACCTTTTCCGCATGAACGTGCTTCAATACGCGCTGATATGTTTCAGCGGGTGAGTGGTGAGCCTCATCGATAATGGCCGTAAGGAAGTGATCGCTTGGAAAACGCTCCAATCGGTTCCGCCGGCTCAGGGTCTGCACACTGGCTACCACAACTCCAGCCTCCAGGTCGGCGCGCTCAGTTGCCTTCTCCTTGGCCGCGCAGAGCCCGCGTGCGCGGTAAAGTTTATGGATTGCTTGGTCGATGAGTTCCTCGCGATGAGCCAAAATCAGAACCCGGCCCCTGGGTAACCGTTTCTGGGCGATCTCAGCGAAGATGATCGTCTTCCCGCTGCCGGTGGGTGCCACGCCGAGGCTCCGGGAGAATTGCGTCCAGGATTTACGGACGCCAGCAACGGCTTCCCTCTGATAGCCACGCAGTTCGAAGTCTGCATCAGTCATGACGCCCTCCCTGTGGACGCCATCTGTTTCAGCCAGCGCCAATCCTGTGGTGACAGAGCCAAATCGAGACAAACTAACGGAACGCGGCTGACGGGAACTTGACTAACCAGCTGCAAACGCGCATTTTCGACTCGACTTGGTCTTGGTCGGTACCGATTTCGGCTGGTGCCACGGTTCAAGCCTGTGGCATCAACCCTCTGGCCCGGTGGCCCGGTGTCCGGAAACCACGATTGATTTGTCATGGGCGGACCTCCTTGGCCGGAATGCGATTATGTCGTAGCGCTTCGCGGACTTCTTCGCGGTCGAATCGGAACAGGCGCGAATTGATCTTCCAGACTGGAATCAGGCGTCTGTTGACCCACTTATAAATAGTCGGGACAACGACTTCGTATTCTTTAGCTAACTGCTCTGCACTAACCAAATCTGGTAGAGGCGAGCCTTTGGCGATATTTTTTGGTTGCAGCTGAGGCATAGATTTCCCGTGAGAGGAAATCTCAATTTTGGCCTCGAGACTCCGGCCTTCTATCCTGTAAGCCGGCTAAGAACTACTACGGCCCGCTGCTTTAGTTGGCGAAACTTCTAACAGCCGCTCCACGCTTTTACATACTGCGCGGATCCTGGCTAGGGTAATCGGTCCTACCCCAAGACTGTTGATCCATTACAGATTTCTGGCCCTCAAGTCAATTGTTATCTTTTCCGCTCTTTTAACTGCCTCTCAAAGCGGGACCAGTGATCCCTAACCCAGCGCAGGAATTTGGGCCGGATGTCTTCGAATCTCCGAGCGCCATCCTGGCTGGG
>JBAUZZ010000549.1:0-8611 GCA_049585495.1 Chthoniobacterales bacterium | reverse complement strand
CAGTGGGATCCATGTGTCCGAGGGAACTGACTTTGTCTTGCGCCTGACTGGCAATATCTCCGTGCGCGACCTCGGATCAGCGTACGAGAAGTGAGTGCGAGTGCGAGTGCGAGTGTGAGTGCGAGTGTGAGTGCGAGTGTGAGTGTGAGTGCGAGTGTGAGTGCGAGTGTGAGTGCGAGTGTGAGTGCGAGTGTGAGTGCGAGTGTGTTGGTGTCCAGCTCCGCGGCTTTTTAGAAAGAAGAGTTTAACACAAGTCTCGAAAATCGGCGGCGACGGAGCACCGCCCTCCAAGGCAATTTCGGAATTTGGGTTTAAACGGTTTGCACTCACACTCGCACTCGCGCTCACTCTCACTCTCACTCTCACTCTCACTCTCACTAACGCTACTCTGTTGGGCGAATTCGTTCGAAGTATCGCTTTACGTAATCCCGCGATTCGACGGGAATGTCCTCCTGTCGGATTGCCTCTTCGTTTGCGGGCATTACCGCGTCAAATAATTGCTTGTACTCGCGCGTCGCCTTGCCAGTCGCGACCATCGAACTCACAATATCAAGAGAAAGTTCGCCGGGGCCAGCCAATCCCGGCAGTTTCTTCGCCTGGCTGCTATTCTCGAGAGGGTTGGTCGGCTGTTGATTGCGAAGCTCCGCCGCGACCTTATCATCGCCGGGCTTACCAGTCGCGCCTGAATGCTGATCGACCTCGCGTCCAAAATTGGAAAACTGAGTCGGGGAGTTCGGCTCCTCTCTCGGTTTAATACGCAACGAGCCGTTACGTAATGCATTCTTAAGGTCCTCAATCGACCGAACCAATGCTTCAGAAACCTGCGCGGTGGAGTCGGCGCGCTTCAGCTTGCCTTCACGGGCCATCTGTGCCAGTTCCTTCAGAAGCTTTTGCATTTCATTGGAGTCGGCCGAGCTGGCCTCGGTCAGCTCCTGCTGCAGCTGG
The DNA here is from genome assembly GCA_049585495.1 of Chthoniobacterales bacterium. GTDB lineage: Bacteria > Verrucomicrobiota > Verrucomicrobiia > Chthoniobacterales > JAFAMB01 > JBAUZZ01. Next base: position 7,666 of record JBAUZZ010000549.1, on the reverse strand, counting down.
CGCATAGCTTCGCTGCGCTCGGTCTCGCTCAGGCCGCCTAGCGCATCTCGCAAAGATTCAGCTAGTTCCCGAAGGGTTTTCTCGGCGTGATCCCGAATGCGTTCCGCGAGTTTCTCCAGCTCATGAGCAGCCTCTTTGCTCTTGTTGTCACGAAGAAGTTGCGCGATCGGACGAGTCGAGTCGTTCTCAGAAAGAGCGTTCAAAAGCGCCTGTAGTTCAGCGGCTGTGAGCTGTGAATCACGTACCTGGCGCAACATCTGGTCAATTCGCGCGAGTTCCTCGAACGTCTTCTTCTCGCCTTCAGCCCTTGGGAATGGGCTTCGTTGCAGGCGAGCAACACTCTTATTGAGTTCCTCAATCAGCTTTCGCGTTTCGGGCTCGGTAGCCAGGGGCGAAGAGGTTAGCTGCTTAGCCAACTCGTCAAGGGTCTCTGCCGCCTCCGTCGCGAAGCGGCCCGGTTCGGCAGGCAATGGTGATTGGCGCAGGTCGTCTTCAGCCAGCAACAGGGCCATTGCGATCCAGGGTGTAAGGCCGATCCACCATTGTTTCGGAATCCTGGGTCTGGTCCATGGGCTTTCATCGAAGGATTCGATAAATTGATCACACTCGCGCATAGCCGCGGCTCGCCAAACATTCCTTGGCGACGCGCTCTCAAATGCTACAACCGTTAGAAAACGGCTCCGTGTGCCAGCCCAGCGGTCCAGCCGGGCAGCAACAACGGGCATGGGCCACCGAAACCTGATCAAGGTGACTATTATCCAAATGAAAATGATTAGACCTGAAACGAGGAGCTCTCCTCGTGTAAGAATCGGGCTCCGGAGAAGGTACCGCCAGAAACTGATCACCAGCAGGCAACAGCCAACGACACTACCAGAGCGCAGCAGAGATCCGAAAAAAACTTCCAGGTTTCTCGCCCGTTGAACTCGACGAAGCTTGGCGAGCGCACTATGCATAGCGACAGACGGCGCGGCTAAACACCCTGAATTTTCCACGCTCATAAACGTCTAATCAAATCTTTTCGAGCGATGCGACTCTTTGTTGCGATTCTTCTAGGCCTTTTCGCTCGGTGCGCCTCGGCGCAGTGGATGCCGCCAGCCAACCTGCGAAAGGTATTGGTCGAGGACGATTGTGCACGGACCGGGCAAGGGATTGGACTATCGATTCAGCCTTCTCTTATCCGCCCGAACGGCGAGATTTTTTTCTGTCAGGATCGGGCGCGATCGATTGATGCCGCACATCCGGGCGCTTCGAGGTTTTTTCTCGTGCACGAATACGGTCACTTGGCATTGCACACTCGAGACGAAGCAGAGGCGGATGAATGGGCCGCTCGCCAGCTGGCAGCAACCGCTGGCGGTAAACGGATCTTGCAGGCCGCCATTCTGCATTTCCTGGACGAGGCAACGCACTTTGATCCGCGTTACGGAAACGGGTTGGATCGTGCTCTGCGTATCGCCAGAGAAGGCGGAGTCCCAAAAGCGGCCTGGCCGGCGCGACTAAGAGAATACGAGCAAGCGCGAGCAGTTGCGGCAAACCAAGGCACCACGATCCGGCTACGCCTGACTCCTGGCTATGTGAACCGAGCAGAGATGATTATTTACGTCGACAACCAAGCAATTGGATTCTTGACCAGCCGAGCCAAAGAACCATTCGTGTTACCGCGGCTCGGTTCCGGGCTGCATCTGCTCAGGATCAGCGACGTCTGGCTATTTCATACCGGGGAACATGGTTCGCGTTTCGAAGTTGTGAGAGGGCTCCAGGCCGAAACGGAATTTAAATTAAACACCAGCCGCCAACTTGCATTGGACTTGGCTTACGATGGCCAGGATCTCACGATAGCGGTGAAGGAGCTGTGACACGAGAAAACTCGGGATCGAACAGTAACTTTTATGCGAACTTTTATAGTGAAGTCGTCGCCAAGTAATTGAAACGAATGTGGGACTAATGAAGAACACTAACTGGCGATTGCTACTCCTGGTCGTTATCGAGCTGGCGATCTATGCGGCGGTCGTCGGTGTCTACGTTTTCCTCGTGGTGCACTTTCTCGGCGGTTGGCTTAAACAACTCTGGGTGGACCGGCGAGATGTTTATGCGTTCGTTGCGATATCATTGATGATCGCTCAGGCCATCGGACTCGAGGGGATCACTGGCTTCGTGCTCTCCTTCCTCCGCCGGAGACGACGATAGGGTCTTTCTATGTTCTTCCCCATTTCCGGCGTTCAGGTTGACCCGCTTTACTTAATCGTTTGTGGCTTTGTGATCGGGATTCTTGGTGGCTTTTTCGGGGTGGGTGGAAGCTTCTTGGCCTCGCCAGCGCTCTTTGCCGCAGGCATCCCCATGAATTTCGTCGTTGGGACGGACCTGGCGCATATCGTCGGCAAATCAATTGTGGCTGCGAAAAGGCACCGCGCGCTTGGCAACATCGACCTGAAATTGGCGGCGATCATGGTGATTGGGACCATCGCCGGCTCAGAGATAGGGGTCCAGGCAATCGAGTTGTTGAAGAAAGGCGCGAATGTGACACTCGTGGTAGGGGTTGTGTCCATCATCGTGTTCACCGCTATCTCCTTGTTCAGCGCTTGGGAAAGTTGGCTGACGCTTCGAATGGCGAACAAGGAGAGCGGCCTGCCGAAAACTGACCTCCGGGCCAAGAAGGATGCGATGGCTTTTGATGCCTTTCCGAGGTCAATTCAACGGCTGAAAATTCCCCCGATGATTAGTCTTCCGCACTCCGGGATTGAATCGATCTCCTTATGGGCGGTGCTGCTGGTATCGCTTGTTGGCGGCCTATTCAGTGGATTTCTCGGAGGTGGTGCTGGCTATATCCGAATGCCCTCGATGGTTTATTTTCTGGGGATACCTACGCACATTGCCGTGGGAACTGATCTGTTTGAGATCATCATTTCGGCGAGCTACGGTACGGTTCGGCACGCCATGAAAGGGAACGTGGATATTCTTATCGCGCTGGTGATGCAAACCGGCGCCTCAGTGGGCGCCCAGATCGGGGCAAATCTTACCCAGTACTTTAAAGGACCCCATATTCGTTTTGCGTTTGCTCCACTCCCATTGCTCGGGGCAATCGTAATTGCTCACGGGCTCATCGCCGGTCATCATCCCTAATCGCAATGAAGTTCCTCGTCTGCACCGACGGATCTGAGCGCAGTCAGAAGGTACTGTCTCTGGCAGCGTCCATTGCGGCCGCCACCCGAGCCGAGACGACGATTTTCGGCATCACAGAGGAGGAATCGGAAGAAGGGAAACTGTTGGAAACGTTGAAACGGGCTCAAAGAGCATTTCAAGAGCAAGGGATTAAGACCGACCTCCTTACCAAACACGGTGACCCGGTGGGTGAGATTGTTGAGCGCACCCGGGAGACACGCTTTGATCTCGTCGCGATCGGCGCGGAGCGAAAGAGAAGTGAGGGTTCCTTTTTAGTGTCCGCAAAGGCCTACTCGCTCATTTCGGCGATTTCCGCCCCTGTGCTGGTCATACCCGAGACGCGCTTCCAGTTAAAGCGATTTTTGATTTGCACCGGTGGTGGCACGTACATCGACAACGCCGTTCAATTCGCTGGTCAATTAGCTAGCGACTTAGCTGCGACGGTCACGCTCCTGAATGTAGTACCGGAGCCGCCGGCCATGCACGCCAAGTTGATCAGGTTGGAAGAGGATGTAAACGCGTTGCTCAACTCGAATTCCACGTTGGGCCGAAATCTGCAAACCGCCAAGGCAATCGTCGAACGATTCGGGCTGACCGCAGATGTGCGTATCCGGCACGGGATAGTGATGCACGAGATTCTCAAGGAGATTGCGGATGGCGATTATGACGTGATCGTCTGCGGTTCCTGGCCGCTTCGCGATCCCTGGCGCCACTACGTCATCGGGAACGTTACCCGGGAAATTGTCAGCCGCGCAGATCGGCCTGTGCTCGTCATCCGCAGCGACAAAAAGCCGTCGTCCTTCATGGATCGGGCGCGCAGGTTGATTGCGCACCTGGCGGGGCACACAAAATAATTCAGCTTCCCCCGACGATCACAACTGCCACAACGAGCGCCTGAGCACTTTCAAGCCGATTCCAACGAGGACGAAAGGGATCAGGATTCGGCCGTACTTTTTCAGCTTTTCTCGGAGCATTGGGTGATGGGTGAGGTAGTAGCCAAGTATGCACCAAATCCCGGTCAGGCAGGCGAAGATCAGCAGATAGACAGGAATGAGCGCGCGTTGGGTTGCGAACAGCGGTATGTACACGCTCAGGTTATCGCCGCCGTTGGCAATGGTGAGGATCATAACGGTCCAGACCGCGGAAGAGCGGACTTTCCAATGAAGGCGCTCGGGTCCGAAAAACTCCTTCTCTCCCGATTTCGGTGTCTGGCCGCTCCACAGCTTCCAGAACCGGTGCACACCCAGCAGAAGGGGAGCGAATCCCAAAAGTGCCAGCCAACCTTCCGAGACGATAACGGCAAATAATGCAGCGACCACGCTGACAGCCACCAGAAGCGCCATGCCGATGAACTGGCCAATAATAATCGAGCGCGGGCTGAACTCGGCGTCGATAAAAAGACTCGCAAGCAAAAGGAGGTCATCAAGATTTGTTGAAACGAAGGCGGCGACGGCCAGACCAATGGTGCCAAAGGCGTGATCCATTCGATAGCGTGGAATGTAAAAGCGCTAAGCAGAATACACGGGCGCAAAGGGCCATGTTAGCCTGAATTCCGCATTTGACACTTGTAGGGCGGCTGGCTTCAGCCGCCGGATTCAGTCACGCTGTCCCACTCACGCTGCCAGTACGCCGCTGCTCATCGACCGGAGTTTTTCCACGAGCTGCGGAATGATTTTCAGGGCGTGGCGAATTTCGTCTTCTGTGTTGAGCCGGCTGAACGAGAATCGCAGGCTTCCTCTGGCCCGCTCGGTGGAATAGCCCATCGCGCGCAAAACGTGCGAGGGCTCGAGAGAACCGGCCGTGCAGGCCGACCCGGCCGAACAGCAGATTCCCTTCTGATCGAGCAGCATCAGCATACCTTCAGAATCGATGCCCTCAATCGCCAGGTTCGATGTGTTTGGCAAGCGGAGGGTCCGATGCCCGTTTACTTGAACATTGGAAATCCGATCCAGCATTCCCTCCTCGAAAGTATCTCGCAGGGTTCGAACCTCCGCGTTTTCCTTTGAAAGATGAACACCGGCCAGCTCGGCAGCAACGCCGAGTCCGACAATCGAGGCGGTGTTTTCGGTGCCGCCACGCTTCTTATTTTCCTGTCCACCTCCTATAAGGTAGGGATTGAATCGGGTCCGGCGATTTACGTACAGGGCGCCGACGCCTTTGGGAGCGTGGAGTTTGTGACCGGACATCGAAAGGAACTGGATGGAGCTCTTCCGCAGCACGATCGGAATCTTACCAACGGCCTGAACCGCGTCGGTGTGAAAAAGTGTACCCTTCACGCGGCAAATCTCGGCGGCTTCCTCAATCGGGAATAACACGCCGGTCTCGTTATTCGCCCAAATCAGAGACACGATTGCCGTGTCCGGCCGGATAGCCTGTTCGAGTTCCTGCAGGTCGATCAATCCGTCAGAATTCACGCTCAACCATGTCACTTCATAACCGCGGCGGGCCAGGGTTTCGGCGTGCTTGACAATTGCGCTATGCTCAACCTTGCTCGTCACCAGGTGGCGCCGGTCCGGGTCGAGTTGGATTGCTGATTGGATCGCCGAATTGTCCGACTCGGTCCCGCAACTGGTGAAGATCAGCTCGGAAGGCTCGCACCCGAGTAAGTCCGCGAGCTGTTCCCTGGCATGGCTAACCGCTTGCGCCACCCTCTTTCCGAAAGAATACGCGCTCGAGGGATTCCCATAGTTCTCCTGCAGAAATGGAAGCATCGCGTCCAGGACGTCTGAATCGATCGAGGTGGTGGCATTATTATCGAAGTAGATCATCAGAAGAGCGCCTTAGTCCGCAATGAGTTCAGTCTCATTTGACTGAGTCGTGCCATTTCGCGCGGCAAAAATTTCTTTCCACTTCAGGTACAAATTTCTCGAATATATCGGCACTGGCAGCAGTGTCATGATCACTCCAACCGAATCTCGTCGATAAATGGCGAAATAGCTCAGGGCCAGCAAACTGCCAACCAGGCTGCACTCCCAGAATCCAACTGGGATTATGCTCTTTCGTGCACGCTCGGAGGCGATCCACTGCAGCACAAACCGAATGCCGAAGATCGCGCTGCCTGTCAAACCGACGATCTTCCAGGCATTCAGCTGGATAAAAGCCAAAAGGTCCAAATGCGCCATCAAGTCCATCCCGAGCCTATCGCATTCTTTACCCCGTCCCGCAAGGAAAGGGGCGTCGCCCTGCAACGGGCTTAGCGCGCCGCATGCGACCGCACGGTTTCCAGTGCGACCGATCACAAAAACGCCGGGAGCGACCAGAGCATCCTCTGGCCTGAAATTCCCGGACCCATCAGCTGCGTACTCGTACCGTCCCGTCAATTCCTCGGACAACGCGTGAACAAGCTCGACTGCTTCCGGAATGCGAGGATCGACCGCCATGATCTCAATAACCGCTTCGCTCTTTCGATCCCCCCGGCTCAACCAATCCCATTGTCACTCAAACCCAAACCTCAAAACCCAAAACTCAAAACCAGACTTCACAACTCAAGACACTAGACTCGGGGCGCAAGATACATACAATGTCGCGTGTTCCGAATTTTTGATCGTTATCTGCTGAAGAACTTTCTGGTGCCGTTTTTGTACGCACTATTCGGCATGATTGCGATCTGGCTCATCTACGATCTGGGCGAAAATACTGCTGCCTTCCAGGATGCGCATCTCAGTCCTGGAACGATCTTTCTCTTTTATCTCACTCAGCTCCCTTACATCCTCGTGACCTGGATGCCACTGGCTGTATTGCTGGGGCTCCTTTACGTCTTGACGCGCATGTCGCGCCGAAACGAAATCGTGTCGATGCTGGGCGCCGGCGTGAGCGTCACCCGGGTTCTCTGGCCCTTGGTCCTGTTAGGCCTGTTGCTTACCGGGTTATGCACTTTTCTGAACTATGAACTCGCTCCCAAAGGTCAATATGCGGAAAACTACATGATCGACGAGGTGGCCAGGGGGCGATCGAAGACCACCCTGCTCGATGGTCACCTCTATGTGAATCGAACGGACCACCGTGCCTGGTTTATTCAGCACCTGAACACCAAGACAGAGGAGATCACCGGGGTGCAGGTGACCCAGGAGGATCCTCACGGCGTCATCCTATATAAAATCTATGGCAGGAAGGCGGTCCATGACCATTACAAGAATGTCTGGACGTTCTTCGACGGTAAGGTCACTCATGTGGATGATACCGGGGACGTGATCGACGAGCAATTTTTCGACAAGAAGGAGGTGAGCGGATGGAATGAAACGTCCTGGCAGCTCGGCAGTTCCGCCCTCAAAGGAAAAATGATGACCGTGCCCCAGCTTGAGCATTATCTCAGAGTCAATGCCGACTTTCCAAAATCGAACTTGGCGGAGTATCAGACGCAGCTGTGGTATCGGTTCGCGCTGCCCTGGAACGTTCTGGTCGTAATTCTGGTTGCCAGCCCCATGTGCGTCGCCTTCTCGCGCCGCGGAGCGTTTGGTGGAGTGGCCGGAGGCCTTTTTTTGTTCATTGGTCTTTTCGCAAGTACCAATAT
>JBAUZZ010000548.1:0-2999 GCA_049585495.1 Chthoniobacterales bacterium | reverse complement strand
ACAAGGGGAAGTCGCGCGGCCCATTCAGACTTTGATCTGGTACCCCGCTCAGCAGAGCGCTGCAGGTCATCTCACCTATGGTGATTACTTGAACTTGGCAGCGACAGAGGAGGATTTCAAACCTTCGCCAGAACAAGCCGCAGCGACTGTCGCGTTGGCCAGGAAACAATTCGATGCATCTCCGTCATCCACGATGTGGGCAACTGCAAATGCGACGCCTCGACCTGGTAAGTTCCCCATCATTATCTATGCGCCGAGTTTTAACGCGCTTGCATTCGAAAGCGCTGATCTTTGTGAATACCTGGCGAGCAACGGATACATTGTGATCGCGAGTCCCAGCCTCGGGGCGAGCCCTCTTGGGATGACAGACGATATCGAAGGGGTCGAAGCACAGGCTCGCGAATTTTTTCGCAGCTGCCGAGGATTCCCGAATTACCGCCCTTGTGGTATTGGACGGCTCCGTCCGCTATCATCCCAAACTCGTCCGAGATTCCACATATGTGCATCCGCCAAATTTCAGTATTCCCATCATCTACTTCACAGGGAAGGAGATCACTTTGGAATCAATTGTGCAGGATCATAGGGATATGTCAGGCAACGTGCTGAATGACCTTGTGCACAGCTTTTCTTTGAGGTTATGCCGGTTTGGCGGCTACGGCGATCAGCCTTTCCGCGTTCAAATCGTATGGGGCGCCCTGCCACGTGCCATAGAGCCGGACGCTCTTGAAGCCAGCGGCTCGCAGTAAGTCGGTCAGTTCCCGGCCGGAGTACAAGGCATGATCGAACTTAACACGCGTGATCTGGTCGTTCTGAATGAGCAGCCATTGGACTTTGATTCGGCCCCAGTCCTGGATAATTTCCCGCTTCTCAACCAGCATGCTCCCATCCGGTCGCTCCTCTACGGATCTGGGCGCGAACTTCCGGGCCAGTACCTCTTTCCCCAGCAAATCAACGACGAAGAATCCCCCGGGTAGCAGACAGTCGTAGGCGTTTCGGAGAACTACGAGGTCTTCCTCCGCATTTTCGAAATAGCCGAACGAAGTCCAGAGATTGATGACGAGGTCGAATTGCCCTGGGCGTACGAAGGTACGCATATCTTCTTGGATCCACTCGATCTTTTCAGATCCCGCGCGCGCCCGTGCTTTCTCCAGCAGAAACGAACTTCGATCGACGCCTGTTACCAGCGCACCTTGCTTAGCTAAGGGAATGGCGTGTCGGTGTAAAGTACGACCCGAAGGTGAGCGAGAATTGAGAAAAGAAGGGAAGTGCCCGCGAAACACGCGGAAGGACGCAAAAAAGGTAAGTAAAAATGGAGAGTGAGGTCTTCGCACCGCAATCTCATTCGCCCGAGACAAGGAACCTCCGCAGTCGCGGATCCAGCGGGAAGTCGAAAGGCCCTTCGATCCATTCCAGCGAAAACTCGGGATGAGCCGGATTGATTAAACAATTGTCTTTCTGCGGGACGATCACGCCGGGAACTAGAAGCCCGACGGATTCCTTTGACTCCAGCCAATTGTCACCAGCTTCCCGGCATGACGCCGAAGGAACGGTTCGCACGGATTAAAAACGCGCATTATACTCGCCTTGTGGCAAAGGCCGTGATGCCGACAAGAATCTCTATGAGAGGCATCATCATGCCGCTCCGCTGATGGGCCGACCTCATCGGCGAGAAGTGAGAGGTGAGATGTGGTTGGCGGACGAAAAATCCGGCGCAGCTCCAGACTTTCCTCGTTTGTCAGGCGAAGCGGGCAAGGACCAAGCCTTTCCGAGCCTCAGATGACGGCGAACGTTTCTGTAAGGAAGTACAGTAGTAGTCTAAGACGGATTTTTTCGCTAAGAGTTCAAGTGGTCGACGGAGGTGCTCGATTACTGAATTGTCCATAGTGGAAACAGTGTCCTTCCTTGAGTTCTGGATCTTTGTAATAGACAAGGTCAAGCCGACCTTCGTGACAGAAACCGATGGACGGTTTGTTTTCGCCGAAGACGAGGGTGTTAAAGGAGCCTCGATATTTCGCGGGCCCAATTCCAAGTTTTTACGTTGTATTGGTCGCCTTGTTTATCGACCGCAAGGACATTTGCGAGAATGCGCGTCATGCCAATAGACCTGCTAGAGTTCGTCGGTTTGGTTATTACTGGGTTCACTTCCTGTGCGGAGTTTGGCTCCTACGCCTTCGTGCATCCGGTGATTCGCCGTTTGCCGCGCGACCATCATGTCAGTGTCGAAAAAGGTCTGCTGAAGACGTTCGGACGCGTGATGCCTGTGCTGATGACACTTTGTGTTGTCCTTTCGTTCGCTTACGCCATGCAGTTGCGAGGGGAGCAGGGGATGGGCGGCATTGTTCGTTGGGCGGCGGCGCTCGCCTTCCTTGCTGCGTTAGTCTCCACCTTGATTTTCAATGTCCCAATTAACTTGGCGACCGAGCGATGGGACCCTCAAAATCCTCCGTCTAATTGGAAGCAAACGCGCAATCGCTGGGAGTTCTTTCAAGGGTTTCGTTCCTGGCTGCTGTTGACCGGCTTTGTTCTTCTCTGTCTCGCGGTGGTGCTGCGGCATTAAAAAGGCTGCCGGCCACGGGCGTTTCCGTCCTCGGCGAAATCCGTCGCCGGAAGAGCTCCGCGGCAACCAACCCGCGATACGTCCGCTCGCCCTTAGCGCATCGCCGGATGGCTACTGCATAGACAGCGGAGGTGGGCTCGGCACCGACTGGTTCCCGAATAGGAAGGGTGACTCTTTCGTCTAATTTGTACCGGAAGATCATGAAAAAGTTTCTTGTATTTGTGGTGGCGGTACTGGGAATTCTAGCCGCGGCGCCAAACGCGTCGCAGGCTCAAGGCTTCACCATAGGTTTTGGGGATGGGCCAGGGTATTACGCGCCAGGGTATTACCCGCCAGGTTTTTACGGATACCCGTACTACGGCAACGAATACTACAATCCCGGGCACGGATATTATTACTACCACAGACGCGTTTACTATCCCGAGTCCTACTATCGAGGCTA
>JBAUZZ010000547.1:0-1706 GCA_049585495.1 Chthoniobacterales bacterium | reverse complement strand
CTGGAGGCGTGCAGAAAGAGGCTCCGGCTTGGCTGCGCCATCAGTTAGAGTTTTAAATTTCTGAGTCGCAGCGCGTTGCTTATAACAGACACCGAGCTAAATGCCATCGCCGCGCCCGCAATCATGGGACTTAGCAAAATTCCGAAAAAGGGGTAGAGAATGCCGGCCGCTATTGGAAGCCCCAACGCGTTGTAAACAAAGGCGAAGAACAGATTTTGGCGGATGTTCCGCATCACAGCCCGGCTGAGCGCAATCGCTTTGACAATTCCAACCAGATCGCCTTTCACGAGTGTGATGCCTGCGCTCTGCATCGCTACGTCCGTGCCGGTTCCCATCGCGATCCCCACATCGGCTTCAGCAAGGGCGGGTGCGTCGTTGATCCCGTCGCCTGCCATCGCAACAACGTACTTTTCCTGGCGTAGTTGTCTAATAATCGCGTTTTTGTCTTTCGGATTCAATTCGGCGCGAACCTCATCGATCGCCAGTTCTCGAGCCACAGCATCGGCAGTTTTCCGATTGTCGCCCGTCGCCATAATGACTTTCAGCCCTAAGTCGTGAAGAGCCTTGATTGCGCCAGGAGTCGTTTTCTTAATGGGGTCCGAAATACCTAGGATGCCGGCCACTGAACCATCGGAGGCGACCCAGACTACGGTCTGAGCCTTTACCTGAAGCTCGCGTGCTTTGGCGGACAAGTCTGGTGGGATCGGTATGCCCGTTTGGGCGATGAATTTTTCTTTCCCGATCAGTGCTTTATGACCACCGATCTTACCCGAAACACCCCCACCAGTGGTGGACTCGAACTCATCCACCAACTCGAGCTCAATCCCCTTTTCGTTTGCCTCATCGACAATCGCACGCGCCAATGGATGTTCGCTGTTCTGCTCCAAAGAGGCCGCCATCCGCAATAATTGTCGCTCATCAAGACCGGAATTAGGGATAGAGCTTGTAATTCGAGGCTTGCCGGCCGTTAGCGTCCCAGTTTTGTCAGTTAGCAGACAATTCACCTTCTCAGCGCGTTCGATCGCTTCCGCGTTCTTGATCAAAATGCCGCTCTGAGCTCCCTTGCCGACGCCAACCATGATTGACATCGGCGTGGCTAATCCAAGAGCGCAAGGACACGCAATGATTAGTACGGATACGGCGTTCACAACGGCGTAAGCCATGGCAGGAGTTGGTCCCCACACTGCCCACACGACGAAGGCGATGATGGCCGTGAGGATGACAGTAGGCACGAAATAGCCGGCAACCGTATCGGCAAGTTTTTGAATCGGTGCCCGGCTGCGCTGCGCCTCGGCGACCATGTGGACGATTTGAGATAACAGCGTATCTGCACCTACCTTCTCCGCCCGCATGAGAAAAGAGCCGGTCTGGTTAACGGTGGCTCCGATCACGGGATCGTTGACGGCTTTCTCGACCGGCATTGGTTCACCTGTGATCATCGACTCATCCACTGTGCTCTTGCCTTCTATGATCAGGCCGTCGATCGGCACTTTCTCACCGGGACGTACCCGCAGAACGTCTCCTTTTTCTATTTCATCAACAGGGACCTCCTCCTCTTTGCCATCTCGTACCCGGTGAGCCGTCTTTGCAGCTAAACCCAGAAGTCCTCGGATCGCCTGACCAGTCGGGTTTCTTGCCTTGGCTTCAAGCATTTGCCCCAGCAAGACCAAAACCGTGATCACGGCGGCAGCCTCAAAATAGAGAGC
>JBAUZZ010000546.1:0-17247 GCA_049585495.1 Chthoniobacterales bacterium | reverse complement strand
GGCCCAGCTAGCCTGCATCGCTCACAAATCCTTAGAGATTTGTGAGCGATGCAGGCTCAGGCAGCAGAATTCTCCGGCTACGCCGGAAAATTCCGCTGCTTTTTGGAGAGAAGAGTTTTGAAACAGTTGGTTTTCATTCATTTATTTTAAAAAAGGCTCTTAAACATCCGCCTAGGCGGATGTTGAAGAGCTATCTAGCCCGCAATAAGCGTGTGGACACATAAGGCGCGTGAGATTTGCGGGCTAGGAAGTCTGAGGCCGTGAGGCTTTATTGTCGAAGATCCCAAGAATCTGCGCCGCCGACTCAGCTTTCCCGAGCTGTTCACGAACGTTCTTGTCGTTCAAGAATTTGGCGATCGCTGCTAACGTCCGGAGATGGACTTGAAACTGGTCCTTCGGGACGACAAACAGGACAATGAACTTCACCAGGGAGTTGTCCAGGGAGTCGAACTCTATGCCGGTTGTCGATCGCCCGAAGGCGGCCACCACCTCGCTGACGCAGTTGGATGACGCGTGCGGTATAGCAATGCCAAATCCGATGCCGGTACTCATGGTCTCTTCACGCTGGCGCAAAGCGCTAAGAATCGATTCTCGGTCCGCCACTCGAACGCGACCTTTGTCAACCAGCAGATCGATCAACTCCACGATTGCGGCCCACCTTTCGGAGGCTTTCATTTCGGGAATAATCTGATCTTCGGATAGGAGAGAGCCCAATGTCATAGCTCACGAAGGGAAATGCCGCACCTTATCAAGGACCCGCCCTTTGACAAGGTCCTTTTAACCCGCCCGCGACCCGCCTTTGGATTTACATTTGAATCACGGTCGTATTGAACTAGTAGGAAGAAGCGATAAATCGAAAATAATTTAGGATATGAAGATTTTGATCGCAACCGGCGAGTTCGCGCCCCTCGCCTCCGTCGGAGAGCTGGGAACTCAAGTCCGTACCCTCGCAGCAGAACTAAAGAAGCTTGGCCATGATGTGAGTGTGGTGATCCCTTTTTACCGGTCTGTTCGCGAGGGCAACTACGACATCCGCTCAACCGGAGTCGAATTTCAGGTCAACCTGGGCGCGAAACGGGCCACAACCGAGATATTCGAAACGCAGGGTCCGGATCAAATTCAGGTTTTTCTGGTTCGGCGAGACGAGTACTTCGATCGGAGCGCGATCTACTCGGCGAACGCGCGCCCGTATGATGATAACGCCGAGCGCTTCATTTTCTTTTCAAAATCAGTGGTAGAACTGGGACGCAGACTCGCCCCTTCGCCCGACATTATCCACTGTCATGATTGGACGACGGCATTGATCCCGGTCTTCGTCAAAGAGCGCCAACTGCCCTTCCAGACCGTTCTCACGGTTCATGATTTGGAGAACCAAGGATCGTTTTGGAGTTTCGACTTCGCTCTGACAAACCTGCCCGGCAGCTATTTCGGCCCACGCGGCGTCGAATTCTATGGGCGACTGAATTTTCTCAAAGGCGGCATCCTTTGCAGCGACGCCATTACGCTGCCAGGGGAAACCGCATTGCACGAGGCGCTTACACTGGAGGGAGGATACGGATTGCATCTTGTGCTCCAAGAAAACGCTTCCCGAATGGCTGGAATCCCGTTCGGGACCGATTACTCGGCAATCAACCCGCCGTTCGAAAAGCTTGTCGCGAAAAAGCCGAAGAATGGTTCGGTTGGAGGAAAAGCAGCTTGCCGAGAGGCTCTGCAATTCGAGCTTGACGTGAAAACCCCGGGGATGATTCTCGCCTGCCCGCTCCAGGCTGCCGATGAAAAAGCGCTAGCGAGCGTCACCCCGCTTCTTGATCTTATCCTCACAGCCACCGAGCGGCTCGTTATCCTTGGAAGCGTGCCTGAATCGTTCCTGGCAAGTGTTATCGTAGCGCAGCGCAAATACCCGGACCGGCTTGCCGTTATCCCGAACAACCAACCGAGGGTTGAGCAACTGCTAGTGGCAGGCGCCGACGTTATCCTGCTGCCTTCTTCCCTTGGGTTCCGGAGTCGTACCGCGATCGCCGCCCTTCGTTACGGGACCGTTCCTATTGTCAGATTTCGCGTGGGTCTAACGCAGATCGTCGTCGACGTCGATCTTGTTCATGAAACCGGGTATGGCTTTATTTACTATCGCGAGTTTCCGAGCGCGCTTTGGGATTCGATTCAGCGCGCGAAATCGCTCTACAGCCGCTCTGCTGAGTGGCAACAGTTGGTCACACGTGCCCAAAGCGTCGATTTCTCATGGGCTGAGTCGGGAAAAGCGTTCTCAAAATTGTACGCCAACCTGTTGCGCCACAGAGAGGTCTCCTAGCGTTGCGGAGGCCGTTTCACGTATCTCGTTTCACGTGTCTCGTTTCTTGTGTCTCGTGTTTCGGGTTGTAGGGCGGCTGGCTCAGCCGCCGGGCAATGTCCCCGCTATTCCCGGCGCACCCGCCGTAGTAAGAGGGACGACTTCGAGAACCAGGCGCCGAATAACCCGAGTATCGAGAAACCAGAAACGAGACACGTGAAACGTGAAACGAACCACGGCCTCCCTGTTCGACTCGATGCTACCTGATATCAAAACGTCCATACCCGGTCCACGTTCGCTCGAGCTGGCGACGACTCTGGGAAGGTATGAGAACCGAAACGTTACTTTTCTGGCATCGGAGTTTCCCATTTTCTGGAAGGCCGCTGAGGGAGCGAATGTCTGGGACGCTGATGGAAACCGATTTCTTGACCTGACCGCTGGGTTCGCGGTAGCCGCGCACGGACACAACCATCCGGCAATCAGGGAGGCGATAGTTAAACAATCGGAGAAGTTGTTCCATGCTATGGGCGACGTTCATCCGGCTGAGAACAAAGCGGTTCTCTGTCGCAGATTAAGCGAGATCACCTTTGAACGCTGGGGTATCGGACCTGGAAAGACTACGCTGTGCAATTCGGGATTCGAAGCGGTTGAAGTCGCCATCAAAACTTCCCTGCTCCACAGCGGCAAATCTGGCGCCATCGCCTTTACCGGCGGTTACCACGGGCTCGGGTACGGCGCTCTCGACCTGATCGGTATTCCTTGGTTTCGACAACCGTTCGAGCAGCACTTGCGCGACTTCACGACATGGGTCCCATTCCCCAACTGTTATCGGTGCCCGTTTGGGCGAACGGAGGGGTATCGCCTGGCCGGATCGCGCTTCCCTAATTGTGCCAGCTCTTGTCTGGCCGCAATCGAAGAGCAGATCGTTCACACCATTCGGCAAAGACCGATCGGGTGTATTGTGGTGGAGCCGTGCCTCGGACGCGGGGGCGAAGTCGTGCCGCCGCTCGACTTTCTGCACATGCTCCGTGAGATCTGTGACACCTACAAAATTCTTCTAGTTTTTGACGAGATCTATACCGGATTTAATCGGACCGGTACGCTCTTCGGGTGTGAGCAGTTCGGTGTTTACCCCGATCTCGTATGTATCGGCAAGGGATTGACGACTGGGTTCCCTCTCTCCGCCTGTGTTGGACGCTCGGAGGTTATGGATGCCTGGCCTAGATCGAAAGGTGAAGCGCTTCATACCACCACCTTTCTCGGCAACCCGATCGGGTGCGCTATGGCCCTAGCTTCGATTGACTTGCACTTGGACCCCGCGATTCCCGTAAGGGTTGCCTCGCTAGGGCGCTATTTTCGTGACCAGCTGGAAAGCGTTACTCTAGCCGCTATCGGACATGTCCGCGGCCTCGGCTTAATGCTCGGTGTCGAATTGATCAGACCGGACGGTTCGCCAGACGGCGAATCAGCGCGCAACGTCGTCCAGCACGGACTCCAGGACGGACTCCTTTTCTTAGCAGGCGCTCCGGCCGGGAATGTGATTTCTTTCACGCCGCCGTTCTGTATTGAAACTAAAGAGATCGACTTTGCCTGTGAGCGGATTCAGGCATATTTACGCTTAGGGTCCATCTCGTAATCGAGGACCAGCGCCGCCTCCGTATTCGGCTTCACCGTTTCTTCAATGAATTTAATATAAATTGGGTCCTCCTTGAACATTGCCAGTCTTTCTTTCGAATCGAAATCTGCGGCAAAGAAAAATGGCCACTCGCTTCCATCATCGAGTCTGCGGCCACAACGAACATTCATTGCGACCGGAATTTTGAGAAGCTGCATGCGCGTGTGCAACAGGATTTCTTCGAGGCGCTGCGGCGTGACATCTACTTTAAGTTTATACAGAACGATATGGTGGATCATGCACCCGTCTCCTTCTAGAAATTCGCCAAGGAGTAAGCAAGGATTATCGACAGGATGCTGGTTTGGCGAAAAGTAAGCAGCGAAAAATGGTCGGATTCCTGGCAAGAGCGGCTCGGCTTCGTCGGTGCGCAACGCCTGGTGATTACTCGTTTCGGCGACTCGAGGCGGGTTCGGCTCGAAATTTTCGACATAAGCGAGGGCCAGTCCCGGATCCTCCTCCGTCGATTTGGCGGCGAGGTGCGGACCCTTACTCATGCAACTGTGGACTGGGTCAAAAGTGTCGCTCTGAAAAAAGCAATTTCGTTTCGAGGTCGCCTCTTCGTTGTCAACGCCGACAGCGCCATCGATCCAGAGTTGGAGCGGAGGAGCCTTCGGATTCCGGCGAGCCTGGCCTTCGGGACGGGTGAGCATGCAACGACCTCAACTTGTCTACGGTTGTTGTGCGATCTGGCCCCGAACGACCGGCCCTGGCGGTTTCTCGACATCGGTATGGGAACGGGCATTTTGGCGATCGGAGCTGCAAAACTGAAGGCCAGCCGCGTCGTCGGGTTTGATTCCGATCCAACCGCCGTTCGCATTGCCCGGGAAAATGCAATGCTGAATGGCGTACGTTTCGTCCGATTTTTCCGGCAAGATGTATTGAAGTACGAACCTAACGAAACTTTTGATATCGTCGCCGCCAATCTTTACAGCGAGATTCTCGTGCAGGCGACGGGGAGAATCTGGGCGGCACTTGCCCCGAAAGGGTTCTGCATCGCGTCTGGAATTATGCGGGATCAGAGCGACTCGGTGCTCAAGGCGATTCGCCGGCTTAAAGCGAAGATTATCGCAATACGCGCTCGAGGGAAATGGGTGACCATCCTGGCAAGAAAGGCTCAGTAGCTGGCGTCCTACAATTTCCCCTAATCTGCTTAATCCACTTAACCCGCTTGAAAAGCTCATCGGTCACATATAGTCGTGATGAAGTTTTTTATGCAACTTTCCTCAAGAGCCACCAGTTTAACCCCTTCTTTGTCCCTGTCGGTCGATAGCAAGGCGAAGGCGATGAAATCCGAGGGGATCGATGTTTGCAGCTTCGGTGCGGGTGAGCCGGATTTTGACACGCCCGATCACATCAAAGCCGCAGCCATGGCGTCTTTGGAAGCCGGTTTTACAAAATATACGCCGAGCTCCGGAATTCCGGAACTTCGCCAAGCGATTGCCGAAAAATTTCAACGGGATAATGGCCTCGAGTACAAGCCTTCGCAGATCATCGTTAGCTGCGGGGCGAAGCATTCGTGTTATAACGCCATTCTCGCTACCTGCCAGCCGGGTGATGAAGTGGTTATTCCCGCACCTTATTGGCTTAGCTACCCGGAAATGGTGCGCTTAGCCGGGGCAGAACCAATATTTGTCCAAACAAGCGAGGAAAATGGTTGGAAGATGTCTCCGGAGGAATTCGAGAACGCGATGACACCCCGGACCAAGATGATCATCTTGAACTCTCCGAACAATCCGACCGGAGCCGTCTACACCCGGGAAGA
Source organism: Chthoniobacterales bacterium (assembly GCA_049585495.1). Taxonomy (GTDB): domain Bacteria; phylum Verrucomicrobiota; class Verrucomicrobiia; order Chthoniobacterales; family JAFAMB01; genus JBAUZZ01. The sequence continues at coordinate 11,523 of JBAUZZ010000546.1, read as the reverse complement.
ATTAGAGGGCATCACCGCCGTAGCGGCCGAGGAAGAAATATTGATCTTGTCGGACGAAATCTATGAAAACCTCGTGTACGATGGCGCCAAGCATGTGAGCCCGGCTTCGTTGGGTCCGGAATTCTATGAACTCACGGTGACGGTGAACGGTTTCAGCAAATCGTACGCGATGACCGGCTGGCGCCTCGGTTACCTGGGCGCTCCTGAGCCAATCGCGAAGGCCATCGACTCGATCCAGAGTCACGTGACGTCCAATCCTTGCTCTTTTGCCCAGAAGGGTGCCTTGGCCGCGTTGAAGGGAGATCAACAACCAGTCGAAGACATGCGTGAGGAGTTCAATCTTCGCCGTGAGTATATGGTCGAGCGCCTTTCGAAAATCGCCAACGTCAGCATAGTCAGGCCGACGGGAGCGTTCTATATCCTGGCGAATATCAGCAAATTTGGGCTGACCTCCCAGAACTTTGCCGATCGCTTGCTGAGTAAATCGAATATCGCGGTTGTTCCGGGTATCGCCTTTGGCGACGACCGTACGATTCGCTTCAGCTATGCTACCAGCCTGGACGTGATAAAAAGGGGAATGGACCGGTTCGAGGAATTCTGCCGAACGCTTTGAGATTGTAGGGCACGCGGCCCACGCGCCAAGACGATTCGCGACGAGTTGGTTCCGACGGCAGAGGCCTGCCGCCCTACAAAGTTGGCCGCGGTTTTTTACGTGACGTCGCTACGAAAATACTTACGGGTCTACCGGGTCATGCTCCGCAACTCCCTGATCCGGGAGATGAATTTCAAGCTCAACTTTGTGCTGTGGCTTGTCGTCGAATCGCTCTGGTTTGTCGGCCAGTTGGTGTTTATCCAAGTGATTTTCAGCCAGGTAGACGCGATCGGCGATTGGACAAAATGGCAAATGGTCTTGCTTGTCGGAACCCATCAAATCATCAGCCAGCTCTTCCAAGCGTTCTTCTATGTGAATTTGGTCAATCTTCCCGAACTCGTTCGCACTGGCAAACTCGATTTCGTTCTGTTGCAACCGATCGATCCGCAGTTTACCAGCTCGGCGCGCCATTTTGGCCTCGACAGCGTAGTTAATACGCTGGTCGGAATAGCGATCGTGATTTTTTCGCTGCATCGCCTTCAGCTTGTTCCAACAATCGGCCAAATCATGCTTTACCTTGCCGCCGTCTTGCTCGGGGTATCAATCCACTATGCGATCATGTTCAGCCTGGCAGTGGCGAGTTTTTGGATTATCCGGGCCCAAGGGCTTATCTGGGGCTACTACAACATTATGAATTTGGCGCGCTACCCCGACGTGGTATTTAAAGGCATCGTGAAGTTTATCTTCAGCTGGGTTCTTCCGGTCATCGTTGTCACCAACGTCCCGGCTCGTGTTCTCATGCACGCCGCAACCACGCCCTGGCCGTTACTCGGCCACCTTCTGCTTGCGTCAATGATCATGGCGCTGGTCTCGCGGGGGATCTGGCGGGCTGCCCTAAATCGTTATTCCAGCGCCAGTTCGTGAATACTCTTTCCCTGCTTAAAGGGATTGGCTCAACATCCGATTAAGAATCTGAAGAAAATTTTGATGACCAGGCCCCGGCGTCTGCGTCTAAGGTTGGACTTTGACAACGGTTTTTATCAGGTCTGGCCGCGTCCATTGGGAGGGGGCGCTGCCAGAAGCATTAGGTCCGTATCTTTCCCCTTGCACGGCTAGGAAATTGCCATTATATGTTCGCCCTCCTGTAGGGAAAGAACGGCTGCCGGAAAGACCCAATCCCTTGTAGAAGGTATGGCGAAATCAAAAGTTAATAAGAAGGATGCTGCATTCGCGAACCCCCACGTCCAACCCGATGTGGCGGAGACGGCAGCTACAGCCCACGCGGGCGAAACGAACGGTGACGAAAGACTTGCCCCGTTTCTCCGCAAGCAGAAAACAAAGTTGCTTCAACTCCGCGACACCCTGCTCGACTCGATGATGGGGGTATCCCGCGACACTCTCCGCTCCCGCGCGGAAGGGAGCGAAGCATCAGCCTTTGGTATGCATCAGGCCGACGCCGGCAGCGATGCCTATGACCGTGATTTCGCGCTCAGCCTTCTCTCGCAAGAACAGGATGCGCTCTACGAGATCGAAGAAGCTTTGAAGCGAATCGAAGGGGGAACCTATGGGGTTTGCGAAATGTCTGGCAAACCGATCCCGCACGCGCGGTTGGAGGCCATCCCTTTCGCCCGTTTTACCGTCGAGTGCCAGACCCAGATCGAGAAGCAGAAGAAAGCTCTTAGAACTCGCCAACCCGTCACCTCCCTTTTTGGATTGACGGAGGATGAGGGCGGAGACGGCGACGAAGACGATACCATCAGCGAATCTAAGGAATAGCGTATGCCGAGGGATATTATCTTGCTCGAGTGCACCGAAGCGAGGGCCGCAGGTAAGCCGGTTTCACGCTACGTGTCAACGCGCAACAAGAAGAGCCCGAACACGCCTGGCAGGCTCGAGAAAAAGAAGTATAATCCGTTCCTGCGCCGCCATACCTTGCATCGTGAGGTGAAGTAGCCCGATGGAACCGAAAAACGCTAAACGCAGGTCCGCTTTCCGCCGAGCGAATCGCTCGATGCCCCGGCGCCGCATCGACATTGCACTGGAAGCGCTGGACTACAAGAATCCGGATCTTCTCAAGAAATTTGTGACGGAAAGCGGCAAGATTCTCCCTCGTCGGGTCACCGGCATGCCAGCTCATCTTCATCGCAAGATCACCCGCGAAATCAAGCGGGCCCGTTCCGTGCTGCTGATGAAGTAAGCGCGGCCCTACCCTTGGCGGCTGTCCGCCTAGGCGGATCGCCCTACCGAACTCGGAACCCGAGACGCATTTCACCCTTGCGAACACCCGGTTTCCAGCTACATTTCGCCTCCCTCTGATTCCGTGAAGGCAATTGCGCGGCGTTTGTCCGGAAGCAGGGATTAACTAATGTGGCAACCGTGGATTGTTGGCTGTTTGTAAATCTTTATGACTGAAATGCAGGAGCTAATCGCGAAGTCCCTGCGCGATTTTAAGGAAGGCAGCATCGTAAAAGGCCGAATTCTGGAAATCCGCCCTCGCGAAGTGCTCGTGGACATCGGGTATAAATCGGAAGGCGTGATTCCTGTTTCTGAATTTGATGACATCGACCACGTTGAGGTCGGAGATGAAGTCGAGGTGCTGCTGGAACGCCTCGAGAACGAGGACGGGATGGTCGTTCTGTCGAAGGAAAAGGCCGCGCATAAGCAGAACTGGGACAAGATCGTCAAAGTCTTTCAGGGTGACGGATTGATCAAAGGCAAGGTTAAGGCCGTGGTTAAGGGGGGCCTCACCGTTAATATCGGCGTCGAAGCGTTTCTGCCCGGCTCCCAGATCGACATCGTTCCGCCAAAGGATCTGCAACAATTTGTCGGAAACACCTACGACTTTAAGATCGTTAAGATCAACGACGAACGGAAGAATGTAGTCCTCAGCCGACGCGAAATCATCGAACAGGAGCGTGCAGAGAAGCGTACCAAATTTTTGGAAAGTGTAAAAGTCGGAGATACCGTCAGAGGCTCGGTCAAGAACCTTACCGATTTCGGCGCCTTTATAGACCTGGATGGAATGGATGGACTGTTGCATATCACCGACATGACCTGGGGCCGATTAACGCACCCAAGTGAGCTACTTAAGATCGGTCAGGAAATCGAGGTCGTCGTTCTTGACATCAACAGAGAAAAGGAGCGCGTGTCGCTTGGGCTGAAGCAGACACAGCGCAATCCGTGGGACAAAATCGAGGAACGGTTCCCGGTCGGCGCTACGGTGCGTGGCAGAGTTACGAATCTCGTGCCCTACGGGGCGTTCGTCGAAATCGAAGAAGGTGTCGAAGGCTTGATCCACGTGTCGGAGCTATCCTGGACGAAACGCATCACTCGTCCTTCCGACGTTCTTTCCCAAGGGCAACAAATTGAAGCCGTCGTGCTTGGCGTTAACAAAGAGGAGCAGAAGATTTCTCTTGGTGTCCGCCAACTCGAACCGAACCCGTGGGATGCGATCGAACAGAAATATGTTCTTGGGTCAAAGGTCAAGGGCAAGATCCGGAACATGACCGCCTATGGCGCCTTTGTAGAACTCGAGGAAGGCATTGACGGGATGATCCATGTCTCAGACCTGAGTTGGACCCGGAAGATCAATCACCCGAGCGAAATCCTCAAGAAGAACGACGAAGTCGAAGCCGTCGTCCTGGATATCGATAAAGTCAATCAACGCATCAGCCTTGGAGTCAAACAACTTGAATCCGATCCCTGGAAGGAGATCGACCAGAAGTACAAGATCGGCGATCTTGTCCACGGGAAGGTGACGAAGCTGGCCAGCTTTGGGGCTTTCGTCCAGCTACAGGACGATATCGATGGCTTGGTCCATATCTCGCAGTTAAGCGAAGAGCATGTGGCAAAAGTTAAAGATGTGCTCAAGGTCGGCCAGGAAGTTGAAGCCCGCGTCATCAAAGTTGATAAGGCTGAGCGGCGGATCGGGCTCTCGATCAAGGCTGCGCATTATTCCGATGACGAACTGCGTCGCGAGACCGAAGCCTTTGACAGTCTCCGCCCCGGAGAGGATATGGTCGGATTGGAGCAGGCGTTCCAGGCAGCCGAAGAGGAATACCGCCCAGGCGATCGCAAACGCTGAGTGGATCGCACTAAAACCAAGGCGCCCGGCGGTTGCCGGGTAGCTGCTTTTGTAGAAAGATACTGGTACTTTTTATGGATAAACCGCAAATCGTTGCTTATCTGAAAACATCGTGCGGCTGGAGTAACGGCGTACGCGCTGTGCTAAGAAAATACAATCTGTCGTACGAAGAAAAGGATATCATCCAGAACCCGGCGTTCCGCTGGGAGATGGAGCAGAAGAGTGGTCAACCGCTCTCGCCATGCGTTGAAATCAATGGCGTTATGCTTGCTGACGTTAGCGGTGAGGAGGTGGAAGAGTTTCTTGTCGCCAACCAACTTATCGTACCGAGCGCCTCTGCCACTGACGTGCCAATCAACGCTCCATGCCCGCCGGAGCAGCACGAGGCTCAAAACCTCTTTTTCCGACGGTAATAGCCCCTCACCCGGAATGCGGCTCTCCGCCTTAGCGGATCGCCCTACCGATGCCGTCCTGCGCGACCGTCAGCGGTAGGGCGAAGCTCCTGCTGAGCCGCCGCAGTCACTCGACAAATTCCAACGCGACGGGCTTGGGGATCAGCTCGCGGTCGCTCGCCTCTCGGAGAAATCTGTCGATGGCTTGGCGGCCGATTTTCCCATAATCGCGCGTGAATTCGTTCACGTACATTCCGATAAACCGGTCTGCCCGCGCCAGATCCAGCCCGCGCGCCAGCGGCATTGAATGTTCGATTCCGGCCCGGCGATTTCTAAGGCCATAGTCAATGCTCTCCTTGAGGATTTCCGCGACTTCTTTGCAGATTCTGGGCGGGATATCTTTGCGGATCACATTCCCCCCTAGTGGAAGCGGCAACCCCGTCGCAGTCTTCCACCACGAACCGAGATCGAGCACAAGCCGAAATCCCTCGTCCAGATAGGTAAGCTGTCCCTCGTGGATGATAAGACCGACATCCGCCCGGCCTGCCTTAAGAAAATCGAAAATCTCGTCAAACGGTACAACCGCGGTGGGCAGTTTTCCTGCGAACAAGCTGAGCGCGAGGTATGCGCTTGTCTTCAGGCCGGGCACCGCCAGAGTCTTTGTCTTTAACCAGGCACGAATGGCGTCCAGTTCTGCCGGCGCTTTCTCCTTCGTCACTAGCATCGGGCCGTAACCGTCACCCATGCTCGCTCCGCACGGCAGCAACGCATAACGGTCGGTCAGGTAGGCATAAGCGTGAATCGAAACCGCAGAAATATGTAGTTCTCCCTGGAGCGCTCGTTGATTCAGCGTCTCAATATCCTGCAAGATGTGTTGGAACCGATGCCCCCTGGTATCGATTTTATGCGCTGCCAATGCATAAAACATGAATGCGTCGTCCGGATCCGGAGAATGACCCAATAAAAATTCCATCGTAATAGACTCCAAACTCTACTCAGAATATTCATGCGCCCGGGAGACTTCGCTCTGCATGTCCCGCCAGCGGGCATGGCGCTTGGGCGCGTAAAATAGATAGATGATCCCGCCGACAACTCCGAAGAGAACGAAGTACGCAAAGCCAACCAGTGAGATCAGGACGCCGACTTCGTTCGGCACGTTGGCCAGATCTCTCAACAAGATCTCGATCAGCGTTTCCCGGAACCCGATTCCGCTAGGCGTGATAGGAAGTGAGATGATCGCCGTCACGATGGGCATGATTGTGAACATATCGAGAAGAGAAACACCGGCGTTATAAGCTCGCGCTGCACAATAAAACGCACCGTAAAAAGAGAATAGAACAGGAAAGGACAGCAGAAACGCCCAGAACAGCGACCACTTTGATTTGGCAAACAGTCGGTAGGCGTCGGACGTCTCTATCAAGCGGTCTCGGAACGGCGTGTGGCGCGGTAATCTATTCGCTAGTTTGAGACCACTGACCAGAAATGAGCCAACGGTAAGGATCGCAAAACCGACCAGCATTGAAATCAGCACCCAGAGAAGCACAGAGACCTCCGGCGTCTTTTGGAGCCAGTTCCACCGAATGGTTGTGGTGAGCACCGCTGTGATCATAAGCACGAGAACACCGATCAGGCGATCCATGACGATCGTAAGGATTGCTTCTTTCTTTTTATCTGGAAATTCTCGCATCAGATAATACATCCGGGCGAAATCGCCACCGGTATACCCAGGCATGAAGAGGTTAAAAAATAAGCCAACGAAGAAAAGCATCGTTCCCCTCCGCCAACTCATCTGCATCCCCTGAACCCGCATGAGGATCTGCCACCGGGTGATATTGGCGATCTCACCAACAAACGCGACCGGCAATCCGATTAATAACCAGCGGACATCGGCCTTCCCAACAGCTGCCGCCATCTGCGCACGCTTCTGCGGATCGTGAAATACCCAGATGAGAATCGCGATCGTGAAGACTGCCTGCAATGTGCGGATCAGCGCTTTGTTCATCGGGGAAAACCGGGCCGGCGAGAGGTATCAGGCCAAAACTTTTTGCAACGCCTCGCGGACCCGGCGAAGCGGAGTAGTCGACTCAGTGATTGCAAAACTCTTTGGTCCAGTGGTTACAAAGGGAGACGATACCCACGGAAGCGATGCGAAATCAACGACTGGTTTGGGCGAGGCAGGATACCTGTGTCACTTGCGACGGCTTGTGATGCGGTGGAAGATTGCGCGCACATGCAAGTCATCGACCTCCGATCGGAGAGATTCGAAGAGTGGAAACACCTTCTGAATCGCCGTTATCTCCCGGCGGCGGAGCTCATTCAGCAAGTGACAGCTATCCTGACGGATGTGCGGCGAAACGGAGATCGAGCATTGCTGGAGCTCTCCAAACGGTTCGATCAGGTCGACCTGGAGCGATCCGAGCTACGAGTGAACGCAGCCGAGATGGCTCAAGCACTTGGCCGCTTGGATCCGCTAGTTCGAAACGCGTTGGAGACATCCAAGCAAAACGTGCAGGAGTTTGCACGACGTAGTCGCCGAACAGGCTGGATGAGTGAGAACGCCCAGGGCGCCAGGGTCGGCGAACGCTTCGACCCGTTCCAGCGAATCGGAATTTACGTTCCTGCGGGTACGGCTCCCCTCGTTTCTTCGGCAATTATGACGGTCTCGCTGGCGAGCGCGATTGGCCTGCCCGAGATCGTCGTAACCTCGCCGGTTGGTTCACAGAAAATAATGAATCCGGACCTGCTGTGCGCGCTCCAGATCGCAGGGGCGACCGAGATCTACAAGATTGGAGGGACCCAGGCGATCGGGGCGCTGGCGTTTGGCACAGAATCAATCCGGCCAGTGACTAAGGTGTTCGGCCCTGGCAATGCCTACGTGGTCGAAGCCAAGCGCCAAGTCTTCGGATACGTCGCGGTCGATCTTTTACCTGGTCCCAGCGAGATTCTCGTGCTCGCCGATCATACGGCAAATCCCGCCTGGGTCGCGGCTGATCTGCTTGCGCAAGCTGAACATGGGCCTGGCAGTGTTGTCGGTCTCGTAACAACCGAGGAAAAGCTGGCGGAGGCAGTGCGACTGGAGATCCAAGGACAACTGAAGGACCTGACACGGAAATCCTTTCTGGAGCCGGTTCTGGAACAAAATGCATTTGTCGTGATCGTGAGGGACCGCAGGCAAGCTATCGAGGTCGCAAACAGTTTCTCGCCAGAACATCTCGCCATCGTGATGGAATCCGCGAACGAGGTCGGGGACGAAATCACCACCGCAGGCGCCATTTTCCTCGGCGAATACTCGCCGGTGGCAGCCGGCGATTTTCTCGCTGGACCGAGCCACGAGCTACCCACCGGGGGAGCTGGTAAAGCCTTTGGCGGTCTGACGGTTGATCAGTTCCAGCGAAGGACGAGCATTGTTCATTACGATCGAGCCGCCCTCGAAAAATCACTTTCGGTTCTGCTGCAGTTCAGCAAAGTGGAACAACTGGACGCCCATGAACGCTCGGTGAGGATTCGATTCGAGTAGAGCGGAGGATTTCTGTGGCTCGCCAACTTCGTAATTTTTGGGTTCGCCTTTTGCTTTTGGTCTTTTTCATCGTTTTTGTTGGTCCGGTTGTAGAAGTCCTGTTCGTCCGATTTTTTGATCCACCAGTGACAACTCTGATGGTGGTTCGCAAACTCGAAGGATCGTTTTCCAAGAAGTATCACGGCGACATTCGCTACCGCTGGATTTCCTTGCGAGATGTCCCCAAGGATTTCCTGGATGCGGTCTGGCAAATGGAGGACAGCCGCTTCTTCAACCACGACGGATTTGACTGGATCGAGGTCGAGGAAGCAGTTGAGCGGGCAAAGCGGCGTAGCCAACCGGTCCGCGGCGTGTCGACCATCAGTATGCAGTGTGCCCGCTCTCTCTTTCTTTGGGAGGGCCGATCTTGGATTCGCAAAGGAATTGAAGCCTACTACACCTTTCTAATGGAGCATCTGCTCTCAAAACAGCGCATTCTCGAACTCTATGTGAACGTAATTGAACTCGGTGATGGCGTTTACGGGATCGAAGAAGGAGCCGAACATTACTATCATGTTTCCGCGAAAGAGTTGAATCGACCCCAGTGCGCCATGTTAGCGGCGATCCTTCCTTATCCCCGTGGCTGGGATCCACACAATCCCAGTCCGCGTCTCCGGGCGCGTTATACGATCGTGCTGCGGCGGATGAACCAGGGCGGTTCGATTGAGCGAAAGTTGGATGAATAGGGCCTGAACGTTTCTCGTGTCTCGCTTCTCGTTTCTCGTTTTTCGTCTCTCGTTTTCGTGTCTCGTTTTCGTGTCTCGAAACGGCGATCAGTTAGTTAAAACGTGTCGCGATTTTCCCTGCGGATTTGGCTTGGCGAATATGTCTTCAGGTTTCGCCAGGTACTTGGTCCCATCCGAGACACGAGAAACGAGATACGAGAAACGAGATACGAGATACGAGACACGTCCTACCCACCACGCCGGCGCCGTTTAGCGCGCAGTTGCGCGAGCGATCGTGCTAAAGCTGCTTCCACCTCAGCCAAATCCTCGCCCTGAAGAGACTTGTCTTTCAGAGCCGTTTCAGCTCGCCTGAGTGCCTCTTCTGCAGCCGCCTCGTCGATAGCCTGCTCTTCGATCGCCATATCGGTCAAAATCGATACGGTCGTCTGCGTGACTTCGGCAAAACCATTGCCGATGACAAGCTCAGACTGCTTACCGTCTTTCAAGATGCGGAGCGGTCCTGCCAAAAGCTGTGTCATGAGCGGCACATGCATCGGGAGGACGCCCAATTCCCCTTCAACGCCAGGAATCACAACCATATCGACGTCATCAGAATAGGCCTTCTCTTCAGGTGTAACAATCTCGAGCTTCAGTTTCGCCATCGCGACTCACTCCTCGGTTTGGCGAATTTCTTCGATCCCACCCCTCATGTAGAAATTTTGTTCGGGCACATCGTCGTGTTTTCCCTCAAGAATTTCTTTAAAACCGCGGATTGTTTCGGCGATCGAGACATACTTACCGGCCTTGCCGGTAAAGACTTCAGCCACGTGGAACGGCTGGCTGAGAAACCGCTGCATCTTGCGAGCCCGATAAACGGTAAGCTTATCCTCCGGACTCAGCTCGTCCATCCCGAGGATGGAAATAATATCCTGCAGGTCTTTATAGCGCTGCAGTACTCGCTGAACGCCGCGAGCAACGTCGTAATGTTCTTGCCCGGTAAACTCAGGAGCTAGGGCCTTCGAGGTCGAAGCTAGCGGATCGACCGCCGGATAGATGCCGAGTTCTGAGATCGCACGGTCCAGCACGATGGTCGAGTCCAGGTGCGCAAAAGTATTAGCAGGTGCAGGGTCAGTTAAGTCATCAGCCGGTACGTAAACCGCCTGGAATGAGGTAATGGAACCTTTATTCGTCGAGGTAATTCGTTCCTGAAGGTCACCCATTTCAGCCGCCAGCGTCGGCTGGTAACCAACGGCTGATGGAATCCTGCCTAGTAACGCCGAGACTTCTGATCCAGCCTGAGAGAACCGGAAAATATTGTCGATAAAGAGCAACACGTCCTGGTTTTTTTCGTCTCGAAAATATTCCGCTATTGATAGCGCACTTAACGCTACGCGGAGCCGGGCTCCGGGCGGTTCATTCATCTGACCGTAGACCAGGGCGACCTTGGACTTGCTCAGATCTTTCTGGTCAATCACTCCGGCTTCGGACATCTCGTTATAAAGATCGTTCCCCTCCCGGGTTCTCTCGCCAACGCCGGCGAAGACAGAAAACCCTCCGTGGCCTTTGGCAATGTTGTTGATCAACTCCATAATCACCACCGTCTTGCCCACGCCGGCACCGCCGAAGGCGCCCACCTTGCCACCTTTGGAAAACGGACAGATCAGGTCAATAACCTTGATCCCGGTTTCGAGGACGCTGGCCTTTGTATCCTGTTCGAGCAACGAAGGCGCCGGGCGATGAATCGGATAACGTTTCTCATATTTTACCGGACCGCGCTCGTCGACCGCCTCGCCGATGACGTTGAAAACCCGGCCAAGCACTCCTTCACCCACCGGAACTGAAATCCCCTCCCCCGTAGCGGTGATCGGCATTCCCCGCTTCAGGCCCTCGGTCGAAGACATCGCAATCGCCCGAACTCGGTTGTCACTCAGCTGCTGTTGAACCTCGAGAACAAGCTTTTTCTTGGTGCCGTCCAGCTCGAGGTCAACCTCGAGAGCGCCATAAATTTTGGGTAGTTCTGGAGCCTCGCTGAAATCGGCGTCAACGACGGGACCAATGACTTGGACAATAGTTCCTTGGTTCATGCTAGCTTATTCCAGCGCGAGTTGCGCAGTAGTAATTTCGAGAAGTTCCGTAGTGATACCGGCTTGGCGGATCTTGTTGTATTCCAGGGTAAGATTCTTTACCAGTTCCTTGGCATTGTCGGTGGCGTTCTTCATTGCCACCATCCGGGC
>JBAUZZ010000545.1:0-3247 GCA_049585495.1 Chthoniobacterales bacterium | reverse complement strand
GGCCGCGGCTGCTTTAATCATCGAGTCTGTATTTCGAATTCTCGGATTAATTCCGCAAGAACGAAAAGCTCAGATCGGCGAAGCCTCAATCTCCTTCAACTACACGACCGTGCTGAACATTATTTTTCTGACGGTGGCCGGTTTTCTGGTTATCCGGTTTCTCAAAACTGGTGGACCAAAGATGTTGGCGCACATGGACTAATGTCCGATCGCGAGTCTCAAAAGTAGTACAGTCGCGACCTCCGGTTTTTTGAGAGCATCAAGAACTGGGTGCAAGCGTTTCTGACCCTAATGCGCTCAGACAACGATCCACTAGGAAAGCCCGCCTTTTCGGCGGGGTGGGGGAGAGGGAACTGCAGCACCCACCGCCTTGTGCCGCTTTCATGGGATTCTGTTGCATATTTCGACCGGGAGCGGACCTCGAGTTCGAGTCCGCGACCACGGCGGACAAGCAATCGGTCAGGGGTCCAGCGGAATCGCTGGAGCGACCCGAAATAAAAAGCTTTAGCGGCTTTATGCCAGAAGCGCTTTATCCTTGACAGACTAGAGCGCCGTGGTTTTCCCCCGAGGACTCCTGGCCGAGGTACGAAAAAAGGAGGGTGTTACGGGAACCATGGTTCCCGTACAGGAAAGAAGGGAGAGGCAGCTTGCCTGGCTCGAGCAGGAAAACTCCGCAAGCCGGTGGTTCCGCGGCCTGGGGTTGTCCCCCCAAAAGCACCGGATCTTCATCTTGCCCAACGTAGATGCAACATGATAGCTTTATGTTACGTACTCTATACGCGTAAGAAAACATTCAGGACAAGCATTGGTAAAAGAAGTAAACATTTTTTGCTTGCCATCCGCCGGTGCGTGATAGTGAAATCGCGGTCGTCGAGGGGATCACAGAGGCGAACCAAAGGAGGAAGTTGATGTAGACCGAGGTTGCGCCAGCAGTACCTGGCCGAGTTTTTGAGCAAGTCGGCCAAGGTTTTCTATTCTGTGATTTAGGCTTTCAATTCATTGCGCTGTTTTGGCTCATTGATCGATCAAGTCAATTAGCGTATCGCTATGTTCCTCTGATTATTTATCATATTTAATAGTAATCGCGCCTTAACTCTATTAGTTATAAGTGCCTATTTGGCTGTTTTTTAAACAGCTTTTAGGCGGGTGTGCTTGTCTCTATGCTCATCGCTTTCAAAAAAGCGATGGATGGCAAAGACATTAAGCGTTGGCGGGAATCACAGGGCCTTCAAAGCAAAGATCTTGCGAAACTCTTAGGGGTCCATCCGGTGACAGTCAGTCGCTCGGAACGCCGTGGGCCGGGCCGTCTGCTAGCGGTGCTGATTGGGCAACTGATGGAAAAGGTCGCCAGCGGCACCATTTCTTTGACGTCTTACATTAGCGAGGTGCGGAGCAAGCCGCGCAAAAAGCTTGGCCGCCCACGCAGGCGGGGCCGGCCTCGGATTTACCCGAAGGGATCGAAGCGGCGAGGAAAGCCTGGGAGGCCAAGGAAGCCAGGCAGGCCAAAGGGAAGCAGAAGTCCCCAAAAAAATGCGACATAATCAAAAAGATTCTTGTCATGTTGTTTTAAAATATTGAAATAATGATTCCATAATCTTTGGAATCCTTATGTCATTTACGCAAAGTTATGTTGTTTTTACGATGTTGGCCACTCTGGGGCAAGCGCTCGGGACTGCCGCTGGCATCATCCAAAATATCGGACTGGTGGCCGTATTTGGCGGACTGATCGGCGCGGCAGTGTCGGCGCTTTCGGAACGCCATCTGAGCGGAGTGAAAACCTCGCCTGTCATTGCCGCTATCGGCGGCTTGGCCTGGCTGATAGCTATAGCGTTTTTCGCAGCCGGCGGGGCCAACGTTACTATCCAGCCTGGAGCGGTTAACTAGCGATGCTGGAGCTGAGGCCGAACGATAACGCCCGTGAAGGGAAACCCTCGTTGTGGATCTTCGAGGGCCGGTCAGTGGTGCTTTTGGTGTGTGGCGTTGCTGCGTTCGTTGCGGTGTTTCGGATTTGTGACGCTGCCGGCCTCGATTGGTACTTGAGCGCCGGCCTAAGCCTCTTGCCGTTAATGTTGGTGGCGGTTTACGTGCAGCTTTTTGTCAATGGCAAGCCCCCGAGCTACTCGCTCGATCTGCTGGCCTTTGCCTTATGGCGTCTGAGAGTTCGTCTCTACAAGGCGGGGTTGCTTGAGTCACCTCCGCAATTCTGGGTCCAGGATCGGAGGCCGCCTCACCCTAGCCAATTCTCTAGCTCTAGTTATGAACCTGATCCCGAACGGTTACCTCGTTGATGATTACATGCTGTTTGGTGATCTCGGGCGGGGTAGCGTGCTCGCCAAAGGCTACGCTGCGCTGTTTCCAGACCTGTCTGCCAGTGACGACCAGGCATTCATGGACCTGGAGAGCGACCTACGCTTAATGCTGGGCTGCCTGAATGCGGACGAAAGGCTCCAGCTTCAGTTTTACACCTCAAGCGATTTCGCTGGGCCGTTGGCGCGCTTCAAAGATGCTAGCAGGCGCAATAGCCAGATCGATATTTGCACGAGCGTCAGGGAAGAGCTTGTCAGCCGCTTCCAGGGCAGGATGGAGGAGGGGACATTGATCCACACCCAAGTGCGCCTTTCTCTCTCGAGCCAGCTTCCCAGATTTGTGACCGATTCAGGTCGCAGGGCTCGCGGATTCGAGGATGTCTTTAAGGTTTTAAGACGTTCGTTCGAGCAGCGGGAACAGTTCTTCAATCTGCTGCTTGCCTCTTACGGCGGCAGCGTACGCGGCCTGGATAACCCGGGTCACTATGGTGAGATGCTGCGTTTTTGGTCCCCGGGCCAGGCCCGAGTTCTAAAGCAGAAAGGGGATGAAATCGATTGGCTTAGGACGGTCGAGGATCTCTGCAGATTTTCGGAGATCGCACCTCGGGCCGAGCCTGATCACGGCTTTTTCCTGGACGGTCATTATTTCGGAGTCTGGGTCTTTAAGACGATGCCGCGCGCGACTTGGGCGAAGACCATGGAGCCGTTTTTTCACCTCACGATTCCGAACCTGCGCGTGGTAGTGAACATGCAGCCGTTATCGGTTGAAGGCGAGATCCGACACGAGGAAGAACGCTTCTCCAAACTGCTTTCCAATTTGGATCCGCAGAACCCGAGCCTGCAATCCGAAGTTGGCCTGGACAAGCACCGCGATCGGATGCGGCGTCTGATGAGTAACCAGGTGTTGCCGTTCAAGGTCCAGATCATGGTGATCGGCCATG